>CAZHRY010000001.1:0-35660 GCA_964535065.1 uncultured Actinomycetes bacterium
TGCCGGACAAGGCGATCGACCTGATCGACGAGGCCGGCAGCCGCATGCGGATCCGCCGCATGACGGCGCCGCCCGACGTGCGCGAGGTGGACGAGAAGATCGCGGAAGTGCGCCTGAAGAAGGAGTCGGCCATCGACGGCCAGGACTTCGAGCTCGCGGCGCGCCTGCGCGACGAGGAGCGTCAGCTCCAGGAGGAACGGGCTCGCCGCGAGCAGTCCTGGAAAGCCGGCGAGATGGACATCCTGTCCGAGATAGACGAGGAGGAGATCGCCGAGGTCCTCTCCCTCTGGACCGGTATCCCGGTCTTCAAACTCACCGAGGAGGAGACGGAGAAGCTCCTGCGTATGGAGGACGAGCTCCACCGCAGGATCGTCAGCCAGCATGAGGCGATCTCCGCCGTCTCGCGTGCGATCCGCAGGACGCGCAGCGGCCTCAAGGACCCGCGCCGGCCCAGCGGTTCGTTCATCTTCCTGGGGCCGTCGGGGGTCGGGAAGACGGAGCTGTCCCGGGCCCTGGCGGAGTTCCTGTTCGGGGACGAGGACGCGTTGATCCAGCTCGACATGTCGGAGTACATGGAGAAGCACACGGTCTCGCGGCTGATCGGATCGCCTCCCGGTTACGTCGGGTACGAGGAGGGCGGCCAGCTCACCGAGGCCGTCCGGCGCAAGCCGTTCAGCGTGATCCTGTTCGATGAGATCGAGAAGGCACACCCGGACGTGTTCAACACGCTCCTGCAGATCCTCGAGGACGGGCGCCTGACGGACGCTCAGGGACACCACGTGGACTTCAAGAACACGATCATCATCATGACGTCCAACCTGGGGACCAGGGACATCTCTAAGGGCATCGGCATCGGGTTCACGGCAACGCGCGACGACGCCGTCACCTACGAGAAGATGAAGGACAAGGTCACCGACGAGCTCAAGAAGTCCTTCCGGCCGGAGTTCCTGAACCGGATCGACGAGGTCATCGTCTTCCACTCGCTGTCCACGGAGGACGTGAAGCAGATCGTGGACCTCATGATGCTGCGGATCGAAGAGCAGCTGAAGGCGAAGGACATCGACATCGAGCTAACAGACGTCGCCAAGACGCTGCTGGCCGAGAAGGGTTGGGACCAAGCCCTTGGAGCCAGGCCGCTCCGTCGGACCATCCAGCGGCTGGTCGAGGACCCGCTCGCCGAGAAGATCCTCCACAAGGAGTTCCGAGCCGGTGAGACCGTGCTGGTGGACGTGGTGGACGGAGAGATCATGTTCAGCTCCTCGATGGGACTGGTCCCGCCCGACGCGCCGCCCGTTGAGCTCGCGGGGTCGCCTGAGTAGGCGTTCTCGCGTCCGCCCCTACGGGGGCATCAAGGCCGAAGCCCGGCCCCAAGTTGGGGACCGGGCTTCTCGGCATCCGGGCTCGGGCTACGCCGCTCCTTGCTGGACCGCTTCCACGTACTCCTTGGTGCGCTCTTCCCATAGGCGGATCGACTGCTCGGTGAGCCGGAAGTTCTGACCATCGTCGACGTACATCACTCCGAAGTCCTCGGGATGGTTCTTGGACACCCAGCGCGCGAATGGCTCCCACACCTGAGACGAGAACTTCCGGGCGTACGACCAGTGAAGCGACACCGAGACGATTTCTCCGTCTCGGACGGTGATATCCCACCAGCCTGGATAAGGACCCAGGCCGAGCTCACCCGACCGGATGGCGTGCCATTCGAAAGAGCAACGGACCGACGTGCCCAACGCCGACGTGCTCCCGACCTGACAGGGTCCCCCACGCATCTGCTTGTAGCCCGTGGCCTCGAGGAAGGAGGTGAACAAGGGCACCTGTGCCGGAGTGGTCGCGTCCATGCCAAGGTGTGCGCCGTCGGCCAGGTAGCCGACCGCCCGTTCTCCATCGAACCCGCCGATCGCGTCGATGAACCCGTTGGAGACCTCGATCGCCTGCTGATCCGATATACCCGGCAGAAGCAGCCCAGAAGCGTCGTCGGCAGGCGCGGTCGTGTCTCTCCCGGGAAGGTTCGAGAGCACCAGCAAAGCGGCCATCAAACCGATAGCTGACACCACACCGATCGCAGCGATCTTCCGGTTCTGTGTCCGCCGCCGCTGCTGCGCGTGCTGCCTTTCGACGAAGTCTGGCTTGGGCCTGACCTTCTGCGTAGCCATCCGGAACACCTCCTGCACATCAGGCATCCCGCGCTCCTTCCGCACTGAGGGCCGCTCGACCCTGGCTGGCTAGGTTCCTAACCGTGGACGGCCGGACCCGCAGGATGCTGGCTGCCTGCTCGGACGGATACCCGAGCAGGTCCACGAGCAGGAGGGCGGCGCGCTGACGCGGTGACAGACCCAGGAGGAGCTGTCGGACGTCCGCACGTACCTCAGCTTCGGCGAACTCGTCTCGATCGTCTCGAGCTAAGACCCGCCTCCGAAGCGCCGTCGCTGCGCGACGGCGCTGCATCCGGAACCCGTTCAGCGCGATCCGGAACAGGTAGGCGGTAGGATCGGTGATGCGATCGATCTCCCCCCATCGCTCCCACAGCCGCAGGAACGCCTCCTGTGACAGGTCCTCCGCATCCTCGCGGCTCCCCGTGACGAAATAGAGAGCCTTGAACAGTCGCTCGTGCTCCTCCATCACGAACGTGTCGAACGGGATCCTCGTATCGACGCGTTCGGCCGGCAGCCTCACGGCTCCCCCCTCTGCCCGCATAAACCATGGATGCTCGACGTCGACCTGCCGTCTAGCCACTCGAGGAAGAGTCCAGACTACGCGGCTGCGTGGTGGTGGTCTGCCGGGGCATGCCCGTCGGCCTCACAGGCTGGAGCGAAGCTCGGCGGGCACGAGGTCCGCGAACGTCCACGCGGTCCACATGTCGTTCGCGATGCGGTCCCAGGGCAGGCAGAGCCCGTACCTCTCGAACCAGTCACCCAGGCGCCTGACGTCGCGCTGAAGCATCGGCTGGGCATGGCGGTTCTTCTTGGGATCCACCGCCTGCGGGAGATCGATGATCGTGATGTCTCCCTCCCAGACCAGGACGTTGTAGGGCGAGAGGTCCCCGTGCACCACGTCGTGGTAGAGCATCAGCTCTATCCCTCGCCGCAGCTGGTTCCATAGCTGCTCGGCTTCGTCGCGGCTCTCGGGCCTGTGCTCGTGCAGCCTGGGCGCTGCGGTCGTCTCGTCGCCGATGTAGCTCATCATGATGGCGTCGTCGGTGCCTTCGATAGGCACGGGCACCGGTGCCCCAGCCCCGGACAGCTTCTTGAGGCTCTCCCATTCGCGCCCGACCCAGAGCGCGCCCTGGATCTCCCGACCGAAGCGCGTCTTCTTCTCGAGAGCCGAGCGGATGCGCCGTTCCTTGATGAACTCGCCGTCCCGATAGAGGCTCTCGTCACGGAAGTCGCGGCGATCCAGGGGATGGAACAACTTCAGGACCGCGAGTTCAAGGCCCGTCGTGGACGGGCTTGCGCGACACAGATGAACGCTCGCCTCCTTGCCGCTCTTGAGTGGTCGGATGACGTTCGTGATCAGACCTTCGTTGATGAAGTGCTCCAAAGCCTCGTGTCGCAACGTGGGGCTCCTTCCGGAACGCGTGTGGACGTGTCGGATCCGCGTCCAGCCGGGACACGGGAGCGACGAGGCTCAGGAAGCGGCGGAGGGACGCGGCTGCATGAGAACGAAAACCGAGACGGCTCTCATCGGTTCATCCCTCCTTCCCGCGAACGGTGGCGGCTCGTTGCCGCCCAGGGAGTATTGTCACTCGGCGGCCGGTGCGGCTTGATCCGGCTCCGTGTCGAGGTGGAGCGGAACGATGCGTTCGACGATCGAGAGCGGGATGTGCGTGACGGCCCGGAAGCCGTCGCCGTCGGGGAGCACCTCCTGCGCCAGCGAGACGAAGCGCGGCCCCTCCGAGAGCAGGAAACCGACCGTATGCACGAGGTAGTCGGAGCGGGTGTCGTCGGTGCTCCGCTGGTCGAAGTCGAAGTAGGCGTCGCGCCAGATCACCAGCACCAGCTGGTGCTCTTGCTCGGTGTCGAAAGCCTCGGGAGCCTGCGCTCCGCCGCTCTCGGAACCGTCGAAATCAACCTTGACCACTCGCACGGGTACCACCTCACAACACAAGTATCGGCTTACGGCGGCGAACGAGAAGCCGCCTGGGCCAGCTTCATGCTTTCGGCCGAGGCCGGAGCCCGATGGGCCTCACCCGGGGGAGTGCAGAAACCTACTCCGGGGCTCTGACATCGGGAGGGCCGAGCGATCTCAGGTGGCTTCCGATCGTTCGCGCTGGCCGGCGATCCAGGCGAGCCAGGCTATGGCGAGGAACCCCGAGAGGGCCATGTAGGCCAGGGAGATGAACCCGAACTCCCGGAAATACGGTGCGTTGCAAGGGGCTCCGGTTGCGGAGCAGGCGACGCTCGTCTGGCTGGGGAACCACTCGAGCTGGTAGTGGTAGATCGAGATGACCGAGCCGACCAGGGCCAGGGGGATGACGTAGCGCCGGATCCGGTCGTCGCCTTTCCATGCCGCGATAGCGAGCACGATCGGCAGCGGGTACATGGCGATCCGCTGGTACCAGCACAGGCTGCAGGGCACGTAGTGCTTGATCTCGGAGTAGTAGAGGCTGCCGAGCATGGCTGTGAGTCCTATCAGGGCCGCGAGGGGAAGCGCCGAAGGGGCGAGCCGGTCCCACAGGGCATCCCTGATGCCGGCGGCGCCCCCCGAGAAGCGGGCGCCGACGGCTACGATCGTGAACAGCACGACCAGCGCGTTCGTGACCAAGGCCAGCATCGCGAACAGCAGGGTCACGGTCTCGACGTCCATCGAACCGGAGCCTACCGTGTCACACCCCCTCGCTATGGTCGGGTTCGTGGCTAAGGAACGGACTTCGTACGCGTGCGATGGGTGCGGGCAGCGCCTCGCCCGGTGGGCGGGGCGCTGCCCGCACTGCGGCGGTTGGGGAACCGTCCAGGCCGCCGTTCGCGCCGCGACGGGCAGCGCGGTCGCGCCCGAGGCGCTGGGCTCGGGCTCCGAGGATGCCTCGGAACGGGTTCCCTCCGGCCTGGCCGGGGTAGACCGGGTCCTGGGCGGGGGGGTGGTCCCCGGATCGGTGACCCTGCTCGCCGGCGAGCCCGGGATCGGTAAGTCCACCCTGCTGCTTCAGCTTCTCGGGAGCCTCACGTCGCGCGGCGCCGGGTGCCTCCTCGTCTCCGGCGAGGAGTCGCGTGCACAGGTCGCAGGTCGCGCCCGGCGGCTGGGGGTCGATCCCGGGGCCATCCGTTTCGCCGCCGGGCGCGACCTGGAGCAGGTCCTGGATGCCGCGCGCACCGCGGCCCCGTTCCTGCTGGCGGTCGACTCCATCCAGGCGGTCAGGGACCCTGCAGGAGGGCAGGTGCCCGGCGGGGTGGCGCAGGTCCGGATGTGCACCGATGCCCTGGTGGGGCTGGCAAAGGCCGAGGGCGTCGCGGTGGTCCTCATCGGGCACGTGACGAAGGACGGCGACCTCGCTGGCCCTCGCGCCCTGGAGCACGCGGTGGACGCGGTCCTGACTTTCGACGGTGATCCGCGGAACGGCCTCCGCGTGCTCTCCGGAGGGAAGAACCGATTCGGTCCCGAGGGCGAGACGGCATGGTTCGAGATGGCGAAGGGGGGGCTCACCGAGGTCGACCCCTCGGGTGTGCTCCTGACCGGCGAGCGGGTCGCCGGGGCGGCAGTAGCCTTGCCTCGCAGCGGTCGCCGGGCGCTCGCGGTGGAGGTGCAGGCCCTGGTCGGGGCCCTCGACGGACCGCCTCGCCGGCAGGCGACGGGCCTTGACCCGCGGAGGTTCCAGCTTGTGGCTGCGGTGCTGGACCGGGTCGTCGGGCTGCCCGTGGGCAGGGCGGAGCTGTTCGGGGCCACATGCGGAGGGGCGAGGGTGGACGATCCGGCTTGCGACCTGGCTATAGCCGCCGCCTTGGTGTCCGCCTGCACGGGTATCCCGGCTCCGGAGGGCGCGGCCTTCGTGGGAGAGGTGTCCCTCACGGGGCTGATCCGACCTGTCCCCAGGCTCTCCGCCCGGGCCCAGGCCGCCCGAGCGGCTGGCTGCAAGTTCGTGTACGCGCCAGGGATGCCGCAGGACCCCCCCGCGGGGGTTCGCGTTCGGCAGGTTCGGAACCTCCGCGAGGCGCTCGACTGGGCACTTCCACGGCCCCTGACGTCGGGCAATCGCCTTCCGGCGTAGACCGTTCGAGCCACGGAACGGCGGAAACCCGCCTTCTGACCTGCGGTTTTTGCTTGCACCGGAAAGGGTCTGCATGCTACCCTGCTGACTAGTCATCCCGGAGGTTTCCCGCTTCTCTCGAGGGAGGGTTCGTGGCGTTCCGCAAAGGCGACACCGTGGTACACCCCGAACATGGGGCAGCAGTTGTGGAAGAGGTTCGTGAGAGGGAGTTCTTGGGCGAGAAGCGGAGATACCTGGTCCTCAGGGTCGTGTACGGAGACCTCACGGTTCTCGTGCCGACCGACTCCACGGAGCAGGTCGGATTGCGTGCCTGCGTAAGCAAGAACGAGGCCAAGAAGATCCTGAAGGTGCTCACCGAGGGCGAGACCGTGGTGGCGGCCAACTGGAGCCGACGTTTCAAGAACAACCTGGAGAAACTCCATTCCGGCGACCCCTACGAGGTGGCGGAGGTGCTGCGGAACCTCGCCATCCGGGACCGGGAGAAAGGCCTTTCCGCCGGCGAGAAGCGGATGATCATCAAGGCTCGCCAGATCCTTATCTCGGAGCTCTGCTTCGCCACGGGCAAGAGCGAGAGCGATGCCGAGGCGATGATCGACGGGGTGCTCGACGACGCCCATGGGGTCAAGGTCGCTGCCGCAGAGGCCTGATCGACCGTCCTAGGACTTCTACAGGACTTCCACTTAGGTTCATCCCCTGACCGGCCGATGCCGGATAGACGGGAGGCTGTGCCCGGCTTCCTTCCGCACGACTTCGGAGAACGGGGATGACAGAGGACGAGAGCCGGAAGGCGAGACTCAAGGGGCGCCTGGTCGAGGGCGTGCGATCGATCTCGATCGCGGTGCTAGGCGCCGCTGGGTATCAGGTGGGCACGCTCGCCACCGAGTTGAGCGGTCGCTCGGTCATCTTGTACGTATTCCTCGGCGCCGCGAGCGGCTACGTGCTGGGTGGCATCCTCGGAAGACTCACCCTGCAGGCGGTGTCGGGCTTGGAGAGGGAGCTGCGACGACGTCCAGCTGCCGAGTTGGCCGGCGGTGTGGTCGGTCTGATCCTGGGGCTCGTCGTTGCCGTCTTGCTTTCGATCCCCTTCCTCCTTGCCCGGGAGCCCCTTACATGGCCTTTGATCGCATTCGTGTTCCTGGTCGTGGGCTCGATCGGGCTTCGGCTCGGGCAGGCCAAGCACGAGGACATCTTCGGTCTCGTGGGTATGAAGCCGCGGGCCTCGGTGCGCTCGGCCGGCGAGCTTCATGTGATCGACACCAGCGCACTGATCGACGGGCGTGTGGAGGACCTGGTGAGCACGGGGTTCGTCTCGGGAACGATCCTCCTGCACGAGGGCGTCCTGAGGGAGCTGCAGGCCATAGCCGACTCCTCCGATCCGAAGCGACGCACCAGGGGGCGCCGCGGTCTGGACGTTCTGGTGCAATTGCAGAAGGCTCCCACCATCCAGTTCCGGCTCGTCGAGGAAGCGGGAGTGATCGACGTGGACGCAGCGCTCGTGCGCCTTGCCCGCGAGAGTGGGGCCTCCCTGATCACGGTCGATCACAACCTGGCGAAGGTTGCTGAGGCCCTGCGTGTGCCGGTCGCCCAGATCAACGCTCTGGCCTCGAAGTTCCGCGTGCCCTACTCGGCGGGCGACGAGGTCGTCGTCAGGCTCGTCAAGGAGGGTAGGGAACACGGACAAGCCGTGGGCTACCTGGAAGACGGGACCATGGTCGTCATCGACGAGGCTGCCGCGTGTATCGGGAGCCAGGTCGAAGCGCAGGTTCGCAACGTGATCCAGACGGCGACCGGCCGGATGATCTTCGCCAGCCTGGCTGAGCCTGTGGAGACCGCGCCTCACTAGCCAGGCCGGGGATCCTGCCAGGCTCGGAGTCCCCGGATCGGCCCGCTTCTGGCATGCTTCGCTGGCCATGGAGATACGAGCCGCTGCCGTGTTGCTGGCCGCAGGAGCCGGGCGTCGCGTTGGGGCCGAGCTTCCGAAGGCGTTCCTGCCGATAGGCGAGCGCCCCATGCTCTCCGTGGCCGCCGCAGCGGCCGCCGCCTCGCCTGCTATCTCGGCTCTCGTGGTCACCGCGCCGCCCGGCTACGAGGAACTCGCCGGGGGCTGCGTGGAAGGCCTGGACCTGCCCTGCACGATCGTGACGGGCGGGGCGACACGGCAGGCATCGGTCCGTGCGGCGCTCGCTGCCCTCGGCCCTGGCACCGAGGTCGTGGCCGTTCACGATGCCGCTCGGCCGTTCGCTCCCCCCGATCTGTTCACGGAGGTGGTGGGCGCTGTCACGGGCGATGTGGTGGGTGCGGTGCCCGTGGTTCCGGTAGCGGACACGGTGAAGCGAGTCCTCGACGGGCGCGTGCTTTCCACCGTGGACCGCGAGGAGCTGGCTCTGGCGCAGACGCCTCAGGCGTTCCGGTTCCAGAGCCTGGTGGACGCCCACGAGAGGGCGGCCACCGAAGGCGTGGTCGTTACGGACGACGCCATGCTGATGGAGGGAGAGGGGTCCGTGGTCACGGTCCCCGGCGATCCCATGAACATGAAGATCACCACGATGCTCGACCTGGCGCGGGCCGAAGCCAGGATGGGGGGCCCGGGTGCCTGAGCGGCCTCGCTACGGACTGGGGTTCGACGTGCATCGGTTCTCCCCGGGGCGCGAGCTGTGGCTCGCGGGCCTGCGCTTCGAAGGTTCGGACGGGCTGGAAGGGCACTCGGACGGCGACGTCGTCTGCCACGCGCTCGCGGATGCGCTGCTCGGTGCGGCCGCGCTCGGCGACGTGGGTGATCACTTCCCGGACACGGACCCGGCGATAGCAGGCATCAGCGGAACCGGGCTACTTACACGGACCGTCGCACTGCTGGCCGAGAAGGGACTGGCACCCGATTCGTGCGACCTGACCGTCGTGTGTGAGAGGCCTGCGATCGGCCCGCGGCGGCAGGAGATGCGGGAGGCCCTGGGGCGCGTGCTCGGCCTTCCGACCGACCTCGTGTCGGTGAAAGCCACGCGCCCCGAAGGGCTCGGACTGCATGGGGACGGCGTCGGATGTCTCGCTCTCGCGGTGGTCGTGTGACGCCTGCCGGCGGGCGGCCCCGGGTCGCGGTCGGGAAGCGAGCGGTGGTCGAAGCGATACGGGCGGGCGGCGCGGGGGGCGGTCGGGGCCCGCGCGGCCCCCGCCCCCGCCCCGCGCGGGAACAGGGGCGGGAGGCGGCGGGGTGGGTACGCGGGGGGGGTGCGCTGGCAGGGGGGCGGGCCCGGCTCGGGCGTTTCCGGCCGGGCGCGCGGCCCGCCACAGCCAGGGACTGAAAGAGGTCCTGAAGGCTGCCGAACGCGCGGGCGTTCCGGTGCGCGAGGTCCCGCGGGCGGAACTGGACGCTCTGCACGAGGATCACCGGGGGGTCGCCGCGCGGCTCAGGGCTGAGGCGATCGCCTCGTCGCTGTCGGAGCGGGACCTCCAGGGGTTCGCCTTCGCACCGGATGCCGTCGTCGTGGTCCTGGATGGGGTAGAGGATCCGCAGAACCTCGGCGCTGCCGCTCGGTCGGCGGAGGCCGCCGGCGTCACCATGCTGGTCACCAGGACCCGCAGGGCGGCACCGGTGACGCCGGCGGCCCTGCGCGCTTCGGCAGGCGCTATGGCTCACCTTCCTCACGCCCGGGTGGCCAACATCGCGAGGGCGATCGAGCGGCTCCAGGGCCTCGGCTTCGTCGTTGCCGGTTTGGACGCTGCGGCGGCCGCGGACGTATACGCCGAGCCGTGCCCTTCCGGACGACTGGCTCTGGTCGTTGGGAGCGAGGGACGAGGCCTTTCCCGCCTGGTCCGCGAGAGGTGCGACCTGCTCGTTTCGCTGCCTATGAGAGGGGATGTGGAGTCGCTGAACGCCTCCGCCTCGCTAGCGGCGGTCCTTTACGCCTGGGTGCTTCCGTCGCGCATGCCGCGTTCCGGGGGATGATTCCGTCCATGGAACCGAGCGACGCCGAACGGTTCGAGCTCCCCGAGCCGCTGCCCTCCGCCCGCCGCTCGCGAACGCCGACCCTGATCACGGCGTCGGCCGTGTTGATCGTGGCAGCCATGACGAACCTGCTCGTGGTCGTGGCCTTCGAACCCAGCGGCTCAGCCGCCATCGTCCACCTCGGCCTCGGACTCGTCCAGGCCGCCGTAGCAGCCCTCGTTCTCATGCTCCACCCCGCAGGCCGGATGCTCGGGTACGCGCTGGGAGCTCTCGGCGTCGTGATGGGGGTCGCAGGAGCGGGCGACAACGCCGTGAGCGCGCTGATGGCGGTGCTGCTCAACCTGTACGTGATCTACGCGATGGCCGTCAGTGGCCCCTCGTTCCGAAGGAGGTAGCGGATAGACTCGGCGAAGGCCGGCGTGGCGCAGTCCGGTAGCGCAACCGACTTGTAATCGGTAGGTCATCGGTTCGAATCCGATCGCCGGCTCTTACCGGAGCGTACCCGCCTGACGCGTGACGCTGGACCGCCTGATGCGTGGACGCCGCCCGACTATCCTCCGGCCGGTGCGACCCCGCAGGTCACCTGGGATGCCCGCGCGCTTCGCCGCCGTGCTGGGGAGGCGCCCGGTCGCATCCTCCCTGATCACCGCGATCACCTACCGACGGATCGTTCGTCCGGACCTCGTGATCGAACCTGTTCCGCTCTCCCACGCAACCGAGCCGTTGACGATGACCGAGCGGAGACCCTCCGGGAAAGCGTGAGGCCACTCGTACGTAGCGGTGTCCCGGATCTCGGCGGGGTCGAACAGGACCAGGTCGGCGAACGCCCCCTCCTCGATCCTCCCGCGACCGGTCAGTCCGAAGCGCTCCGCGGGAAGTGACGTCATCTTCCGGATGACAGTTTCTGTGGGCATCAGGTCGTGATCGCGAGCCAGGGCAAGGGCCCGGGGGAACGTCCCATACTCGCGCGGGTGGACCGGCAACGAACCACCGGGCCCGTCGGGCGCCGTGGCCGACGAGTCCGATGCCACGAAGACGTCGGGATCGGCCAGGATCTGAAGGACGTCATCCTCGTCCATCGCGTGGCCGATGCAGCTCGTCTCGGGCTCCTCGGCCAGGAGACGCAGGAAGGCGACGAACGGGTCGAAGCCCATCTCGTCGGCTATCGCCTGAACATTCATGCCCTGCCAGCGATCCTCGGCGGTGGCCTCGATCACGATGCGGTCCCATCCGACGCCCTTCACGGATGACTGGAACTCCGTTTCACCCTCCTCGACGGCGAACCTCAGGCGCTCCCGCTCACCGGAGTCACGGGCGAACCGCTCCACCTCCTCGACCGGTGCCCAGGGAGGCAGGAGGGAGGCGAGCGACGAGTTCCACGCCGTGTACGGGTACTGGTCCCCCGTCGCATCCCGGCCGGCGTGAAGCGTTTCGAGCAGGCGGCCGGCCTGACCCCAGACCAACGAGGATTCGCACTTCAGGTGGCTGATGTGAACGGGCAAGCCGGCCCTCTCGCCGATCTCCAGCGCTTCCGCGACCGCTCGGAACAGGTGCTCACCTTCGCCTCTGATGTGACCGGCATACAGGCCGCCGTAGCGAGCCGTTTCGGCCGCCAGCGCCACGATCTCGTCGGTTGCGGAGTAGATGCCCGGTACGTAGATCAGGCCCGTCGAAAGTCCGACGGCTCCTCCCTCCATAGCGTCGGCGATCAGCCGCCTCATCCTGTCCAGCTCCTCGCCCGAAGGAGAGCGTCTATCCGATCCCATGACCTCGTGTCGCACGGACCCGTGCCCTACCAGCGCCGCGACGTTCACCGCGGGGCGCGCCGCATCCAGCGCGTCGAGATACTCGCCGAATCCCGCCCAGGACGGACTCTCCAGTTCCCCCGGGCTCCCGTACGCCAGCGACACCGCCTCGTCCCACGCGGCCAGCGGCCAGGGTGACGAGCCGCAGTTCCCGACCACCACGCTCGTGACGCCCTGACGGACCAGACTCGTCATCTGTGGGAACAGGAGCGGAGAGAGGTCCGAGTGGTTGTGGACGTCGATGAAGCCGGGTGCGAGAAGGGCGCCCGATGCATCGACCACATCCGTCGCCGGAGGGAGGGGGTCATCACCTCGGCCGATCCAGGCGATCCGGTCGCCTTGCAGCGCAACGCTCCCCAGGGATGGCGACGCTCCCGTACCGTCCACGATCACAGCTCCGGAGATCACCAGGTCGAACACGCGGGGCATCGTACCGGGCCGCCGCAAACACCCGCGCCCCCCGACATATTCCGCACAGGGGTCCCGTAAGGCCCCCAGGTGCGGGGTCGCCCGCCCCCGGGCATGGGCGGGGGCATCGGCGATGCTTTCGGCAACGGACAGGGGTACGAACGAAAGGGGTACAGGATGGATCCCGAAGGCACCCTCTCCTTGGTCCTTTTCTCGGGGACCGACGACAAGCTCCAGGCGGCGGCCGTTCTTTCCGTGGGGGCGGCCGCGATGGGACGCAAGGTCGAGGTGTTCCTCCAGTACTGGGCGCTGGACGCGTTCCGCGCCGACCGGATCATGAAGGATCACGGCGTGTCGCCCGAGGCCGGAGAGGCCGGTCACGTGGCGATGCAAACCCAGGGCAAGACCCACTGGAGCGAGCTGTTCCGGCAGGCGAAGGACCTGGGCGATGTCCAGATCCACGCGTGCGCCGACTCGATGGAGATGTTCCACATCACCAAGGACGACCTCGATCCGCTGGTCGATGGGGTCTGGGGCGTGGCCTCCTTCTTCATGGTGGCCGACGGTCCGGTGACGTTCATATAGATAGGAGGTGTTCGGTGATGACGACGACAGAGGTGACCCGTTCGATCGACGCCAGGGGTATGCCGTGCCCCGGGCCGCTGATGAGCCTGATCGGTGCGATCCGTGAGGGCCAGGTGAACGACACGATCGAGGTCCTCTCCAGTGACGAAGGCTCCAAGTCCGACATCCCCGCATGGGTGCAGAAGGCCGGCCACGAGTTGGTCGAAGTCGTGGATGACGACGGCTACACGCACTTCGTCGTGAGGAAGGCAAGGTGACCGACGATGCCTGCGCGTGTCGTCGTCCTGGGGGGAGGAGTCGGAGGCACGCTCGCCGCCAATCTCCTCGACAAGAGCCTGGGCAAAGACGTCCAGGTTACGGTCGTGGATCCAACGGGCATGCACGACTACCAGCCGGGCTACCTGTACGTGGCTCTGGGTGAAGCCAGCGGTCACTGGCTGTCTCGCGACGAGAGGACCCTGCTGCGCAGAGGTGTCGATCTGGCGATCGAGGAAGCGGTCAAGGTCGATGCCGATGCCCAGAAGGTGGAGCTGGCTCGCGGTGGGAGCCTGGACTGGGACTACTTGGTCGTGGCCACGGGAGCGAGGTTGGTCCATGACGCCATCCCAGGTCTGACCGAAGGAGCGCATGGCTTCTATTCGCTCGCGGACGCGGAGCGGCTTCGCGAGGAGCTCCGGCGCTTCAAGGGCGGCCGGATCTTGATCGGCGTGGCGGGGATCCCGTACAAGTGCCCACCCGCGCCGATCGAGTTCACGATGATGGTGGAGGAGTACCTGCGGAAGAAAGGGATCCGCGAGAAGAGCGAGGTCACCCTCCTCTCCCCGCTTAACCGTGCTTTCACCATCGAGAGCGCCTCCAAGTTGATCCAGCCGATCATGGACGAGCGCGGGATCGAGCTGGCCACCTTCTTCAACGTCGAAGAGGTGGACCCCGCGGCGCATACCGTCGCCTCTCTGGAAGGCGAGAAGCGCGAGTACGAGCTGCTGGTGCTCGTTCCGCCTCACAAGGGCCAGCAGGTCGTGATCGACTCGGGGCTCGGGGATCTGGGCGGCTGGCTGCCCACGGACAAGCACACCCTCACCGTGGGCGGGAACGAGCGGATCTTCGGGCTCGGGGACGCGACGAACCTCCCGATCTCGAAGTCGGGCTCCACCGCTCACTTCGAGGCTCCCGTGATCGCCTCCAGGATCGCCTCGATGGTCCGCGGCACGGCGCCCAAGGAGAACTACGGCGGAAGGGTCATGTGTTTCCTGGAGACAGGGAACGGCAAGGCGACTGCGCTCAGGTTCGACTATGAGCACCCGCCCGTTCCGCCTCAGCCGAACCGCGGTTGGCACATGGCCAAGTGGATATTCAACCGGGCCTATTGGGAGACGGTCCCGCAGGGACGGCTTCCAGAGAGGGCTCCCGGAACGATGCCGAAGGAGGCGTGAGAGATGAGCCAGACGGTAGTCAAGACCCTGGACCTGAAGGGGCTGGCCTGCCCGTTGCCGATAGCCAAGACCGCTCAGGCGATCCGTGAGCTGAAGCCGGGCGACCTGCTGGAGGCGCTCGCCACCGACCCGGGCTCGGTTCCCGATTTCAACGCCTGGTGCACGAACACGGGGAACGAGCTGGTGGAGCAGACCGAGGAGGCCGGCGTGTTCCGCTTCCTCATCCGGAAGGCGTGATCCGCGATGACGACCGATACCCAGACGAAGGCATACGAAGAGCTGATAGCTGAGCTCGAGGGCAGGATCGAGAAGCACGAAGCCCAGAGCGCGAAGCACAAGAAGCTCGTGATCATGGCTTGGAGCGGGGATCTCGACCGCATCTGGCCGACCTTCATCCTGGCTACCACTGCCGCCGCCATGGGGATGCAGACGACCGTCTTCTTCACCTTCTGGGGGCTCTTCCCCCTGGTTAAGAACGAGGTTCGGATCACCGGCGAGAACTGGATGCAGAAGATGATGTCGGTGATGAACAGAGGTGGTACCGAGCACCTTGGCTTGTCGAAGATGAACTTCGCAGGGATGGGCCCGGCCATGATGAAGAAGCTCGCGGACGAGCACAACGTGGCGTCGCCGCAGGAGCTGCTCGAGGTGGCTCGTGACCTCGGCGTCACGATGATCCCGTGCCAGATGACCATGGATCTCCTGGGTCTGACGAAGGATGACCTGATCGAGGGCCTGGCCGAACCTGCCGGCGCCACGACCGCGCTGGCGGAGGCTCAGGACGCGGTCACGCTGTTCATCTGAACCCCGCACGCGCG
Organism: uncultured Actinomycetes bacterium; assembly: GCA_964535065.1. GTDB lineage: Bacteria > Actinomycetota > UBA4738 > UBA4738 > HRBIN12 > AC-51. The sequence continues at coordinate 15,189 of CAZHRY010000001.1, forward strand.
CGCGTGCGGACGGGGCGCCCAGGCCCGCTGGGAGCCCTCCGCGGCCGGGCGGCGGAAGTACCCCCCGCCGCCCGGCCGCATCTGCTCAGCCGCCGGGTATGAAGACGCGGAACGAGGAGCCGCCGCCCTCTCGGTCCTCCACCCACGCACGACCACCGTGCAGCTCCGCGAAACGCTTCACGAGCGAGAGCCCGACGCCGACACCGGGCGAGTGCTCTGCCGCCGACCCGGGCGCCTGCCGGAAGGGCTCGAACACCTCGTCCCTGAGCTCCTCGGGGATGCCATCGCCGTCATCTTCGACGGTCAGCAGGAGGCCTCCGTCCCGGCCTTGGGCGCGCACCCAGATGTGTGTTTCGGGAGAGGTGTGACGCAGCGCGTTCGAGACGAGGTTCTCGATGATCCGTTCCACCTTCGGTCCGTCTACCCCAACGGTCACGGCGTCCGCCTCGATGTCGATGGCTCGTCCGGCAGGGTTGTCCGTTTCCTCCACGGCCTGGGAGACGAGCGAGGCGAGGTCGGTCGGTCGCCGCTGGGGTGAGACGATCCCTCGCTGAAGGCGGTCCAGGTCGAGTAGGTCACCTAGCAGGCGCTCGAGCTTGCGTGCGTTGGAGGCGATCCTCCGGACGAGGTCGATAGCGTCGTCTACCGGCAGCTCCGCAAGGGATCGCTCAAGCGTGACGGAGGACCCAAGGATCGAGGTCAGCGGGGTCCTCAGGTCGTGCGAGACGGCCTCGAGGAACGTGTTCTTCATGTCGTCCAGGGCGCGCAAGCGCTGCGCGGCTTCCCGTTCACGCCGGAACGCGTCCAGGTACTTGCGCTCAGAGGCCTGCAGGGCCTGCTCCGCCTTGCGGCGCTCTGTGATGTCCACCATGAGTCCGCGGAGCTGCCGGGGTCCGCCGGATCCCCGCACAACGTGGATCAGGTCTCGTACCCAGGCTTCGTCGCCGTCGGCTCCAACCCGGTACTCGACGCTGGTGTCCTGGTGGCCCTGCAGCGTCTCGGCGCACGCGGCGAGCGCCTGCTCCTTGTCCGGACCCAGCACGTGATCCCCCCAGCGGCGTCCCTGGATCGGCCATGAGGGCGCGTCGCTGCCGAGCATGCCGGCCGCGCGGCCTCCGACGAACGTGAAGCGGAGATCTGTCGCGTCGGCTTCCCAGAAGACCGCGTCGAGGCTCGCGACAAGCTCATGGAAGCGTTCCAGCTCCGAGATGTGCCTGGCGTTGCCCAGCGCGAGCGAGGTGATGTCTGCGATCCCCCGCGCGTTGCGGATGTCGCGCTCGGCGAACCTCGAAGCGGGATCGGTGGCGATCATCACGAGGGCCCCGCCGGAGTCCGGGTCCCAGCGCAGGGGCGCCACCAGGATCTCGCGCGGGTCGTCGACGATGAACAGCTCGCGGGGGAGCTGGGCTATCACCTCTACGGGAAGCACGAACGGGTCGGGTTCGGGGAAGACGTAAGGTGCGGCCAGCTCGGCAGGTATGTCTGCGATCTGCGCTCTTGGGCGGGCCGAGCCCGGCACCACCTCGAGGAGGCGGGCGAGCTTGTAGGAACCGGTGTCCTCGTCCTGAACGTACGCGGCTACGGCAGCGCACGGGACTATGGAGGGGATCGTCTCCAGCGCCTGTTGCAGCGTGTCGCCCACGTTCCGGCGAGCCGTGAGGGTCTGGGAGAGCCTGAGGAGCGCCGCGGATGTCTCTGCGGCCTGGCGCTCGGCTTGCAGCAGCTCAGCGTTCTGGAACGCGACTCCGGCGTGCGCCGCCAAGACCTCGAGCAAGCGACGGTCCTCTTCGTCGAACATGCCGTAGCCGAGACTGGAGAGCACGATGACGCCGACCGTCGAGTCGCCGGCGAGCATCGGCACGGCGAGCATCGACTCGAGCAGGTCGTCCTCAGTGCCGGGGATCGTCACCGCGAAATCCACCTCGCGGGCGTCCGGCGTGAGGAGGGAGGTCCGAGTGGCTGCGACGGTTCCCGTTATCCCCTCGCCCATGACGGTGATCAGCTCGTCCAGGCTCTCACTCTCGTACTCGGTGAACAGCTCGCCTCTGAAGGCGATCGGAAGCAGGGTCTGGCCGTCGGGTTGCAGCAGGTACACGCGGCAGTTGTGGTAGTCGATGATGGACTGGAGCTCGTCGGTGATCGCCGAGCCGATCTCTGCGACGTCGTCCAGCGCGTTGAGCCTGGCTCCCAGGCTGTGGAGCACGTTCAGCTGCGCGACCGAGCGGTCCGGGTCTGGATCGGGTCGCGAGCCCGCACCCGCGTCGTCTGGCTCGATCACTCCGTGTCCCTTCAGATGCCAGGCCCCATAGTCTCACCAGGGTCCTCAGGAAGGCTTTCGACTCGGCCGGGTATCGACTTGAAGGCCGGCCCCGGGGGCGTCCGCAAGACCGCCGTGAAGCGGCCAGCAGGCTGCCTGGAGGGTGCTTGAAGGGCGCCGGCCGCGGGCTAGCCTCACGGGCATGGAAGAATCCACCCCCCGAGAGCCCGCGGCCAGCGCCCTGGACGACCGCGAACGAGCGATCCTCGACTTCGAGAGGGAAGCCTGGAAGCTCCAGGGCCACAAGGAACGAGCCATCCGGGAGCGCCTGGGCCTCTCCGCGGCGCGCTACCACCAGCTCCTGAACAGGGTCATAGACCGTCCGGAGGCTCTGGGTTACGACCCGATGCTGGTCAGGCGTCTTCGGCGGGTCCGGGAAGCGCGCCGACGCCGTCGACTGGCCGGTCGCTTCGGGGTCCAGCTGTAGGCCGCGGCGAGCCAGCAGTGCTCCACACCTGCACGCGTGTCCGGCCCGCAGGGTGCGTGAGGCTGCGTGCTCGTCCGATCACGGTTGTTCAGAGCAACCGCTCCGACCAGGTGCCCCGTTGGAAGCCGGAGCCTGTGGGGTAGGATTGGCCGCGATGAACCTGGGGACGGGCCGCGTGGCCATCATCGTCCTGCTGGCCGCGGCCGGCATCGCGGTGCTTGTGGGAGGATTCACCGAGCCCGAGGGCGGGACCGTAGCTGCTCCTACCTCGACGGGCAGTCCCACCGTCACAGGCACTCCGACGCCTACAGGGTCGGTAACCGCGCCGCCCACCGAGACCCCCGAGCCTCAGCAGGACGGGGTCCTCATCGCGGTCCTGAACGGAACCGATGTGACCGGGTTGGCGGGTGAGGTTCAGACCATGCTGGTGAAGGAGGGCTACCGGGCGCCGGGACCTGCGGGCAACGCGCCGATCCCCAACGTGCCAACCACCACGGTCTACTACCGCCCGGGTGACAACGCCGCGCAGAACATGGCCGACGCCACCTACCTGTCAGAGACGTTCTTCGAGGGCTCCGAGGTCGGCAAGCTCAGTTCTGTCTTCGACAACGTCGTCGGGAACACCGTGACCGTCGTCGTCGTGGTCGGCAAGGACTACGCCGAGGCAGTGGCGGCTTGACAACTAGGCGCCTGACAACAACCTCGCAAGTTCCTCGGCGAGGTCGTGCGGGTCGAACGGCTTCGTGAGGAAGCGCCTCGCGCCGGCTTCGACGCACCGCTCCTCCTCTTCAGGCAGGGCCTTCGCGGTAAGGACGAGCACCGGCACGTGTGAGGTTCGCCGGTCACGACCTAGAGCGTCGAGAACCCCGTAGCCGTCCATGACGGGCATCATCAGATCCAGGACGATCGCGTCGGGTCGCTGTCGCTGAGCCATGGCGACCCCTCTCAGGCCGTCTTCAGCGAGAAGCACTTCGTGACCGACGCTCTCCAGGCTCACGCGCAGGAGCCACCTGACGTCCGCCTCGTCGTCGATCACCAACACGCGGGCCATGCCCGCACCGCCTCCTTCCGTGCCCGAGGGGGCCGTGCGAGAACCCCGATGGGGCTCTCATGGAACATCGGCTCCGAACGATAACGCGACGCATACCCTCTATCGGGGAACCGGAGGACTAGGAACATCCCCCGTTGGGGGGACAGGAGGCTCCCACGCGCGTTGACGACCGAAGAGCGGGTTCCTAGCCTGGGTAGATGAGGGTTCGCCCATGCTGAAGGTCTCCCAGAAGCTCGAATACGCGATGCGCGCCATGATCGAGCTTGCGCAGCGTCGGGGCGACGATGCCTTGGTGCCCGCTCGAGAGATAGCCGAACGCCAGCAGGTACCGCTGCGTTTCCTCGAACAACAACTCGGGGCGTTGTCCAGGGCCGGGCTGGTTGAGAGCTTCAGGGGCGCCGGCGGGGGTTGCCGCATCGCCCGAGATCCTTCGGACATCACGGTCGGTCAGATCGCCGACGCGATCGAAGGGCAGATCTATCCGGTGTTCTGCCTGGAGCCCAGCGACCATCGGTGCTTCGCCGACTCGCGCTGCGGGCTGCAGGGGTTCTGGGCCGACGTGGCCCGTGCGGTGCAGGAGGTCTTCGAACGGACGACGGTGGCGGACCTCGCGGCCCGCCACCAGAAGATGAGCCCGGGACCCGTCCTGGTCAGTCCCGAGCAGCTATTGACCCGTCCGGGAAGGGACTAGCCTTTCCAGCCGGCCGCCTTGGCGGCCTCGAGCCCCATGATCTTGGTGAGCTTCGTGCCGCAGACCGGGCACGTGCCCTGCATAGCGGGCCTGCCGTTCTTCAGGGTCACTAGTGACCCGCTGAACTCACGCTTCGCGCGGCACTTCATGCAGTAGGCCTCGTCGGCCATCAGCCGCCTCCTTCCCCGTGGCCGGCCGCCTGGTGCGGCCGGACCCGACAGCCTTGCCTGTTCGACATGCTCCGAGGCCGCCCCCATAGGGCGGCCCTGCCCACGGATGGTCTACCCGCGGAAGGCCCGATGCAAGCACGTCGAGTGGCCTGCCGCGGGCGTAGGCTTCCCGCGTACCATCCAGTCAACCCGCACGAGGAGGTCAGGTACGTGGGTGACGTCGAGCGGAACATCGAGGCCCTCCTTTCCGAGAAGCGCACCTTCGAGCCGGCCGAGGAGTTCCGGACCAGTGCGGTCGTATCGGATCCGGGCGTCTACGACTCAGCGAACGCGGACCATGAAGCCTTCTGGGCCGAGCAGGCGGAGATGCTCGATTGGTTCCATAAGTGGGAAACCGTCATGGACTGGAAGCCGCCATGGGTCAAGTGGTTCAGCGGGGGCCGCCTCAACGCCGCCTACAACTGCCTGGACCGGCATGTCGGGTCCGGCGGGGGCGACAAGGTCGCCTACTTCTGGGAGGGAGAGCCTGGCGATACCCGTGAGATCACGTACAGGGACCTGTACGAGGAAGTGGGACGGCTTGCGAACGGCCTCCGATCGCTGGGTGTGAAGCGTGGGGACCGTGTGTGCGTCTACCTAGGGATGATCCCGGAGTTGCCCATCGCGATGCTCGCCTGCGCGCGGATCGGGGCACCTCACTCGGTCGTCTTCGGCGGATTCAGCTCCGAGTCTCTTCGGGACCGCATCAACGACGCCGAAGCGAAGGTCCTCATCACGGCCGATGGCGCGTGGAGGCGCGGCTCGGTCGTGCCCCTCAAGGACAACGCGGACGCAGCGCTCGAGGAATGCCCGACCGTCGAGCACGTGATCACCGTGCGGCGCTGCGGGAACGACCACTCGTTCCGGGAAGGCAGGGACGTCTGGTACCACGAGCTGGTCGCGGACCAGCCCGCCGAGTGCCCCTACGAGGAGATGGAGGCCGAGGATCCGCTGTACCTGCTGTACACCAGCGGGACGACGGGCAAGCCCAAGGGCATCGTCCACACGACGGGCGGATACATGACACAGGTCACGTCTACCCACCGGATGATCTTCGACATCCACGACGACGACGTGTACTGGTGCTCCGCCGACTGCGGCTGGGTCACCGGCCACTCGTACATCGTCTACGGGCCACTTGCCAACCACACCACGAGCGTCATGTACGAGGGCGCGCCGGACTTCCCAGACAAGGACCGCTGGTGGTCCATCGTTGAGAAGTACCGCGTGTCGATCCTGTACACGGCACCCACCGCGATCCGGGCGTTCATGCGCTGGGGCACCGAGTACCCGGCCAAGCACGACCTGTCGTCGCTCCGGCTCCTGGGCTCCGTCGGCGAGCCGATCAACCCGGAAGCCTGGATCTGGTACTGGGAGTACATAGGACGGGAGAACTGTCCGGTGGTGGACACGTGGTGGCAGACGGAGACCGGGGCGATCCTCATCACGCCGCTTCCCGGCATCACCACCCTGAAGCCCGGGTCTGCGACCTTCCCGTTCCCGGGGATCGAGGCCGACGTCTACGACGAGCAGGGGCGCTCGGTGCCGCTCGGGGGCGGAGGATACCTCGTCCTGAAGCATCCCTGGCCTGGGATCGCGCGGACCATCTGGGGAGATGACGACCGCTACGTGGCCACGTACTTCGGGAAGTACGGTCCGGACATCTATGTCGCGGGCGACGGAGCGAAGCGCGACGAGGAGGGCTACTTCTGGCTGCTCGGCCGGATCGACGACGTCATGAACGTCGCGGGGCACCGACTCTCCACTTACGAGATCGAGTCGGCGCTGGTTGACAACCAGAAGGTCGCCGAAGCGGCGGTAGTTTCGCGCCCGGACGAGCTGAAGGGGGAGGGGATAGTCGCGTTCGTCACGTTGAAGTCCGGACACGAGGGTGACGACGGGATGCTGAAGGAGCTGCGCGATCACGTCTCGAAGGTGATCGGACCGATCGCCAAGCCGGACGACATAATCTTCACGCCGGATCTGCCCAAGACCCGGTCCGGAAAGATCATGCGCAGGCTGCTGCGCGATGTGGCCCGCGGGAACAAGCTCGGCGATGTCACGACCCTGGCGAACGCCGAGATCGTCCAGCAGATCCACGAGCAGGTCGACGTGGCGGCAGCCGAGGAATGAGCACCGGGTTCGGGCTGGACGAGGCTGCCGCGGCGTTCGTGGCCCGGCTGCGGGTCGCGCACCTTGCGACCACCTATGCGGACGGCACCCCTCACGTGATCCCCGTCTCTCCGGCGTTGGACGGGGAGCGGCTCGTGCTCGCTTCGGAGCGCGAAACACGGAAGGTCAGGAACATCGCTGCGAACCCGCGTGTGGCCGTCTGCTTCGACGAGTACGTCGAGGACTGGAACGCGCTGAGGCAGGTGGTCCTCTTTGGAACCGCGCGCGTGATCGGAGGCGGTCCCGATTTCGAGCGTGCCCGCGGACTGTTGTACGAGAAGTACACGCAGTACCCCGTGGAGGCACCCATCGAGGAAGGGGATTCCGTCATCATCGAGGTGTTGGGCAGCAGGGCTTTCCAGTGGGGTTTCTGAACTAGAGGATTCAGGGAACCGCGCTGCTGCCGACAGTTCGTCATATGGGGTCCATAGCGGGGAGGGGTGAGCTCCTCGAGGCTGCCCTACGAGCGGTCGCCGACGGGGTGATCGTGGTGGGGCCGGACGGTTCGTTGCTATTCGCGAACCCGGCGTTCGCGCGGATGTGGGGCATCCCGGAAGGCGTACTCGGCACGACGTCGTACGCGTTCCAACTCGACTGGTTCATCGGCAAGGTTATGGACCCCGACGAGTTCCTGGAACTCATCCACGAGCCCGCGATCGACGCCCCGGAGTTCGGTGGCACGGTTCGGTTCACCGACGGTCGCGTCCTCGAGGTGCTGTCGGCGCCTCTCGGCCTGCCGGAGATGCCGGCGCGCGTCCTTTCGTTCCGAGACGTGAGCGCCCGGATCACCGCGGAGCAGGAACTGCGGACCGAGAGCATCCGTATGGCCACGCTGCTGGAGCACATCCCCGCGGCCGTCTATGAGGACATCATCGATCCGTCCGCCAGTGCCGGCGTGCGACCCGTGTACATGGGCGACCAGGTGGAGCGGATCACCGGCTACACGGCGGCCGAGTTGATCGCGGACGCGGAGCTGTGGGAGCGCATCCTTCATCCCGAGGACCAGGCCCGGGTCATCGAGGAGAACCGCGCCTACTACGAGGAACCGAACTCGCAGGGCCAGGTCTTCAGGCTCGTCACCCGCGACTCCCGGATCGTGTGGATCCACGATTGGGGCCGTGTGGTCACCGATCCGGTCACCGGGGAGCGCCACGTGTACGGCGTCCTTATGGACATCACGCGCCTGCACGAGGTCGAGGAGTACGCGGAAGAGATGGACGCACGATGGCGCGCGATGCTGGAAGAGATCCCTGGGGTCGTCTACCGGTACGACGCCCAAGGTCATCCCGGCGACTCCAGGCTCGGAACTTCTCCCTGGATAAGTCCCGCGGTCGAGGAGTTCTTCGGGCACACACGTGACGAATGGATCTCGAACCCCGACATCTGGATCGACATGCTGCACCCGGACGACCGGGAGTGGGTCGTACGCGAGTCCGAGCGCACGGACGCGACCGGTGAGCCCTTCGACGCCGAGTACCGCTTCGTCGCGAGGGACGGCACGGTCAGGTGGGTTCACGACCGAGCCGTTCCGATCGGATGGGATGGGACGGAGGTACCGCGATGGTGGCTGGGGCTCATGATGGACGTGACCGAGCGCCGCGCCCTGCAGCAGCGGATCGTGGAAGCGCAGGAGGAGGAGCGAGCGAAGATAGCCCGCGCGATCGAGGACACGTCGATGCAGGCTATGGCAGCTGCCGGCCTCAGGGCTTCGGTGGTCCTCGCCCGTGGGGGGCTCATGGACGATCCGGCGAGTGCAGGGGTCCAGATCGCCATCGAGGAGGCGATGTCGAGCCTTCGCAAGCTCTTGTTCGAACTGCGGCCGGCATCGCTGGATCGCAGCGGGCTGTCTGACGCGGCCGGGGAGTACCTCCGACTCCTCGCGGACTCGACAGGGTCGGAGCTCAGGCTGGATGATCGTCTGGAGGAGCAGCCCCCCGAACCCACGAGGACCGCGGCCTATCGGGTCGTACAGGCCTTGGGACAGGCGACGCTTGGGGCAGGTCTCGGTACCGCGGTGATGCTCTCGGCCGAAGGGAACGGTATCCGCATAGTCGCAGCGACGGTGATCGCACCGGTGGAACAGGCGGAGGCCCTCGCGCTCGCCCGGGAGCGTGCTCACTCGGTCGGCGGGCGGATGGACATCAGCCCGGACGGAGTGACCGTGGAAGTCTGGCTGCCCGCTCTCGCTAACGCGTAGCGGGAGAAGAACTCCATCACCATCTCCACATGGCGGACCTGTTCCGCCATGTCGTTGGCGTGGTGACCCCCAGGGTAGAGGTGGACCTCGACGTGCTTCCCCCGGGATCGCAAGGCGTGTGCGTAGGTCATGACCTGACCGAGAGGGCATCTGCTGTCGTGCTCTCCCGCGATCATCAGCATCGGGGCCTGCACGCGGTCCACGTAGGTCATGGGGTTCCGTTCCGCGTACAGCTCGGGCAGGTCCATCGGCGAGCCACCCATCACCGCCAGGTCCCATGCGCGGAGCGGTGGCGAGCACTCGTAGTGGCATGCTACGTAGTCGCCTACCGGTATGCCGGCGACCACCGCTCGCCACCGCTCCGCGCGCAGCCCCGCGTTGAGCGTGGCCTGGTAGCCGCCCCAAGACCAGCCCTCCAGGTACACGCGGCCTGGGTCGGCGATGCCTTCTTCGATCATGAGGTCCAGCGCCGCGTTGACGTCCTCGCTCTCGGGGAACCCGATGTTCCCGCGCAGGGAATCCCTGAAGGCGACCCCGTAGCCGGTCGATCCCCGGTAGTTCACGAGCAGCACGGCGTACCCGTGATCCACGTAGGCCTGCGTCCCGGCGTCGTAGCCGTCGGTGTGGTGCCAGTTGGGACCTCCGTGAACCGAGACGATCGTCGGGAAGGGGGGCCGGCCCCCCGGAGTGACGACGAAGGCCTGGAGCCTGCCCGCCGGGCCCTGCACGAAGCGGGGCTGGAACCGCCGTCCGTCGGGTTGGCGTGGACCGGGGAGCGCGACGACCTCGTCACCGGCCAGGTTCACCCAGTGCGGCGGCCGCGCGCTCGTGTGCGTCAGCATCCACACGTCCCCGTCGGGGCGCGCGGCCGCCGCATCCACCGTTCCTCCTTCGTCAAGAAGGGTTTGCAGATCCCCCGTGTCCACGTTCAGCTTCAGCAGCCTGTCGGCGCCTTCGAAGCTGTGCCGGATCAACGCGTGCTTCCCGTCGGGGAACCAGCCCTCGGGGAAGACCGCGCCGTCGAGGCCTGTGTCCAGTTCCGTAGCCGTGCCCGTCGAGAGGTCCCAGAGGCCGGGCGCCTCCCAGCCGTGGCGCTCGTGAAGGAACAGGAGACGCGACGCCGCGGGCGACCAGGCTACGGGTAGCAACCGCGAGCCCTCGTCTTCCATATCGCCCACGGTGGCGCCCGTCGCGGTCTCGAGGACGCGGATCGCGGTTCGTTCGATGTCGCCGTGCTCGGAGTGCCGTATCGCGACGAGGGCAGCGTCGGCCGAGAGGCCGCCTCGCCCCTGAGGCCACTCGTCACCGACGCCCGCAGGTTGCGAGTGCTCGTAGAGCTGCCGGGGCGGCTCACCATCCACCGACACGAACACGCGATACATCTCGTCGTCCCCTGCGAGGCCGACGGCGATCCCTCCGGGGACCATCGACAACCCGGAGGCGCATCCGTCCGGCTGCTCCGGGATCTGTGGAGTGGGCTTAGACCCTTCGAACGGGGTCACCATCCACCGGCCGCGCTCGCTTCCCGTGGCGTCGTCCCACCAGACGACCCCGCTGCCATCGGGAAGCATGTGGACCTCCTCGGCGCCCACGGTCGAGCGAGAGACCTGCCGCCTGTCGCCAGTGGCGAGATCCAGAGCCCACGCCTGCCACGAGCCGGCCTCGTTGGAGACGAGCCCGAGGCGATCGGGTGCGTCGGCCGCCCACGCCAAACGGGCGACGCGGGGCGCGGTGAATCGAACCTTCCAATCCAAGGTGTCGGACATGTCTATTCGGGTCTCCTCGATGGGTTTCGACCGGCAGCGTGGAGCCTATCGAGGAAGGAGCGGTTCAGGCGCGTTGGCCCAGCGCTCCCCGCGATCGACCGGTCGAGCTCGGTTCAGCGGCTCCCGAGCCAGATGAACAGACCCTTGAGCGCGAGAAGGACCACCAAGACCGCGACGAGGCTCCCAGCCCGTGGCTTGCGGAACCAGCGGCGCACGTCGGCCGGCCAGTCGATCGGGGGTGCTCCGAAGAGCCCGGGCATGGTTCACACCATACGCCGGGGGCTCCTCCGTGGCGAGGGGCGCTTGCCAATCTCGACACCCGCGGACTACCATCGTTAGCACTCGACAAGGTCGAGTGCTAGCAGTCGACCGAAGAGGCTGAGAAACCGGGACAGCGACAGGAGGAGGAAGGGATGGCACCGAAGATCATCGCCTTCGACGAGGATGCGCGGCGTGCCCTAGAGCGGGGCATGGACCAGCTCGCCAACGCCGTGAAGATCACGCTCGGCCCGAAGGGCCGCAACGTCGTCCTCGAGAAGAAGTGGGGGGCTCCCACGATCACCAACGACGGCGTCTCGATCGCCAAGGAGATCGAGCTCGACGACCCCCAGGAGAAGATCGGCGCTGAGCTGGTCAAGGAGGTCGCCAAGAAGACCGACGACGTCGCGGGCGACGGCACGACCACGGCCACCGTTCTGGCCCAGTCCATAGTCAAGGAAGGGCTTCGCAACGTGGCTGCCGGCGCCAACCCGATGTCGCTGAAGCGCGGCATCGAGCGTGCGGTCGAATTGGCGGTCGAGAGCATCCGCAACCAGTCGAAGGACGTCGACTCGAAGGCGGAGATCGCGAACGTTGGTGCCATCTCCGCGGCCGATCCCGAGATCGGCGAGAAGATCGCCGACGCCGTGGACAAGGTCGGCAAGGACGGCGTCATCACCGTCGAGGAATCCAATACCTTCGGCATGGAGCTGGAGTTCACCGAGGGCATGCGTTTCGACAAGGGCTACATATCGCCCTACTTCGTGACGGACCCCGAGCGCATGGAAGCGATCCTAGAGGACCCCTACATCCTGATCGCCAACCAGAAGATCAGCGCGGTCAAGGATCTGCTCCCGGTGCTGGAGAAGGTCATGCAGGCGGGCAAGCCCGTGCTGGTGATCGCCGAAGACGTGGAGGGCGAAGCTCTTGCCACCCTCGTCGTCAACAAGATCCGCGGCACCTTCCGGAGCGCGGCCGTCAAGGCGCCCGGCTTCGGTGACCGCCGGAAGGCCATGCTCCAGGACATCGCGATCCTGACGGGCGCCACAGTCATCGCCGAAGAGGTCGGACTGAAGCTCGAGAACGCGACCCTCGACCTCCTCGGTACAGCTCGCAAGGTCGTCGTGACCAAGGACGAGACCACGATCGTCGAGGGCGCCGGGAAGGACGAGGACATCCAGGGGCGGATCAACCAGATCAAGTCCGAGATCGACAAGACCGACTCCGACTACGACCGTGAGAAGCTGCAGGAGCGCTTGGCCAAGCTCTCCGGCGGGGTGGCGGTCATCAAGGTCGGCGCGGCTACCGAGGTCGAGCTGAAGGAGAAGAAGCACCGCATCGAGGATGCCGTGCAGTCGACCAAGGCGGCCGTCGAGGAGGGCATCGTTCCCGGCGGAGGCGTCGCCCTTCTCAACGCCCAGGTCGCCCTGGACAAGGTCGATCTGGACGGGGACGAGCTGACCGGCGCCCAGATCGTGAGGCGTGCGCTTGAGGAGCCGATCAAGCAGATCGCGCTGAACGCAGGCCTCGAGGGAGGCGTGGTCATCGAGAAGGTGCGGGCGCTGCCCGAGGGCCAGGGACTTAACGCGGCCACGGACGAGTACGGCGATATGGTGAAGTTCGGTGTCGTCGATCCCGCCAAGGTCACGCGCTCGGCCCTGCAGAACGCCGCCTCCATCGCGGCGCTCTTCCTGACCACCGAGGCGCTGGTGGCTGAGAAGCCTGAGAAGCCCGTGGCGCCGGCCGGCGGGATGCCCGGCGGCGACATGGACTTCTGAGCCGACGCGATCACTGAGGAACGGGGGCCCGCATGGGCCCTCGTTCCGTTTCCGGGTTGACCCGCCGATGGTCGGCGGCGACGATACGCCGACATGTCCAGCCTGGCGTCCACCACCAGGATCTATGGCGAGGTTCTGAGGAACCGTTCGCTGCGACGCGTCATGTTCGCGTTCCTCCTGTTCAACGCGGAGGAGTTCGCCGTCTGGATAGCAGTCACCCTGTACGCCTACGAACAGGGGGGCGCCACGAGGGCCGGGGCGGTGCTCATCGCGCAGCTCGTGCCGGCGGCCTTCTTCGCGCCGGTAGCCGCCACCCTCGGGGATCGGATGCGCCGCGACAGAGCACTGGCGCTCGGCTACGCGGCTCAGGCAGCGGCGAACCTCGTCCTGGGACTCGCGCTTTGGTCTGGGCCGCCGCTCCTCGCCTATGCGGCCGCCGTTCTGGCGAACTGCTCGGTGACGCTCACGCGCCCCGTGCACAATGCAGTCATCCCTCTTCTCGCCGAAACCCCAGAGCAGCTGACGGCGGCCAACTCCGCTTCGGGAACCGCCGAAGGCGTCGGCGTACTCGTCGGGCCCCTGACCAACAGCCTCCTCGTCGTCATGTCGGGGCCTGCAGCGGTAGCGCTGGCGTACGCGGGAGTCATGGCGACTGCCTCGCTCCTCGTGGCCCGGCTGGACGTGTTTGGCTTGGGGGAGGACGGGGAGGACGGGGAGGACGGGGAGGACGGGTCGGGCCTCCTGGCAGGCGCGGTGGACGGAGCCAGAGCTCTGCGTCGAGACCCCCCCGCAGCCGTGCTCACCTTGCTCGGCGGATCGCAGTTCGTGGGCGAGATCGCGCTCCTTCGCGACGTCCCTCGGACCGCGACCGTGAGAGCCGCGACGGAGTGCGAGTTGCTCACGCTCGGGCGCGAGGACTTCCTCGCCACGGTTGCGCACGGACCTGTGCGGCGGGCGGCCGACGCCGAGATCGACCGCCGCCTCGCGAGGCTGGACGAACTGGGAGACTGACCCGATGTACGAACAGGCGGTTCATATCCGTTGGAGAGACGTGGACAACTACGGCCACGTCAACAACGCCGTCTACCTGACGTACCTGGAGGAGTGCCGAGACCGTTGGGCGAAGCAGGTCCTGGGCCCGCGGTTCGACTTCGTCATCGTACGGATCGCGATCGACTACCGGCGCGAGCTGTCGCTGGAAGATGAAGAGGTGACGGTGTCGTGCTGGGGGACGGGCCGGGGCAAGTCCTCCATCCGAACCGCCGAGCGGATCGTCGCCAGGGCCGGCTGGGTGGCGGCCGAGTCCGAGTCGGTGATCGTCGCGCACGACTCCGACGGCAGGCGAGCGCGGCCCTTCACCGCTGAGGAGATCCTGGCGCTGGACGAGGCCATAGTGGCCGACGTCGCCGAAGCTCGGATGCGAGGCTTCGAAGAAGGCTAGGTCAGCACGCGCCGGCCGTATACGAAGTGATCCCGGTACCAGCCGTCTCCGACCCACATGATCGTGACTCCGCCCGGAGTGCTGGACGAGTCGATCGCGTAACCGTGGCCGATGTAGGTGTCCACGTGGTCCACGACGCCGTCGCTGTTCCCGTCGTAGAACATCAGGTCGCCGGCAGCCAGGTCATCGAACCTGATCTTGGATGGAGCCATCCGCGCCATGTCCGCAGAGGTGCGCTGATCCAGCCGCCAGCCCCGGTATGGGCGCGGTGGGACTACGTCGTAGCCGGAGGAAGCCTCCTTGACGACCCACCACGTGAGACCCGAGCAGTCGAAGCCCGGCTGCGACTGGCCGCTCACCTTGAATCCCCATTCCCCTCCCCACACGTACGGGTAGCCCCCGTAGCGGATGCCCCACTGGACGATCTTCGTGCGGGCCGGGCCCAGGTTCGGCAGCTCGACGTTCTCGTACTGCCGGATCATCTCCGGGACGGTCCAGGCGGGCTGGGTCTTCGCCTTGAAGAGCGAGTAAGCCACTTGCGCGCGAGGCATGGGTTCGCTCGGAAGGACGTCGCGCTCCTCCTGGCCGGTGGGGCTGTTGTAGCGAAGTCCGAGGCGCATGCCCAGAACGGTGGTGCCGAAGTTCGGCCCGGTGTCGAAGGTCGATCCGTCACGGGTGTGGATCTGGTTCAGCGCCTTGGCTGCCGGCCGAAGCCCCAGAGCCAGGATCAGAGCCCTGTGCACCGCGGTCATGGTGACCGGGTCGTCCGGAAAGAACTCACCGTCGGGGGTGACGGTCATCCAGCCTTTCTCGACGGCCACAGCCGCCCACTTGTGCCAGGCGGTCGAGGGATCGACGTCGGCCAGGACCGTTTCGGGATCGGGCCGCTCGTCGGGCGCGAAAGCCTTGACCAGCGATCGCGCGAAGTACTTCCGTGTCGAGATGGCGTGAGGCCGGAAGGGATATGTGCCGTCTTGGTTCGGCGCGAAGTCTCGCATCCAGTCGTACGTCCCCGCCACGAACTGGATCGCCTGCTTGGCCCAGAGGTCGTCGCTATCCAGATCCGAGAACGTGATCGTTTCGGCCGCGCGCATCTTCGCCAGGTTCTCCTGCGAGTAGACGATGGGGATCGGCGGGGGGCCGGAGCCATCCTCGCCGATGTCGCGTGGGCCGGCCCAAGCTAGCTGTGCCGGAACGAGTGACAGCAACAGGGCCAGCATGGTTGAGATCCCCGCGGTACGCAGGGCGCGAGCGTGAAGACGGCTGGAATAGCCCCCCGGTTCCATGGATTCCTGGTCGGCACCCGCTCCTGGAACCTTGAGCCTGCGGGATGTCCGCATCGCCGTGAGCCTACATCGGAGCCGTCCTTCGCCCAAGACCGTTGGTACGCTTCGAAGCGATGCAGCCTGGTTCCGAAGAGGTGGCGCCCGCCCTCTACGCAGGGAGCCGGTTGGCCTCAGAGGATCTCCTGCCCCCCCTCGAGTCCGCGTTCGACGGCCTGGCGCTGCCGGTCACGCATGCGGAGGCGACGGGCGAGATGGCGCCCGAGGATCGGGAGATCGCCGAGGCGATAGCGCAGGAGGGCGAGTGGATGACCGAGGTACTGGCGCGCCTCGTCGACAAGCCCACGACGTTGGGGAACGAGGAGCCCGGCCAGGCGGTGGTCCGAGAGGCGCTGAGGGACCTGGGACTGGATCCCGTGGACGTCCCGATGGATGCTGAGGCCCTGAGAGCCCACCCCTTCGCGTCGCCCTTCGACTGGGACGTGAGCGGCAAGAGGAACGTAGCGGCGACATGGGGCCCGGGAGCTCACGATCACGGGCGATCGCTGCTGCTGAACGGGCATATCGACGTCGTTTCCCCCGAACCTCGGTCGCAGTGGGTCCGCGACCCGTTCACGGCCCACATCGAGGAGGGCTGGCTGTACGGGCGGGGCGCTGCCGACATGAAATGCGGACTCGCGGCGATCCTCGGAGCGGTGAAGGGACTGCGGCGCCTGGGGCTCGAGCCCCACGCTCCCATCCACGTACAGTCCGTGGTCGAGGAGGAGTGCACCGGGAACGGCGCCCTGCAGATGGTGCTGTCCGGATACACGGCGGACGCGGCGATCATCGCTGAACCCTTCGGCGCGGCGATCACGACGTCGCAGGTCGGCGTGCTCTGGTTCCAGGTCAAGATCAGAGGGCTCGCCGGCCACGCCGCCGAGGGCGGTCGGGCCATCAACGCCATCGAGAAGAGCCTCACGATGATCAAGGCGCTGCGTGTTCTGGAAGCGGAGATGAACGCGTCCCCGCCTGCGCCCTACGACGGCTATCCGCATCCGATAGGGCTGAACGTGGGCATGATCCACGGGGGGGACTGGCCCTCGACCGTTCCCGGTGAGTGCACGATCGGTTACCGGATCGCGCTGTACCCCGGCATGAAGGTCCGCGACCTGCAGGATAGGATCGAGGCGATAGTGGCTGAAGCCGCTGTGGACGATCCCGCGATGTTCACGCACCCCCCGGAGGTGACTTACCGCGGGTTCGCGTGCGAGGGGTACGAGATAGGCGAGGATCACGAACTCGTGAGGACCTTGTCGAACGCTTTCGCGCGCCATCACGGCGCGCAGCCGACCCTCGTGGCCACCACGGGCACCACAGACGCCAGGGTGTTCGGCCACGTCGGCGGCATGCCGGCCGTCTGCTTCGGGCCCTATGCAGAGCAGGCGCACGGCGTGGGCGAACGGGTGTACCTTCCCTCCGTGGTACAGACCGCGCAGGTGATGGGTCTGTTCGTTCGCGACTGGTGCGGCCTTTCGTGACCGGGTTCTGGTGGCTGCTCGGGACCGCCGCCCTCGTCGTGGCGGCGCGCGAGTTCGTGACCAGCCAGCAGCGCCGCCGCCACCGGGAGGCGGCGGCGGCGCTGGAGCCGCCCGCAGCGCCCACGCCGAGGGAACCGGAGAGCTTCAACGTCGTCACCACGAAGCCCCTGGTCGGGATGCCCGAGATCCGCCATTTCTTCCGTACCAACGACGTGCCGGTCTATTTCGTCAGCGCGACGGCCTTCAACCTGCTCGGCATCGATCGCTGGGTCCGAAACTTCAAGTTCATCAACTACTTCGATTCCTTCGACGGGTGGCATCCCAACGTCTTCGTCCCAGCGGAGCAGACGCCCAGGGCGTTCGGATCGATCGAAGAGATCGTCAACTACCTATTGGGTCACAAGGAGGTCGGCGACCTCGTTCGCGCACGCGGGGGTCACGGCAAGGCGACGTTCCTGATGTTCGATGAGGAGACCGAGGAGCTGGCCGGGGAGCTGGGGTTGGAGGTGGCGTTCCCGTCGGCCTCGCTCCGCCACCGGCTGGACTCCAAGATCGAGACGACCAGGCTGGGCAACGACGCCGGCGTGCCCAGCGTGCCCAACGTCATGGGGCGCGCCGACGACTACAGAGCGCTGGTCAAGCTGGCCAGGAAGGCCGGCCTCGGGAAGGACCTGGTCGTCCAGACCCCCTACGGCGACTCCGGGCAGACCACGTTCTTCATAGCCGATGACGACGACTGGAAGCGCTACGCGGACAAGATCGTGAAGCAGGACATCAAGGTCATGAAGCGGATCGAACCGCGAGAGCTTGCCATCGAGGGGGTCATCACCAGGCATGGGACCCTGGTCGGTCCGCTCATGGCCGAGCTGGTCGGCTTCGAGGAACTGACCCCGTACGACGGCGGGTGGTGCGGGGACGACGTCTCTCCGTCGTTGCTGACCGAGAAGCAGCGGTTGACCGCTCGCGAGCGAACGATAGCTATGGGCGAACGTCTGCGGCAGGAGGGCTACAAGGGGTACTTCGAGCTGGACTTCCTTCTCGACGCCGACACCGGCGAGATCTGGCTTGGGGAGCTGAACCCGAGGGTCACCGGCGCATCGAGCATCACGAACGTCACCGCTGTGGCCTACGGCGACATGCCACTGTTCCTCTTCCACCTGCTCGAGTTTATGGACATCGATTACGAGATAGACGTGGACGAGCTGAACGAGCGGTGGGCGCAAGTTCACAACCTGGACGAGTGGACCCAGTTCATCCTGAAGCAGACCGAGGATGTCACGGAGCTGATCACGGCTGCGCCCGCCTCCGGGATCTGGAAGATGCGGGCGGGAGGCTCGATCGGCTACGGTCGGCGGGACACGGACTGGCACACGATCGCCGACGAGACCGAGGCGTTCTACCTGCGGATCGCCGGCGCCGGGCAATACAGGTACAAGGGAGCCGACCTGGGGATCCTGGTCACGCGAGGCCGTTTCATGGACGAGGAGCACGAGCTCCTCGGCCGGGCCCACGCGTGGATCGAGGGCATCAAGGGGCAGTTCGCCTCGGTTCCACCCGGCCCCAGCCAGCCGCCTTTGTACGAGCCGGAGCCGTTCGGCTTCAAGATGCTCTGATCCGGATGCTGGTCCTGGGCCTTCAGGGCTGAGAACATCCGTGCGATGAAGATGCTCCCGTTCCACTTCCGCTCGCTCTACGAGCTGGAGATGGGCGTGAAATGGCAGGCGATCTTCGAGGAGAAGTGGCCGCACTACCGGGCCTGGTTCCTGCGTGAGGGTGAGGCGGCGCGGCCCTCCTACGCGACCAGCGTTCGGATGCTCCGCGCCCACATGCCGGAGTTGATGCCGGCCTACGAGCGGGCCGTCGAGCTTGCCGGGGGCGGCGACCTGGCGGCCAGGATGCTTTCCCTGTACAAGCCGCCGCCGTACCTTGCCGCCTGCTCACAGGGGGTCTGGACCCGGGACGGTGGCCCGATGTTGGTTCGCAACTACGACTACGCCCCGTCGCGCTTCGAGGGCATCGTCTGGCACACCAGGTTCCTCCAGAAGCGCGTCATCGGGATGAGCGACTGCCTCTGGGGGCTGCTGGATGGGATGAACGAGGATGGTCTCGCGGCCTCGCTGACCTTCGGCGGCCGCCGGGTCCTAGGCGATGGCTTCGGCATCCCGATCGTGATCCGGTACCTGCTCGAAACCTGCTCGACGGTGGACCAGGCGCGGGTCGTGCTCGCGCGGCTGCCGTACTCGCTCAGTCACAACATCACACTGGTGGACCGCGATGGGCGCTTCCTGACCGCGTACCTGTCGCCGGATCGCGAGCCCATCTTCCGCGAGTTCCCGGCTGCGACGAACCACCAGGGGATAGTCGAATGGCCGGAACAGGCTCGTGCAACCCGCACCATCGAACGCGAACAGACGATCATCCGGCTCCTGGAGGATCCGTCGGTTCGCATCGACGACTTCGAGGATTCGTTCCTGCGCGCCCCGTTGTTCTCGACGTCGTACGCGAACGGGTTCGGGACGCTGTACACGGCCGCTTACCGGGGGGCCGATGGCCTCCTGGACGTCAGGTGGCCGGCGCACTCCTGGCGGCTCGGGTTCGACGCCTTCGAAGAGACGCACCACACCGAAGTCCTTGCAGAGCCAACCTTCGTCGAGACCATCGGCTGATCGGGGTGTGGGATGGATGATCGTATGTCCGGCATGGGCGTCCTGCTGGCCCTCATCCGAGAACCCGCCGAGGGAGCGCCGGGAGCTGCAGACGCGATCACCTCGTGAGGGTGCTCGATTCGCTCCTCGTTCGGGTGGACACTCCCAGGGTCCCCGTACGAGGAGGTGCTATGGAGAGCAATAGGTCCACGGCCACCATCGTGGCGCTTGCGGGTGGCGCACTGCTCGTCCTCGGTTCGTTCCTGACCTGGGCGTCCGTATCCGCCGATCTCGGCACGGTGCTCGGCGACTTCGGGAGCTTCTCGGAGTCCGTCAGTGGAACCGAGGGGGGCGATGGCTGGTTCACCCTGATCGCGGGTGCGGGCGCCATCGCCCTGGCCCTGTACGGCCGTCAAGGTCTGACGAAAGCCCTGACGATAGTGATGATCGTGATCGGTGCGATCGGTGCCATCGTGGCCATCCTGAACGTCCTGGACGTCTCCAGCGCCAAGGACGAGCTGGTTGCAGCCGACCCGACACTTGCGGATCTCTATGACGTATCGGTCGGGATCGGTCTCTGGGCCGCTCTGCTCGGAGGCTTCGCCGTTGTCGTTGGAGGTTTCCTCCTGCGATCCGCGGGCGCCTCGGTACCGGGAGCTCCGGCAGCGCCGGACCCCGCGTAGGTGCTGACCAGAACGCACACGCTGGACACCAGCG
>CAZHRY010000001.1:35670-108008 GCA_964535065.1 uncultured Actinomycetes bacterium
GTTGGGGGTCACCTCACCCCCCCCGCTGCACACCCGCGGCCCTCGGTTCTTGGTTCTCCCCGCCCTGGTGCCCCACTCGGGCCACGAGGCCGGTGACTCCGGCCTGCTCCACCTGTTCGTCCCTCATGCCACCGCGGGTCTGGCACTGATGGAGACCGGCAGCGGCTCCGAGACGGACCTCGAAGAGGTGCTGGAGAGGCTGCTGCCTCGCGACGATCGCTACTTGCACAAGCACGGCGCCACGGGGCACGGCGGGGATCACCTGCTGCCCGTGTTCGTGTCACCCTCGATGACCATCCCGGTGGAAGGCGGGGAGCCCGTTCTCGGCACCTGGCAGTCGGTGGTGATCGTCGATCCGAACCGTGACAACGATCGCCGTGTTCTGCAGCTGAGGTTCGTGCCCGCCTGACCTACAGGTACTGTCCGGGAACCCTGTCCTTGCGCCCCGACGGTGGCTGAGTCGAGACCGCTTGCACATCTCGCTCCCGCAGAAGCACCAGCTCCTCGCCGTCGAGCTCGACCTCCAGACCAGACGACGGCAGGAACAACACGCGGTCGCCCGCCTTCGCGACCCGCACATCTGGGCCCGTCAGTGCCACGTCGCCCCAGCTGAGCTTCTTCGGTGCAGGCATCGCGGTGGCCGGGATGAGCAAACCCGCGGCCGTCTTGCGTTCTCCGTTCTCGGGCACGCGGATCACCAGGCGGTCTCCGGTGAGCCGGATCTCCGGCTGAGCAGGCTTCCTTGCCCTTGTCTTCTGGGTTTTCGCCTTGGCCGTCTTCCTGGCGGGAGTCGCCTTCTCCACGGGGTTGTCGATCGTTCTCGTCACACCCCGAGTGTAGCGACATGGAACGGGTACCATTTGCCGCCGTGGAAGCCCGCGTGATACTCAGCGACGCAGTACGCAAGCTCAAGGCATCAGCTGCGATAGACCACTGGCAGGCCGGTCGCGAGCGGATCGAGGCGGAAGAGCTCCTCGCTCACGTCATGGGGGAGGAGCCCGACCCGCGCGATCCCATACCCGCCAGGAAGGCGGCGGCCTTCCAAGCGCTGATAGACCGCCGTGCGACCGGGGAGCCGGTTCCCTACATCAAGGGATACGCGGAGTTCAGGGGACTTCACCTGAAGGTGGTGCCCGGTGTGTTCGTTCCTCGTGATTCTTCTGAGTTCCTAGCCGAGCAGGCCATCCGAAGGTTGCGTGGCAGAAGAGCCCCGACGCACGTCGACCTGGCGACCGGGCTCGGGACGATCGCGCTGTCCGTGGCCAGTGAAGTCCCCCGGGCCGAAGTCTGGGGCTCGGACCTATCGGGAGAAGCCGTGGCCCTCGCGAGGCGGAACGCCCGGCGCCTCGGCGTTCAAGCTCGCTTCGTGGTGGGCGACCTGTTCGGCGGCTTGCCGTCGAGGCTCCGTGGAACGGTGGACGTCATCACTCTGCACCCCCCGTACGTGGCGAAGGCCGAGTTAGAGCACCTGCCCGACGAGATCCGTGGATGGGAGCCCGTCCACACGCTGACCGACCACAGCGACGACGGCCTCGGGCTGGTTCGACTGACGGCGGCGGAGGGTCCTCGATGGCTGGCCGCGGGAGGCTGGCTACTCGTCGAGGTCAGTCCCGACCGCGCTAGGGCAGTGAAGTCGATCCTGGGTCACGCCGGCTTCGGAGACGTTCGCAGCACGATAGGGGGCGACATCCCCGTGACGCGCGTGATCGTGGGGAGATGGCCGGGATGAGCGCCGCATCCGGAGAGGCGCCTTACGGAACCTGGCCCTCACCGGTGACGCCGGCGATGTTGGCCTCGGGGGGACTTCGGCTCGGAGCCACCTGGATCGAACAGGGCACCGTCTACTGGGTGGAAGGCCGCCCCGACGAAGGCGGCAGGCACGTGGTCGTCAAAGCGGACGCCTTCTCGGATCCGACCGACGTCCTGCCGGCCGGATTCAACGCCCGAACGCGGGTTCACGAATACGGCGGTGGCTCGTACGCCGTCCATCGAGGGATCGTCTACTTCTCCAACTTCGATGACCAACGGCTCTACAAGCTGGAGCCGGGAGCCAGCCCAGCCCCCATCACGCCGGAAACGGGCGGCGCGCACCGGTACGCGGATGGCCGCGTGACGGCCGACGGGTCGCTATGGATAGGGGTCAGAGAGCGTCACGAGGGCGATCGGGTTCCCGAGGACGTCCACAACGAGCTCGTGGCCGTTGCGACCGACGGCTCGCGCGAGCCCAGGGTCATCGCGAGCGGCCGCGACTTCTATGCCAGCCCACGGATCTCGCCGGACGGGTGCTCTCTCTGTTTCCAGGCTTGGGACCTGCCGTGGATGCCGTGGGACGGATGCGAGTTGTTCGTGGCCCCGATCGGAGTCGACGGAACCCTGGGAGAGCCGCGGCTCGTTGCGGGCCGCGACGGTGAAGAGTCCGTGTGGCAGCCGGCGTGGAGCCCTTCCGGGGAGCTGTACTGGGCGAGCGACCGGGGCGGCTGGTGGAACCTGGAGAGGGAGCGCGGAGGCGAGAGACAGGTCGTGAAGGAGATGGAGGCCGAGTTCGGGTGGCCTCAGTGGCTCTTCTCCGAATCGTCCTACGCGTTCCTGTCGGACGGGCGGATCGTGTGCCACTACTCGCTCGGCAGCGAGCAGCACACCGCCCTCCTGGACCCGGAGACGGGAGAACTCCTCGACCTGGACATCCCGCACTCGGCCGTGGACTGGCCGCGGCTCTCCGCGGAGGGCCGGCAGGTCGCCTTCGCTGCCGGGGGTCCTTCGATCGCGGACCAGGTCGTCGTGCTGGACCTGGACACGCGCTCGATGGATGTGCTGCGTCACAGCGAAGTCGCGGATCTCGACCCCTCCTGGTACTCCGTGCCCGAGGAGATCGAGTTCCCGACCGAAGGCGGGGTCACCGCGTTCGCTCACCTGTACCGTCCGTGCAACCCGGGATCCTCCGGACCTGAGGGTGAGCTCCCGCCCTTGATCGTGATGAGTCACGGTGGGCCGACGTCCCAGAGCGTCCCGTGTCTCGACCTGGAGGTTCAGTTCTGGACCACCCGTGGGTTCGCCGTCGTCGAAGTGAACTACGGAGGCAGCACCGGGCACGGGAGGGCGTATCGAGAACGCCTGAACGGCAGCTGGGGGGTCGTGGATACGATCGACTGCATCGCCGCGGCGCGCCATCTGGTGTCGCTGGGCCTCGTCGACGGCGAGCGGCTCCTGATACGCGGGGGCTCCGCCGGCGGCTACACGACCGTATGCGCCCTCGTGTTCCACGATGACTTCGCCGCTGGGACGAGCTACTACGGGATCGCCGATCTGACCGCCTTCGTCGAGGGCGGCACGCACAAGTTCGAATGCCGCTACGAACACACGCTGATCGGGCCATGGCCGGAGGCAGCCGACCTGTACAGGACGAGGAGCCCCGTCAACTTCGTGGACATGCTGGCCACGCCGATGCTCGTACTCCAAGGGGCGGAGGATGTGATCGTGCCCCCGGCCCAGGCGGAGATGATCGTAGAAGCGCTGCAGAACAAGGGCCTCCCACACGCGTACCTGCTGTTCGAAGGCGAGCAGCACGGGTTCCGGAAAGCCGAGACGATCATCCGCTCGTTGGAGGCCGAGCTGTCCTTCTACGCGCAGATACTCGGCTTCGAGCCGGCGGGCGACGTTCCGAAGCTCCGCATCGAGAACCTGGACGAATCCAGAAGCCCGCAGGCCGGGGGCGGGTATCCTGAACGGACCGACCCGACCTCGGAGGTACCTAGCCGGTGACGAACGCGAAGAAGGCGAAGCAGCAGCGAGCACGGGGTGAACGCAAGCCCCCGGCACGTCGTGGCAGACAGCGGAGCTCTGCCGGTCTATGGGTTGGCATCGCAGCGCTCGTTCTGATCCTCGTGGTGATCGCGGTCGTTGCGGGCGGTGGCGGCGAGCCCGCCGATGAGGGAACGGTTTCGATCGATCGGGCCCCGGGCCCCGCACTCGCGGTCGGTGAGGCGGTGCCGCAATGGTCGGCGCCTGCGCTGGACGGATCGGGCACGATCTCCTGGTCAGACTACGTCGGCAAGCCTACGGTCCTGTCCATCTGGGCGTCGTGGTGTCCCCATTGCCAAGCAGAGCTTCCTCGTCTGGCCGCCGCTCTCGAGAGTCATCCGGACATCCAGATAGTCACCGTGACGACGGCCATCGGCCAGCAACCCGGTCCCACGCCGCAGGGGTATCTGGACTCCGAGGGGCTGACCTTCCCTGTCGCGAAGGACGACGGCGAACGGACCCTGATGGGTGGCCTCGGTGTGGAGTCCTTCCCGACGACGTACTTCGTGGGTTCTGACGGCAAGGTGCTCGAGGCGAAGGTCGGCGAAGTGGGACTGCTGCCGGACGGCACGGTGGACCCGTCGGCGCTGGAGGCGATCCTTGCGACCCTGGAGCAGTCCTAGCCGTCAGCCTTGATGACGGCCCGTTCCTAGCCGCCGATCGCGGACATAGATCTGGACGGCTGCACGAAGTCGGGATGGTTGATCCGGTGTCCTGCCCACTTGCTCCACGTCGCCTCGCGGATCAAGCGCTCCAACTCCTCGTCTGAGGCGCCAGCTCGCAGAGGACCCATAAGGTCGGTCTCTTCAAGTGCGAACAGGCAGTTGCGGAACTGGCCCTCGGCGGTCAGCCGGAGCCGGTTGCAGGAGGAGCAGAACGGTTCGGTGACGCTCGGGATGACGCCGATCGCACCCGGGGCGCCGTCGGCGAAGCGGTACGTGGTGGCGGGCCGGTCGCCGTGACCCTCGGCGACTAGCGGATACCGGGCGCCTATCGCCTCCAGGATCCGAGCCGCTGGAACGACCTTCTGCCTCTCCCAGGAGTGTTGCGCGTCCAGCGGCATGTACTCGATGAAGCGAACCTCGTAGCCGGTCGTGCGAGCCCACGTCGCGAAGTCAACGACCTCGTCGTCGTTGGTTCCCCCGATCACGACGCAGTTGATCTTGATCGGTTCGAGTCCGGCCTCTTTCGCGGCTTCGAGGCCCGCGAGCACCCGGTCGAGCGCGTCGCGCCGCGTCATCTCCTGGAACCGGTGACGTAGGAGTGAGTCGCAAGACACGGTGGCCCGATCGACGCCTGCGCGCGCGAGCGGTTCGGCGAGAGCGTCGAGCAGCATCCCGTTCGTGGTGATGGAGATATCGAGGTCGGGCCCGACCTCGCGGAACATGGCCACGAGCCGTGGCAGGTCGGCGCGCACGGTGGGCTCCCCTCCGGTGACCTTGATCGCCCGCACGCCCAGGCGAACGAAGAGCGCCAGGAGCCGCGTCAGCTCCTCGAACGTCAGCAGCTCGTCCCTCGGGAGCCACTTCATGCCCTCGGCCGGCATGCAGTAGGTGCACCGGAAGTTGCACCGGTCGGTAACAGATATCCGGAGGTCGTCGGCAACGCGACCCAGGGTGTCGATGAGGGGACCCTCGGCGGGGACGGCGGCGGGTTGGGAGGCGTTCATCGAACCTGGTTCCCAGGTTACCGGAACCTCCTGCGAGGGCTCGTGACTGGGCCATCTGGGCAGGAGTTGGCGCAGGAGGTTGACGGATGGGGCCGGAACGATTATCAATCTCCTGAACGTTTCGACCGACCAGTGAGGTTCGCATTTGTCCGTACCTGTGTTTCGCGATAAGCGCGGCGGAGCCGAACACGCCGCTGAGGCCCCTGCAGGCGCCCGCTGGCGGCGCGGAGTGGGCCGCTTGAGCCTCGGAGGAGCGGGGACCGCTACTTCGACATAGATCTGCGGCGGGACGGGGGGCCGCCCACTGGTCGGTACCCCCCCTCGGCCTCCCGCCCGCCGCGGTCTATCTTCCTGGCATGAGACCCCGTACGACCGCGGCCGCTTACCAGACCGTGGCCAGGATCTGGCTCACCCTCGCGGGCGCGTCCTTGTTGCTCCCCACCGACCGGCGGATGGGCATCTGGCTTCCCCTGCACCTGACCCTTGCGGGCGCCATCGCAACCGCCATCTCGGGAGCGATGCAGAACTTCATGCTTGCATTGACCGCGGCGCCGGCGCCGCCCGCGTGGCTCACCTGGACCCAGCTCGGGCTGGTCGCGGGCGGCGCCGGCGCCATCGCATGGGGCATGCCGGTGTCCTCCACGTGGCTCATGGCGGCAGGCGGCACCGCGTGGGTCGGTGCCATGGCGATCCTCGCATGGATGCTGTGGACCTCCTGGCGCGTCGCGGTAAACCGGCGGCACGCGCTCCCGATGGCCGCCTACGGCGCCGCCGTGGCGTTCGCGATCCTCGGCGGGACGCTGGGCGCCCTCATGGGCTCCGGGGTCGCCACGGGCGAGTGGTACGTGCACTTCAAGAGGGCGCACATGACGGTGAACGTCCTCGGGTTCGCGTCGCTAACCGTGGTGGGCACGCTGGTGACGCTCCTCCCGACGGCCCTGCGCGTGCGGATGCCGCCATGGAGAGGGCAGATCGCGCTCGCGCTCTTCGCCGGCGGCCTGCTGCTCCAGCTCGTTGGCTGGGATCTCGACTCGGCGGTCGTCCTCGGGGCCGGCGGCGCGGCCTACGCGGCGGGAGCGATGGGCTTGGCTTGGCTCGTGGTGAGCGTCCTTCGGGTCGAACGTCAGTGGAAGATCCCGGTGGCGGCCATGCATATGATGTCGGCCGCCGCCTGGTTCGTCTTCGGTTCCGTCGCGCTGTCGTTCGCGCTCGCGCACGGACCCTCAGGGTTCGACGCCTTCCGGCCGGTGTTCCTCGTGACCTTCGTGGGGGGCTGGCTCGTCCAGGTCCTGCTGGGTGCCTGGTCCTACCTGTTGCCGATGTCCCGGCCGGGGCACCCCGACGCCAGGCGCCGCTCGCTCGCAGCCTTCGAGATCGCGGCCTTCGCGCAAGTGATCCTGTTGAACGCCGGGCTCGTGCTGATGGCGGGGAGAGGAGCCGGATGGGCGAGCGAAGCGGTAGGGGACGCCGGGATCGTGCTGACCTTCGTCGGTGCGGGGTTGGCGCTGACCAAGGCGTGGGTCTTCCAGTGGCTGCGTTACGGACCGGTCGAGACCGAGCGCGCGAAGGCCGTCTGGGGCGGCTGAACCGCCCGCGGGCCCCTTGGGATGCGAGGATGAGCGGTATGCGAGGTGCGGCGGTCCTGACGGTGTCGGACGGGGTCTCCCACGGGACCCGCGGCGACGAGAGCGGGGATGTGGCCCAGGCCATGCTCGAAGAGGCTGGCTTGGCCGTGATCACTCGCGAGGTTGTGCCCGACGACAGAGAGCTGATCGAGGGGGCCTTGAGGGGACTGGCCTCCGGCCACGACTTGGTCGTGACCACCGGAGGCACCGGGCTGGGCCCGCGGGACGTGACCCCTGAGGCCACCCGCACGGTCCTGGAGAGAGAAGCCCCGGGGCTTGCCGAGCTGATGCGAGCCGCCGGCCTCGCCCACACGCCCATGGCTGCCTTGTCGCGGGGCCTCGCGGGCGAGGCCGGCGGCTGCCTGATCCTGAACCTGCCCGGCAGCCCCAAGGGGGTTCGCGAGTCGCTCGAAGCCGTGCTGCCGATCCTGCCTCACGCCTTGGACCTGCTCGGCGGCAAGACGGGGCATGGGAGCCCGTCATGAGTCGCGAGGACGTCCGCCAGAACCTCGAGCATTGGGAGTCGCACAGCGCCGAGTACCAGGAGACGAACAGAGCCCAACTCAACAGGTGGGACCGGCTGGCATGGGGCGTGTGGGACGTGGCGGAGGACGAGATCCACGCGCTGGGCGACGTCAGGGACCTGGACGCTCTGGAGTTGGGTTGCGGGGCCGCGCAGTTCGGGATCAAGGTTGCCATGAGAGGCGCCCGTGTCACGGGCCTCGACTTCAGCGAGAACCAGCTCCATCAGGCGCTCGCGAACATGCGCGAGACCGGCGTTCGTCTGCCTCTCGTGCGCGCCAGCGCCGAGGAGCTTCCGTTCCGCGACGCGTCCTTCGACCTGGTGTTCTGCGATCACGGCGCTACGTCGTTCACGGACCCCCACGTCACGATCCCCGAGGCTGCGCGCGTCCTCCGCAGCGGCGGGATGCTCGTGTTCGACATGGCTACCCCCATCGTGTGGATGGCCTGGGGTCATGACGAACGGCCGGTCGGCCGCGAACTCCGCATGCCGTACTTCGAGATGGGCCGGGAGGTCGGGAACGATCCCGGATGGCGCACCGTCGAGTGGCAACTCACGTACGGCGGCTGGATCCGCCTGTTCCGCTCATGCGGCTTGGTCGTGGAGGATCTGATCGAGCTGCGCCCGGAACCGGATGCCTCCACCACCTACGACTATGTCCCTCTCGACTGGGCGAGGGACTTCCCGGGCGAACACATCTGGAGGGTGCGCAAGCAGTGAGGACCCTCGCGGCATCGCTTGCGGCTGCGCTCGCTGCCGCGGTCCTGGCGGTTGTGGCGGCGACCGCCCCCACCCCGGCGATCGTCACGCCTGACCGGCCGAACATCGTGTTGATCGTCACCGACGACCAGCCCTTCGACACGTTGCCGAGCGATCCGCCGGCGATGCCGTGGCTCCAGGCCCAGCTCGAGGACCCCAGCGGCCACTGGCTGAACTTCACGAACGCCGTGGTCAGTACGCCTCTCTGCTGTCCCTCCCGGGCAACGATCCTGACGGGGCAGTATGCGCGGCAGACCGGCGTCGAGAACAACAACCTGGGGTATCTGCTGGACGAGTCGAACACCCTCCCGGTATGGCTGCAGCGGGCCGGATACCGCACGGGCCTGGTCGGCAAGTACCTCAACGAGTACCCGTGGAACCGCGGACCGTACGTTCCGCCGGGATGGGATCGCTGGCTCGCCAAGACGAACGACTCTGAGGCCACCACCTACTACAGGTACGGTCTGGTCGACCAGGGCACGTTCCGCAGGGTCGGAGACAACCCCGGCGACTACGTCACCGACGTGTTGGGCCGTGAGGCGCTCGAGTTCGTGCGAACCTCTCCGCCCGGCACCCCCTGGTTCCTGGTGTTCTCGCCTCCGGCTCCGCACCGGCCATGGATCCCCGCGCCGCGCCATCGAACCGCGCTCGACGCTCCGTCACTTCCCCCGCCGAGCGAGGAGGTTCTGAACGACGTGGAGGGCAAGCCCGCGTGGGTGGCGGCGGAAGCGCCCGTAGATGCCGCCAGGTTGGAAGAGCTGCAGCGTGACCGAGTGACCCAGCGTTCCACCCTGCTCGCTGTGGACGAGTGGGTCGAAGGACTGGTTGCCTCCGTCGCGGCTCGCGGTGAGCTCGACCGTACGGTGTTCGTGTTGATCTCGGACAACGGGTACGCGTTCGGACAACACCGCTGGGACCGGAAGCACTGCCACTACGAGGAGTGCATCCGCGTTCCTATGGTCGCGTACTCACCATGGGCTTCGGGCGGCGACGTGGGCGAACTGGTCTCGAATGTGGACCTGGCGGCGACCTTCGCGGAGCTGGCCGGGGTCGAGCCGGGCCTTCCTCAGGACGGAACGAGCCTCGCTCCGATCTTCCGAGGCTCGTCGAGCATCTCCCGCCAGGGCGTCCTGATCGACTGGAACGGCACGGATACCGAGGTCCCGCCGTGGGTGGGCGTAAGGACGGCCGATGCGGTCTACGTCAGGCACAGCGACGGGCACGAGGAGCTGTACGACCTGTCGAGCGACCCGAGCCAGCTCCACAACCTCGCCGACTCCGCTGATGCGACTTCGTTGCAGTCGCGCCTGGACGTCCTGCTGGACGTGCTCCTGTCTCGGGCGGCACCTGCCAGCTAGACTCCCAGTCGATGCAGCAACGCCCTCCCGCCATCCGGCCCGTCTCCCGGCGGCGGCGCCCGACCCGTCAACAGATCGCCAGGCGTCGCGGCTTCGCCGCCACGATGGTTGTCTTGCTTGCCTTCTTGACGTGGCAGTTCTGGCCCGGGAGCGGCTCGACGACGACAGCAGGAACCAACTCACCCGCACCGACGGACGCGCCCACGTCCGGGCCCACGACCAGTCCCGGCCAGGTCGTGCCCGGGGAGACCCCCATAGAGCACGTCGTGTTCCTCATCAAAGAGAATAGGACCTTCGATCACTACTTCGGTCAGTATCCGGGCGCCGAGGGCGTAACGGTGGGCCAAAGCATGAAGCGGAACGCTGAAGGCAACTGGGTCGACGGAGGCCCCGAGGTCCCACTCAAGCTGGCCCCCTACATCCAGCCGCACGACATCACCCACGGCTTCGCGAGCGGCCTGTACTCGATCAACGGCGGCAAGATGAACGGCTTCAACATCATCGGCGAGGGAGGAGACCTCTCCGGCTACACGCAGCACACCCGTCAGACGCTGCCCAACTACTGGGCATACGCCGACAGGTTCGTGCTGGCCGATCACTTCTTCACGTCGATGTATGGTCCAACGTTCCCCGAGCACCTCTACACGGTCGCTGCGCAGTCCTACGGGGTAGTGGACAACAAGACGAACGCAGACACCGAGGGGAGCTACTGCGACGACCATCTCGAGTACACGAAGCGGTTCGGGCTCGAGGACATGTCCGGTGACGACATGGCCCGCGTCATGGAGCTGGAGGACAACATCACCGACGAGATCCCCGACCAGCTGGTTCGCATCGCATCGGAGTTCTGGGAGGACACGCGAACCTGTTTCGACATCAAGGTGCTGCCGGACCTGCTCGAGAAGAACGGCATCAGCTGGAAGTACTACGGCCGGGCCAACCAGTGGATGAACGGGCTGCAAGCGATCGACCACGTCTGGAACGGCCCGATGCGGCAGAACATCCAGGATCCCGAGACGATCCTGGCCGACCTCGAGAAAGGCGACCTTCCTGCGGTCTCGTGGCTGATCCCTCCGGAGGGAAGCGCGAACGAACACCCGGGCGTCGGAACGAACGTCTGCCTAGGGGAGAACTGGACGGTGGAGTATGTGAACGCGATCATGGAGTCGGACGCTTGGCCGAGCACGGCCATCGTGATCGTTTGGGACGACTTCGGCGGGTTCTACGACCACGTGCCGCCGCCCCATGTGGACATCATGGGGTACGGACCGAGGACGCCGGCGCTGATCATCAGCCCCTGGACACGGCGTGGCGACAACCCCGACGGCGGGTATATCGACTCGACGACCTATGAGTTCTCTTCCGTGCTGCGCTTCATCGAAGAGCTGCACGGGCTGCCGCCCATGACCGACCGGGACGCAGCCGCCGATCCGTTGTCGGGCGCCTTCGACTTCACGCAGGAACCCGATCTGGAACCGCTGATCCTCGAAGAGCGCGACTGCGACGCCGCCCTGGCCGACTCGCTGTCGCCTCTCGAAGGCCTGTACCAGCCGGAGACGTAGCTTGGGGCAGTGGGTGGTGTACCGGGTCGCCGAGGGGGCGCTGTTGAAGGCCCCGCTCCCGTCTGCGCCCGAGGCGGGGCAGGGGTGGCGGGGGATCGGACTGCGCCGCCCACGCACGCTGGAGCAGCTGGACGACTTGGTGGAGGAAACGGCCGCGAAAGTGGAGGCCGCCGCCGCTTTCTCCGTTCATGAAGACTTCGCGTACGTGGTTGCCGCGGCGAGCGGCCGCCCGACGGTTCGTCTCGTCTTCGGCTCCGGCGCAGCGGCGCCGGCTCCGGCCGCGGTGGAGGCGGCCGCTCGCCGCGGCCCCGCATCGGCCAAGCAGCAGGCGGCGGCGCTCGCGGCGTGGTCGGCGCATGCGCCTCACGAGGTCAGGGCCAAGGACGTCGCCGCCCTTCTGAAGGAGGCTATCGCCCCCGAGAAGGCTGCCGAGGCCCTTGCGCTGCTCCTCGGGCTCTCGTTGCCCGCCGAGGCCGTCCCCAACCCCTTGGACCTTCAATCGGTTGCCAGGAAGCATCTGGACGAAGCGTCCCAGGAGGGTCCCAAGCGACGGAAGGGCGGGTTCTGGCGCGCCCGCTGATCAGGTGCTCACGGGGATGCCCTGCTCGGCTTGAAGCTCATCAAGCAGTTCGGCGAGGCCCGCAGCGACCTTGTTCCTCCACCACGCCTGACCCTCCTCGGGCAGCGTGTAGATGGGGTCGTAGTAGTGGTAGCGGCGCTCGAGCGCCATCGGGTCGTCGGCCTCGATGCTCGTCCGGTAGTTCTTGCGCCAGTAGCTGATCCCGCGAACGCGGTCGTAGTCGGTGATCATGTGGATCCAACGCTTGCCCACGAAGGGCACGTCGCAGACGAAACGCGGAGTGGCGAACCCTGGCAGGTAGCCCAGGATCGAGTACTGGAGCTCCTGAGCCTCGGCGACGGACAACCGCCAATGCTCGGCGTTGGGGATCATGTCGCACATGTAGAAGTAGTAGGGAAGGATCTTGCCGTGGTCGAGCAGCGTGAAGCACAGCTCCAATAGCTGCGTAGGCGTCGTGTTGACGCCCCGGAGCAGGACGCCCTGGTTGCGAACGTCGCGGAAGCCCATGTCGAGCAGGGCTCTCACGGCCTTGCCCACAAGAGGCGTCACCTGCTGCGCGGAGTTGACGTGGGTGTGGACCGCCACATCTATGTCGCGATCACGAGCACGCTTGGCTATCTCGTCGTAGGCCTGGAGCACCTCGTCCTGCAGGAAGTGCTGCGGGATGCCCATCAGGCCCTTGGTGGCGATCCGGATGTCGCGGACGTTCTCGATGTCCATCAGCTTGAAGAGCCACTCCTGGAGCCTCTTCGCCGGCACGTTCGCCATGTCACCACCGCTCACGACCACGTCGCGGACCTGCGGCGTGCGCCTCAAGTAGTCGAGCATCGCGTCCCAGCGATCGCTCTGCTTCATCTCGAACTTGTACTTGAGGACCTGGTTCGTGTCGTTGCCGACCAGGTCCATTCGGGTGCAATGGCCGCAGTACTGCGGACACGTGGGGATCATCTCGGCCAGGACCTTGGTCGGATACCTGTGGGTCAGTCCTTCGACGGCCCACATGTCGGCTTCGTGCAACGAGTCGCGAGAGGCCATCGGATGGCTCGGCCACTCGGGCTCGCGTTCGCTGAACGCAGGAGCCATGTACCGGCGGACGGGGTCGGCCCTCAGGTCGGCCTCGTTCATGGTGTTGATCATCTGAGGGGGGATGAGCATCGACATGGTCGCGCGCTCTTGCTGGTCGCGCTCTATGTCTCGGTAGAGCTCGTCGGTGAGTGAGTCCCCCAGCGCTTCTTTGAACTCCTTGAGGTTCTTGACCGTGTGCGAACGCTGCCACTGCGCCGACTCCCACTGCTCTCGGGTGACGTCCCGGTACCCAGGCAGCCGGGTCCAGTCAGGCTCGACGAACTCCCGCTTCAAGGGATACGAAAAGGGCTGCTGGGCAGCGGCCGTGTGAGCCTCTCGGTGGCTCGGCCTCACGTTCACCGGTTGCGCCTGGAAGTCGATGCTCATGGCTGTCGGTCACCCCCTGCCGTCACACGTCGGCACTGCGACGGACACGTGAAACGCAAGTTCATCGGAGCTCAGCCATGATACCCGGACATCATCCGGGCGAACAGCACGATGGCCGTAGGATCTACGGCCTGCAGTCAGCGGCGCGGGCCGTCGCCGCGACCGGGCCCGCCCTCTCGCCGCGGCCGCCGTTGGTCGCGGATCTCGGGTCCCTGCTTGGGGAGCCTTGCCCGCATCGGAGCGTGGCCGGTGCGCTCGAACTTGACCTGGACGAACTCGGCCGTCTCGCGGCGCTCGAGCTCGCGCCATCCGTTGGCCAGCAAGTGTTTCAGTCTGGCGGCGGCGGTCTTCCTCAGCTTGTCCGTTCCCGGCACCTTGACGTACAGGCGCTCGTGGAGGATCTCCTTGTACTCGGCCATGGCGACCAAGGTTAGCAGCCGGATGGGTTGTGCGAGAGGTATACCTTCAGAGGCCCATTAGGCCTGCCGATGCTGCAGACGTGATGGTCGCTTCCGAGAACCGGGGGGAGGCCGTCCCGAGGGCAGTGCGCGATGCGTTAGCGCGCCTAGCGGACGGCGACTGGCTAGCCGAGCTGGGCTCGGCGCTGGCCGCCGTTGGGTCGAGCGTGGGCGTCGATCGCGTCTACGTGTTCCAGAACATGCGCGGACCGGACGGTCGGCTCTGGATGGATCTGTGTGGGGAATGGGACGCGCCGGGGATCCGTGGCATCTTCGATGACCCGAAGAACCACCTTCATCCGTACCACCCCGGCTTCACCAGTTGGATAGAGACGCTGGGTTCGGGCGGGCACATCCGCGCGCCGTCGGTCGCGGACCTTCCGGAGCCGGTCAGGCGGGTCCTTTCGTCCGAAGGCACGCGGTCGATACTCGTCCTTCCGGTCACGGTGGCCGGCGAGTGGTGGGGTTACGTGGGGTTCGATTCGTGCAGCGGCCGCGACTGGTCGGAGGACGACCTTGCGGCGGTACGCGCCCTGGCGTACTCGGTAACCGGGGCGGTTACCAGGGTTCGTGCGGAGGAAGACCGCCGCCTGCAGGCCGACCTGTTCCAGACGGTGGTCGAGCAAGGTCCAGCGGTGTCCTACATCGATGGTGTGGACGACGAAGCCTCGAGCGTCTTCATGAGCCCGCAGATCGCGTCCATCGTGGGGTACACGGCTGAGGAGTTCATGGCGGACGAGGAGTTGTGGCCGAGGTTGCTTCACCCTGATGACAAGGCGCGGGCGCTCGCCGAGAACCAACGTCACAACGAGACCGGTGAACCCTTCCGGCTCGAGTACCGGATGTTCGCGAAGGACGGTCGTGTGGTGTGGGTACACGACGAAGCGATCATGGTGCGGGACGAGAGGGGTATGCCTCGCTACTCGGTCGGCATCATGGTCGATATCTCCGATCGCAAGGATGCGGAGGAACAGGTCGCCTTCCAGGCGTATCACGACGAGCTGACAGGGCTCCCGTCGCGGGCGATGTTCGAGGAGCTGCTCGACCTCTCCGTCGCCAGGGCCAAGAGGCACGAGGGTGCTGTGGCGGTGCTCTGTGTGGATCTGGACGACTTCAAGCTCGTCAACGACTCGCTCGGACACAGGACGGGGGACGGCGTGCTTCAGCTCGTGGCCGATCGCCTCCGCGAGGCAACGCGTGAAACCGACCTCGTCGCGCGCCGGGGCGGTGACCAGTTCCTCCTGCTGCTTGCGGACCTGGATCGCGAGGAGGGCGAGATCGATGCGGCGTTGGTCCGGGCCCAATCGGTCGCCCAGCGGATCCTTGCGTCTCTGGCGCAGCCCTTCGTGCTGCACGGGACCGAGCTGTACGTGTCGGCGAGCATCGGCATCAGCTTGCTCCCCCATGACGCTTCCGATGCCGGCACGCTGCAGAGGAATGCCGAAGCCGCGATGTACGAGGCGAAGAAGGGCGGATCGGCCGGCTTCGTCGTGGCGTCCGACGGGGGCGTGGATTCCGCCGCCAAGCTCGAGTTCGTCACGCGCCTCAGGAAGGCCGTGGAGCTGCAGAGGTGGACCCTTCACTACCAGCCGGTCCTTGAACTCGGCACGGGGAAGATGATCGGGGTCGAGGCCCTGATCCGCTGGATCGAGCCTGATGGCACGATGGTCCCGCCGCTCGAGTTCATCCCGCTGGCGGAGGAGCTGGGCTTGATCGAACGGATCGGCGATTGGGTGGTCCGTGAGATCGCCTACCAGATGCAGGCGTGGCGCGAGCTGGGGATCGACCTCGAGATCGGCTTCAACCTGTCCCCGCGGCAGTTCTGGCAGCCAGATCTGGCCCAGCGGATCGTGGGCGAGATCACGGCGGCTGGGTCGGACCCTTCACGGATCATGGTGGAGGTCACGGAGTCCTCGGCGATGATGGATCCGGACCGTGCGCAGCAGGTCCTGATGGAGCTGAAGGACGCCGGGTTCTCCCTGGCCATCGACGACTTCGGGACCGGTTACTCGTCGCTCTCTCGCCTTCGTGAGATGCCGGTGAACGTGCTCAAGATCGATCGGTCCTTCGTGAGCAGGGTGCACGAGGATCGGCAGTCGGCCGCGATAGTCGGGGCGTTCCTCGAGCTGGCCGGAGGACTGGACATGGTCACGCTGGCCGAAGGGATCGAGACCGAGGACGAGCTGGCCTTCTTGCGCGAGCGGGGCTGCTCCCTGGGTCAGGGCTTCCATTTCTCGAAGCCTGTGCCGCCCGAGGAGATCATCGTCTACGCGCTCGGTGGGATCCCGGCCGCGGCCGGACTCCGGTCCGCCTGAGGGTCAGTCGGCTTCGAGAGCTTGCCGGGCAGCGGCCGCGATCCCGGCGGCGTCGATGCCTGCCCATGCGCGCAGCTCCTCGGGCGTGCCGCTCCCCGGCATCTGCGTGATGCCGAGCTTGACCACCCGCCCTTGGAAGCGACCCGCAGCAGCGAGCGCGTCCAGGACGGCGTCTCCCAGCCCGCCCTCTACTCGATGGTCCTCGGCCACGACCATGACGCCGGTCTCTTCCAGGGCCCGGCGAAGGGCTCGGGCGTCGATCGGCTTGACGCTGTAGCAGTCGAGCACTCGCGCGGCGATGCCCTCCGCGCCTAGGATGTCGTGGGCAGCTAGGCACTGGTGGACGGTCACCCCGGCGCCGACGAGCGTCACCCGGTCGTGCTCGGTGCCCGCGAGGGTCCGAGATCCACCGATCGGGAAGGTCTCGTCCGGCCCGTAGAGCGGCGGCGTGGCTTCCCGGGTCGTGCGGATGTAGGAGACGCCTCGCATGTCGCACATGGCGGTCACGAGCTTCACAGTGCTGTTCCCGTCGGCCGGGTACAGCACGGTTGAGCCGTCCAGAGCTCGGAAAGCGGCCAGGTCCTCGAGCGCCATCTGGGAAGGGCCGTCCTCCCCGATGGACACCCCGGCGTGCGAACCACACAGGCGGAGGTTGGCGCGGCTGATCGCCCCCATCCGGACCTGGTCGTAGGCACGCGTGAGGAAGGCGCCGAACGAAGCTGCGAACGCAGTCTTCCCAAGGGCCTGAAGGCCGGTCTGGACGCCCACCATGCATTGCTCGGCTATGTAGAGCTGCACGAAGCGCTCAGGCGCGACGGCTTCGGCATCTTCGGTGTAGGTGGAGTTGCCGACCTCGCCGTCCAGAACCACGAGGTCGTCTCGATGGCCCACCAGCCAAGCCAGGGTCTCGCCGAAGGCCTTGCGGGTAGCCACCGGCTTCTCGTAGGCCGGCGCCGGTGCCGCCCCCGACCTCTGCACCGTGGCAGGCTTGAACACGGGCGGCGCCGGCGCCGCGATGCGGAGGTCTCGGGGCCCGCCCAGCTCGGCGATCGCCTCGGCCTCCCGCTCCGCTTCGAGCTCATAGATCGTGTCCGGCAGCCACTCCTCCAGGGCTTGCTTCACCTGGGCGATCGCCTCGGCCTCCCGTTCCCTTGGCACCGGTTTGCCGTGCCAGCCCTCGGCATCGGCCAGGAAGGACACCCCGTGCCCCTTCTGCGTTCTCGCGATGATCATGGTCGGGCGTTCGTCCTCGACTGCCCGCCCGTATGCCTCGTGGATCGCCGCGGCGTCGTGACCGTCGATCTCGAGCGCGGACCAGCCGTAGGCGTGCGCTCTGTCGCGGAAGACGTCCGCCGTCCACCCGTGCATCGTGGGACCGCGCTGCCCGAGTCGATTGAGATCGACGATCGCGGTGAGGTTCGAAGCGTCGTGGAAGGCGGCAGCTTCGGCTGCCTCCCACACCGAGCCCTCCGCGCATTCGGAGTCGCCGAGGAGCACCCAAACCCGCCCATCGGACCCGTCCATCCGCATAGCGAGAGCCATCCCCAGTCCGACCGCCAAGCCCTGCCCCAGGGAGCCCGAGGCGACATCGACCCAGGGAAGCTCGGGAACGGGTGCGGGGTGTCCCTGAAGCGGGGACCCCATCTTGCGCAGCGACATCAGTATGTCGTCGTCGAACGCCCCGACCGCCTTCAACACCGCGTACAGCGCAGGCGCCGCGTGTCCCTTCGACATCACGAAGCGGTCATTGGCAGCGTAGGCGGGATCCTTCACGTCGTAACGCAGGTGATCGGCGAACAGGACGGCTACTAGGTGGGCGCAGGACATGCAAGATGTCGGATGACCGGACCCCGCCGCCGTGGTCGCCCTGATGCTGTCCACCGCGATCTGCGCTGCAAGGTCGTCCCAGAGTTGCCTTCGGTCCTCCACGTCCTCTCCCCTGCTCGTGACCGGGCAAAGGGTACAGGCCGAGGAAGGGCGACCGCGGGGTCACATATGCCGCTACCCGCGGGGATGCGCCAGGCGGTACCCTCGGCGGCTGCAGGGCCGCCATGGAACGACCGTCCAGAACGCCGCACGCCGCAGCGACCGCCGGCAACCGACCGGTCCTTCTCGCCCTGGCCGGCGACAGCGCCTCGGGCAAGAGCACGCTGTCGCGCGGGATCGAGTTCATCCTGGGCGTGGAGCGTGTCGGACGCGTGTGCACGGACGATTACCACCGGTACGACCGGGTGGAGCGAGCTCACCTGGGCATCACGCCGCTGGCTCCCGAGGCGAACAGGATGGATCTGATGGCAAGGCATCTGCGCGAGCTGGCGGATGGCAAGAAGGTGACGAAGCCGACCTACGATCACCACACGGGCACGTTCGGCACGGAGGAACAGGTGGAGCCGAGCGAGATCCTCATCGTCGAAGGGCTCCTTCCGCTCGCCGATCGCGCCGTGCGGGATCAGATCGACGTCGCCGTCTTCCTGGACCCCGAGGAGGAGCTGCGTCACCGTTGGAAGCTCGAGCGCGATGTCTTCGAGAGGGGGTACTCGCCGAAGGCGGTCGTGGCCGAACTGACGAAGCGGGAGCACGACGCCGCCACGTACGTGCGTCCCCAACGCGACTACGCGGACGTCGTCGTGCGTTTCCACAGACGCGAGGGCGCCGGGGACCGGGAGCATCTATCGGCTGAGCTGGCCGTTCGGCCGACGCTTCCTTATCCGGCCCTGCGCGAGTTGGCGGGTTCCTTCCGGCACCGGGGCGTGGAGCCGGTCAGGTGGTCCACGCGGACCGACCGCCGCGGTCCGATGAGCGTCTTGGAGATCGACGGCAACTGCCCGCCCGAGGTCGGCGCCGAGCTGGAGCAGGCCCTCTGGGCTTCGCTGCGCCAGGGCGAGCGACTGCAGAGGGATCGGATCGGGATGGTCCGCAGGCCGGGTAAGGAGCCCGAGCGAAGCGAGTCGCTCGCCCTGGCGCAGCTGCTGATAGTTGCCCACCTGGTGGGGGCTTTCGACGCGTCGGTCGAGCTCTGACCCGTGGAGCGGTAGCCTGTAGGGGTGAGCGGCCCTGAGAGCTTCTTGGATCTCGGGGTCTCCCAGCCGGTCGCCCGGGTGCTCGCCGAAAGGGGCATAACCAAGCCCTTCCCCATCCAGGCGATGGTCCTGCAGGACGCGACCTCCGGACGCGACACCCTGGCCAAGTCCAAGACCGGTTCGGGCAAGACCCTGGGGTTCGCGTTGCCCATCGTGGAGCGGTTGGACGCGGGCTCCGAACCGTTGCCGGCCGCTCTCGTGCTCGTCCCCACCAGAGAGCTTGCCCAGCAGGTCAGGCAGGAGTTCGCCGATATCGCCCGGGTCAAGGGGCTCGGCGTTCGGGCCGTCTACGGCGGCACGGGCGTGAGGGAACAGGCCAAGGGGCTCGGAGGCGCCCACGTGCTCATAGCCACCCCCGGCCGCCTGGACGACCTACGCCAGCGGGGGCTCGTGAACCTGGGCGGCGTTCGGATACTCGTGCTCGACGAAGCCGACCGGATGCTGGACATGGGATTCCAGCCCCAGGTTGATCGGATCGTGCGCCACCTGCCGTCGGATAGGCAGACCATGTTCTTCTCGGCCACGTTGGACGGAGCGGTCGGTCGCATCGCCGAGGTCTACACGAAGAACCCAGTGCTCCACGAGGTCGGTGGCGATGAGCGCGCGGTGGTGGAGGAGGCCGACCACCGCTTCGTGCCGGTGCCGGCGCACGGCAAGCTGGACAAGCTCATCGAGCTGGCGGATGCCGCAGAAGGCTTGACGCTGGTCTTCGTGAACACGAAACGCATGGTGGACACACTCGCTCGCCAGTTGAAGGCTCAGGGGGTGAGCGCACTGGCGCTGCACGGGGACATGCGCCAAGAGGCCCGCGACCGGGCGCTCAAGCGTTTCGCCCAGGGGCACGTCGGCGTTCTGGTAGCCACCGACGTGGCCGCTCGGGGCCTCGACCTCGACGACATCACGCTGGTCGTCAACTACGAGCCCCCACAGGACGACAAGGGATACGTCCACCGTGCCGGGAGGACGGCGCGCGCGGGCAAGGGCGGAACCAGCGTCACGTTCGTCACGCCTCAGCAGCAGGGCGACGTGAGCCGCATGGCCGCTCGATTGGACCTGCACGAGGAGTTCCAGCAGGAGGGCATGAAGGTGGCCCCGCCTCGAGTCGTCTTCAGCGGCGGCCCACGGGGCCGTAGCCGCCTGGGCAAGCCGAAGCGGCGATGATCAGCTGGCGAGTTCGCCCTGGATGAGGGTGAGACCAGAGCGGCGGTACATGGCCAGGATCTCCTCCGGAGGCACGGGCTTCGAGAAGTAGTAGCCCTGACCGTATGCGCATCCACGGTCGGCGAGGAACCTCCACTCATCCACCGTCTCGATCCCTTCGGCGAGCGGTTGCATGCCGAGGTTGGATGCGAGCGCGATGATCGCCGAGACCATGCTGGCGCTCTGCGGGTCGGTGTGAACCTCGCGGACGAAGGTACGGTCGATCTTGAGCACGTCAACCGGCATGTAGCGGAGCCGCGAGAGCGACGAGTAGCCGGTACCGAAATCGTCGATCGCCAGTCGCAGGCCCTCGTCGTGGAACCGATGGAGGATCGCCAGGGTGCGGTCGGGGTCGTTCATGGCCGTCGACTCCGTCACCTCTACGGTGATCCTCGAGGGGTCTGCTCCGGCCTCCGCGATCTGAGCACAGATCTTGGCCACCGGGTCGCTTTGCCAGAGCTGCCTGGGCGACAGGTTGAAGCTGATCTCAAGCTCCAGACCCTCGGCTCGCCACAGGGCGTCCTGCCGGCAGATCTCTTCGACGACCCATTCGCCGATGGCATCGATCAAGCCCATCTCCTCGGCCAGGGGTATGAAGTCGCCCGGAGGCATGAGACCGCCCGTGGGGTCGGGCCAGCGGATCAGAGCCTCCACGCCGACCATCTCGCAGCTCGCCAGGTCCAGCAGTGGCTGGTAGTGCAGGGCCCAGACCTTGTTGTCCACCGCCTTGCGCAGGCGGGTGGAGAGGGACAGCTTGGTGAGCGCGTTCACGTTCTCGGCCTCATGCACGACGGAGACGCCTGGCCCCGCCTCCTTCGCCCGGAACATGGCCGCATCGGCGTTCCGCAGCAGGGTTCCGCCGTCCTCCGCGTCGTTCGGGAAGATGCTGATGCCGATCGAGACCGTCACGTACAGCTCTGTCTCGCCGATCGTGAATGGCGTCTCCAGCGCCTCCTTGATGCGGCTCGCCACGGACCGAGCGGTAACGACCTCGTCCTCGGCACCGTCGCGCTCGAGGTCGGCCAGCAGCAGCAAGAACTCGTCTCCGCCCTGCCTCGCGACGAGGTCGGTATCACGCGTCGCCTGTCGGAGCCTGTCGGCGAGGCGGGCGATCAGCTCGTTCCCTGCCTCGTGTCCGAGCGAGTCGTTGATCAGCTTGAAGTTGTCCACGTCGAGCACCAGGACGGCGACCCCCAGATCGTGCCGCCGCGCGCGCGCCAGGGCCAGCTCCAAGCTCTCGTCGAACATCGCCTTGTTCGGAAGGCCCGTGAGGCTGTCGTGGTAGACGAGGAAGGCCAGACGCTCCTCGGCCTCCTTGCTTGCCGTAACGTCGAGCATGACACCGTGCTTCAGCCCGGGCTTGCCCTCTTCCCCGGGGATGATGACCATGTTGTCGCGGAACCAGACGACCCTTCCGTCCCTCGCGATGAGGCGGTACTCCTGGGTGTACTGCTCGTACTCGAAGCCCTCCTGCAACTCCGCCAACGCCCGTTCGCGGTCGTCTGGATGCAGCATCCGGACCCAGAGCTCGGGGTCTGCGATGTACTCCTCAGGCGTGACGCCGAGGATGCTCTCGATCTGCGGACTGACATACGTCGTCACGAGTGAGTCGTCTGCGATGTCCGTATAGACGATGGCCGGTATCTGCTCGACGAGGGTGCCGTACTTGGCCTTCGCCTCCTGGAGTGAGCCGCGAGCCTCCATCAACTCGGTGATGTCGAGCATGATCCCCAGCCAATAAAGGGGGTTGCCTTCATCGTCGTTGATCAGGACGGAGTCCTCGCGGATCCAGACGATGCGGCCGTCGGCATGGCGGGCGCGATACTCGACTCGGAAGGGCTCTCCGGTCTCGACGCAGTGATCACTCGTGGCCAGCACGCGCGCAGCGTCGTCGGGGTGGATGAAGCGCTCCCATGCCATGTAACTGTCGAGCCACTCGTCGGGATCGATGCCCAAGAGGTCCGCGATGCCGGGGCTGACATCGACCATGTTCTGCCCCGTAGCGATGCCGTCGATGTAGAGAACGGCGGGCAGGTGGTCGATGAGGCCGCGGTAGCGAGCTTCGAGGTCCTTCAGTTGAACCGCGGGGTCGTTCGACTTGAGGTCGGCGAAGAAGCCGTTGACGATCGGCTCGTCGGGGGTCTCGGGCAAGTTCGGACTCCAGGCGTCGATGAGGCGCAGGGCCGCGTACGTGTAGGCGAAGGAGACGAGGCGCTCGAGCCTTAAGGCCGCGGAGTAACGTTTTCTCCAGAGCCGTGGGGTCTCGAGATCAGCAACGCCGCAGCAGATATCAGCAGGAGGTTTCGTCCGGAAGAAGAGGCCTGAAGGTCAGGGCGAACGTTTCTCCGCCACTGCGCCATGGCGTTCGCTCGTTCGCCTCCCTGGCCAGGGCCCTCAGCGCTTGCCATCCGTCACCCTCGGCGACGCCGCATCTGTAGCCGGGTCCGTAGGTCTCGGTGGCCTCACCGAAGTCCTGGAGGGGGGTGGGAAGGGGCCAGTCCTTGGACTCCTGAGGGAGCTGCGGATCGGGTTGGTACGGGCCCACCAAGATCCGTCCGGCGGTCCCGACGTATGGCTGCTGGTCGCCGAGGGAGCCCGTCGGCACCATCGAAGAGAGCTCGCCGACGCTCTCGAGGAAGGCCAGGAGTCGCACCCGGGCCGCGAACTCCGCGTCGGGCATCCCTTCAGGCTTGTCCGACCCCTCGAACCCCAGGGCGTAGGCGGAGATCACGTGGGTTTCCCCTCCTACGGACAGGGTGAAGACGGTCGTGGCCGCGTCCGCGACCCCGATGGTCCCAAGGTCTGTATACGAAGCGTCGCCGTCCAGGCCGGCGTCGATCGCCGCGCGGAGCACGGCCTGGATCCCGTCCTCCGTCAGATGGCGCTGAAAGATCGCCGGAAGGGCGGGAGCCGGGTAGATGGCTATCTGCACTCCCGGCAGGACGACGGTGCCGTCACCGTAGAGCGCGAAAGCGGGGAGGTTCGTGAAGGAGTACTCGAGGGGCACGAACCCGCCGGTGTGTTCGATCTTCAGCAGCGGTTGGTTCGCGCCGGCCCCGTGTTGGATGGGTTCGCTGCCCGGGGAGGTGGTCGATCCTTGCGCGCATCCGACCAGGACTACCGCGACGATGACGCTCATGACGGTCTGTCTCATCCGCATCTCCCCGATCTGACGGGCTGCCCGGCCCCACGGTTCCCTCACAAGGTACCCTGCCCGAAGTGACTCCAACGATGCGGGCCTTGAGGAAGACCGAGCGTGCGCCGGGGGCCGAGCTGCTCGATGTGCCCGTGCCCCAACCCGGCGAGGGAGAGGTTCTGATCAGGGTTCACGCGGCGTCGATCTGCGGCACGGACCTGCACATCTTCGACTGGAACGAGTGGGCCGAGGGGCGCATCCGGGACGTCCCGATGACGTTCGGTCACGAGGTGGCAGGCACCGTGGTCGAGGTGGGTCCTGAGGTTCATCACCTGCAGGAGGGAGCCTTCGTCGCCGCCGAGACCCATCTCGCTTGTGGCCATTGCTCGACGTGTCGCACCGGCCGAGAGCACATCTGCGAGAACCTGAGGATCCTGGGTGTGGACGTGGACGGGGCGTTCGCCGACTACGTCGTTCTGCCCGCCCACAACGCCTGGGTCGTTGGCCCGGGTATCGACCCCGACGCCGCATCCGTCATGGAACCGTTCGGCAACGCCGTACACGCGGTGTTCGGGCCGGAGGGCGGTGAAGATATCGCGACAAGCGCCGTCGCCGTGATCGGGTGTGGCCCCATCGGCCTGTTCTGCGTGGGGGTCGTGAGGTCGCTCGGAGCCTGGAAGGTGATCGCCGTCGAGCCCAACCCCTACCGGCTGAAGAAGGCGGCCGAGATGGGAGCCGATCTGCTCGTTGACCCATCCGCCGCGGACCCCGTGGCTGCGGTTATGGATGCCACGGGCGGCCAGGGTGCAGAGGTGGTCTTGGAGATGAGCGGGAACGCGCGAGCGATCGATCAGGGAACGCGCATGCTGGCCCGCGGCGGGCGCATGTCTCTCCTGGGCCTTCCCGACGGGCCGGTGACGCTGGATCTGAACGATCAGGTCATCTTCAAG
Organism: uncultured Actinomycetes bacterium; assembly: GCA_964535065.1. GTDB lineage: Bacteria > Actinomycetota > UBA4738 > UBA4738 > HRBIN12 > AC-51. The sequence continues at coordinate 60,136 of CAZHRY010000001.1, forward strand.
GAAGCCCGCCTTCAGGGGATAACAGGCAGGGAGATGTTCCGAACGTGGCAGCAGACGACCACGCTCCTTTCCACTGGAAGGGTGGACGTGGAGCCCGTCATCACGCATAGGTTCCCCCTGGAGCGGTTCGAAGAGGGGTTCGCGGCGACGGCGTCGGGGGACAGCGGGAAGGTGATCCTGCTACCCGATGCGACCGCTGGGACTCACAGGTAGACGCCCGTCCCATACTGGATCGGCTCGGGCTCGGGCTTGGTCTGAAGGTTGAAGGGAAGGCGAGCGTGCTCCGATCCATCGACCGTCAGCACGAATTCGTATCTTCCCTCCTGTTCGAACACGAGCCCGTCCAGGTTCAACGCCAGCGTGACGTTGGCCTCGCCCTCGGGCGAGCTGAAGGGTAGCTCGAGCCCGGTCCTCGGCATGCCGTCGGCGTCGGCTCCGAAGGGGCGGGTCCTGCCCTCAGGCCCATTGAGGGTGAGCATGAGGCGATGGGCGCCTGCCTCCGAGGCCGAGGTCCTCACCATCACGCCTATCCCGACGCGGTCATGGCGGGTCGGAAGTGCCTGGGCGTGCAGAACCCGCCATCCGACACCAAGCGCGTGGAGCTTGCCACCGGCCGCCTGGACCGAGTCGGCGAGGAACGCGACGACTTCCATCAGGAGTGCATCCTACGGCCCAGCGATAGGGTTGTAGAGCGGAGGTGATGGGGTGAGCGGTTCGCTGGACTTCCTGAAGGAGGAGCTGGCCAAGCTGGATGCAGCCGGTCTGCTCCTGCATCCCAGGACGCTCGAAGGCCCGACAGGCGCGCGCGCCGTGTTCGACGGGAGGCCGGTGATCAACCTGGCTTCGAACAACTACCTCGGTCTGGCCGGGCATCCGCGGATGAACGAGGCGGCCGCAAGGGCCGCGGCCGAGTTCGGCGCCGGTACGGGAGCCGTCCGGACGATCGCCGGAACGATGACCATGCACAGGGAACTGGAAGACAGATTCGCGGCTTTCAAACATGCGGAGGCCGCGTTGATGTTCCAGTCCGGGTTCACGGCGAACTCGGGGACGGTCGCCGCTTTGCTGTCCAAGGGAGACGTCATCGTGTCGGACCGGCTCAACCACGCCTCGATCATCGACGGCGCGAGGCTCTCCAGGGCCCAGATCCGGGTCTTCGAGCACAAGGATGTCGAGCACGCCGACCGACTCCTCTCGGAGGCGGCGAGCGAGAACGGGCGCCGCCTGCTGATCACCGACGGCGTCTTCTCGATGGATGGTGACATCGCCCCGCTCCCCGCGCTCGTGGATGTGGCGGAACGCCACGGGGCGATCATGATGGTGGACGACGCTCACGCATCGGGTGTACTGGGAGCCGGCGGCGCGGGGACGGTCGATCACTTCGGCCTCCACGGGCGCGTGGACATCCAGGTGGGGACCCTTTCCAAGGCGATCGGCGTGCTTGGTGGCTTCATCGCCGGGCCGGCGCACCTGATCGAGTGGCTGCAGAACCGGGGCCGGCCCTACCTGTTCTCGACCAGTGCCCCGCCCGCCGTGGTCGCTGCCTGCATGGAGGCGCTCGAGATCATCCGCGACGAGCCCGAGAGGCTGGAGCGCCTCTGGTCGAACACGCGCGCCTTCAAGGAAGGCCTGCACGCCCTGGGGTTCGACACAGGCATGAGCGAGACTCCGATCACGCCGGTGATCACGGGCGATGAAACCGCGACCCAGCGTTTGGCCGCTCGGTTGTTCGAGGAAGGTGTGTTCGCCCCGGCGATCGTCTATCCGACCGTGGCGCAGGGTTCGGCCAGGGTGCGGACGATCGTGACCGCGAACCACACCGAAGACGACCTGGGCCAAGCCCTCGAGGTGTTCCGCACGGTCGGTCGGGAGCTAGGCCTGGTCTAGGCGTCAGTGAGCCGAGAGCTGAGACTGCAGCCCCGCCAGCAATAGGTCGAGCCCGAAGTCGAATTGCTCGTCGGGGTCGCAGTCGGCCATGATGGCGAGCGAGGCGGCAAGCGCCGGGAACTCGTCCACAGGGAGGGAGCGGGCGAGTTCCCGGGCGGATGGAGTGTCGCCCCGGAAGGCGGAGGAGCCGAACATCTGCCCGACCTCCATCATCACGAAGCCCATGATGTAGCCGCCGAACACGTGGAAGGCCTTCACCGTGTCGAGCTGGTTCAGGCCGAGCCGGCCCAGGATCTCGAGCGCGATCTCAATGGGGATCAGCGCCTTCGGATCCGAAAGCGGTTTCTGCCTCTCGGCGAACAGCGACATCACGTTGGGGTGAGACTTCAGGATCCGCCGCCACTCATGGGCGATGTCGCGTGCGCTGGCGTACAGGTCAGCCTGATCCTCGGGTAGCTGGAAGTCCCTCATGACGCAGGAGCACACGCCGTCGAGGAGGTCCTCCTTGTCGCGAACGTGGTTGTAGAGGGACATGGCCTCCACGCCGACCTCCCGGGCGACGCGGCGCATCGTCACGGCGTCGAGGCCCTCCTCGTCCATGATCTTCATGGCGGCCTGGATGATCTTGTCCTTGGTTAGACGCCCGCGGACCGGAGGGGCATCCGAGCCCCTGGGTTTCGTCCTGTATGGCATATCGTGGCTTCCTTGAGATCGGGGTTGACTCACTTACGGCGTATGTATATCCTCACGTACGTTGTAAGCATACACTGTACATCAAATAGCCCGAGAACTCTTGCTTAGGAAGGGAAGGGGGGCATCATGAGGATCGATCCGGAGTCGCTGGCCAGGGCCAGCAGCCGGCATCCCTGGCGGGTGATCGCCATCTGGGTCTTGATCGTGACGGGGCTTGGTTTCGTGTCGGGCAGGTTCCTTGGCGGAGCCCTGACTAACGACATCGCCTTCACGAACGAGCCCGAGTCGATCAGGGCGATGGACCTGATCGAAGAGAAGGTCACCGGGGAGCAGCGCGATACCGAGTTCATCATCGTGAAGAGCTCGTCGCTCGCGGTGGAGGATCCCGCGTTCCAGGAGTACGTGCAGAAGGTCCGAGAAGAGGTACTCGCGCTCGGCGAGGAGGTCGTGGCGCCGCCGCCCGAAGGGCAGCAGTCGAGCATAGTGACCGTCTACGACCTTCGGGCGGCGGCGGACGCCGCCGAGACACCCGAGGAGCAGGTGGAACTGGAGCGCCAGGCCGACCAGCTCGTGTCGTTCGACGGTAAGGGAACCCTGATCCCCGTACCGATCGTGGACATCGAGAGCGACACGATCGAGGAGCTCCGCGGAGTGGTGGACGAGCAGCCCCAGGATGGCTTCTCCCTCCTGCTCGCAGGCCAGGGCACGCTCCAGGACGACTCCTTGGAGGTGGCCGAGGAGGACCTGCGGCAGGGCGAAGGCATCGGGTTGCTCTTCGCGCTCGTGGTTCTAGTGGTCGTCTTCGGCGCGATCATCGCAGCCCTCCTTCCCGTGAGCATGGCGATGGTCTCGATCCCGATCGCGCTGGGTCTGGTCGCGGGCATCCACGAGGTGTTCGACGTCAAGTTCAGCGTCTTCACCTCCAACATCGCATCGATGATCGGACTGGCCGTCGGTATCGACTACGCCCTTTTCATCGTGGCGAGGTACCGCGAGGAGAGGATGAAGGGGTTCGACAAGCACGGGGCGATCGCGGCCAGCGGCGCCACAGCTAGCCGTGCCGTGTTCTTCAGCGGGCTGACCGTTGTGTTCGCACTTCTCGGTATGTTCATCCTGCCCACCACGATCTTCCGCGCGATGGCGACGGGCTCGATCTTGGTGGTCCTGGCCTCGATCGCCGCGACACTGACCCTGCTGCCCGCAGTGCTCTCGCTGTTCGGAGACAGGATCAACTGGCCGAGGTTCACGAAGCGGGCGCGCTTGGAGGGCCACCACGACCCTCAGGGCGGGTTCTGGGATCGCTTCACCCGGACGGTCATGGCCCGGCCCGTGGTGTTCATGCTTGGAGCGGTTGTGCTGCTCGCCGCGCTGGGGAGCGCGTACTTCACCATCGACAAGGGCACCACGCAGAGTGCGGCCACGCTGCCGGACGAGGTCGAGTCCAAGCAGGCGTTCCTGTCGCTGGTCAACGACTTCGGACTAGGCGGCCAGACGCAACCTGTGCAGATAGTGGTGAAGGCGCCTTTCGAGGACCAGGTGACACAGCAGGTGGTATCCGAGATCCAAGGCGGGATCGCTTCGATCGGCGCTCTCTCGCCGGAGAGCACCGTGCAGCCGGCGCCCGATGGCTCCTTGGTCGTGGTGAACGCCGTGCCCTCTGGCGACGCCTTCTCTCAGCCCGTGTTCGATGCTGTGGAAGCTCTCAGGGAGGACGTCATCCCCGCTGCCACCGAAGGGACGGGGATCGAGGCTCTCGTCGGCGGGCAGCCGGCCATCTTCACCGACTTCCTGTCGCAGGTGGACACCTACCAGCCGTGGGTGTTCGCGCTGGTGCTGAGCCTGTCGTTCCTGCTGCTCACGATGGTGTTCCGGTCGATCGTTGTTCCGATCAAGGCGGTCATCATGAACCTGCTGTCCGTGGGCGCGGCGTACGGCGCCATCGTGCTGGTCTTCCAGCACGGCTGGGGGATCGGCATCTTCAACGCCCTCGGCTTCAAGTTCCAGCAGGTCGAATCGATCGAGGCGTGGCTGCCTCTGATGCTGTTCTCGATCCTGTTCGGGCTTTCGATGGACTACCACGTGTTCCTCCTCAGCCGAGTCAAGGAGGAGTACGACAAGACTGCAGACAACGACGAAGCCGTGGCGTACGGGCTGAGGACGACGGCTGGGATCATCACCGGCGCAGCGATCATCATGGTCGTGGTGTTCACGGCGTTCGCCGCCGGGCGGCTGGTCCCGCTGCAGCAGATGGGTTTCGGTCTCGCCGTCGCGGTGTTCATGGACGCCACCATCGTCCGGTCGGTACTGGTGCCTTCCACGATGAAGCTGCTCGGCGACCGGAACTGGTACCTTCCGAAGTGGCTCCAGTGGCTCCCGAACCTGAACATCGAAGGCCACGAGCCCCCGGTTCCGGTGGTCGTTCCCGAGCCGCCGATAGCCGTCGTGACCGAGATGGCCGACTGAAGACATGGGGGGCGCCCGCGCGCCCCCGCCCCCCCGCCCCCCACAAGCTGTAGCCTCACGCCGTGGGGACCGAACACGACGCCGTTAGACGCGCCCTCGGCCAGGTCGGTGCCTGGACGTTCGCTTTCGATTCGAGGAAGGCCGCCCAGGTGGCTGCGGACGCCCGCGAGATCGAAGGCCTCGGCTACACGGCGCTCTGGGTGCCAGAGGGCGGAGGCTCACGCGACATCGTGGGGCACCTGTCGTTCCTGCTGTCGTCCACCGACAGGATCACGGTGGCCAGCGGGATAGCCAACATCACCGCCCGGCAGCCCGAGGTCCTGCAGGCCGGCGCCACGCTGCTGGCCGACGCGCACCCGGGCAGACTCGTTCTCGGCGTCGGAGTGGGTCACGAGTACACGACCGAGCGCCGTGGCTTCGGGTGGGACCGGCCCGTAGCTCGCACGCGCGCTTACCTGGACCAGATGGACGCCGCCGCCGAGACCTGGCCGGTTCCCGAGCCGCCGGTCAGAAGGTTGCTGGCGGCGCTCGGCGACTCGATGCTCCGGCTTTCGGCCGAGCGCGCCCTGGGGGCGCACACCTACTTCGTTCCACCCGAGCACACAGCGCGTGCGCGTGGAGTCCTAGGACCCGAGCCCGTGCTGGCCGTGGAGCTGACCGTCGTTCTGTCGCCGGATCCCGAGCAGGCGCGCCGCATCGCTCGGGCCTGGACGGTGCACTACCTCGAACTTCCCAACTACGCGAAGAACTGGATGCGCCTGGGTTTCTCCGAGGAGGACGTGGCCGGCGCCGGCAGCGACCGCCTCGTGGATGCCGGTGTGGCATGGGGGAGCGTCGAAGACGTGAGCGCCCGGGCCCTGCAGCATCTCGACGCCGGCGCCGACCACGTCTGCATCCAGGTGATCTCGGACGACGACACCGACGTGTGCCTTCCCCAGCTCGGTGAGCTGGCTGCAGCCTTGATCGCCTAGAGGCCCAGCCGCTCCCGGACGGCGTCGCTCCTCAGCTCTCGTAGGACGTCTCGCGCCACCCACCTGCCTCCTCTGGAGCCGGAGCGCACGGCCTCTGCGAGGATCCTCTCTGCTTCGGCGGCTGCGGCTCCGTTCAGCGCTCGGTTGCGCTTGCCGATCTGCCGCAGGGCCCAGCTCACCGCCTTCTTCACCTCGTTGCGCTCGTCCATCGCGGCGCGCCGGATAACAGGGAAGAGCCGGGTGAAGGCTGCGTCCTTCGCCGCCTTGTCGCCCACGGCTCGCCTGGCGATCATCGCGAACGCGCATCTTCTGACGAACGGCTCTTCGCGCTTGGCCCAGTCTCGGATGGCGGCGTCACGGTGCGGCGTTGACGCGAACAGGTCGGCAGCGAAGTCGCCCACGTCCCACGAGTCGATGTCCTTGACCCAGGAGTCCATCTCTCGCCGTAAAATCGACGACGGATCGGCGACCAGCGTGGCCAGCATCCTCGCCTCGTGCACCCCGGACCTCCAGAGAGCCAGCGCGAGGGTGTGGTCCTGTCCGGCCCGCTTGGCTATGCGCCTGATGTCCGGCACCGACACGCCTAGGGCCCGGCTCACCTCGATGCCGACATGCGCCATGCCCGGTTTGCGCGACGGGTCGGACACGGCCCGTAGTGCGGCGAGCGCCTCTCATGCTTGCACCGCCGTTCAGCCTACCGGCGCGCCTGGGAACATCAGGGCGTGCGATTCACCGATGGTTCCCGGCGAGCCCGGATGGCGATGGCCGTCGACGGGGTGGCGCTAGCACTCTTCGTCGTGACCGGCTCGCGCTTCCACCAGGACGCCACCCCGCTGGCGGTCTTCCTGAGGAATGCCGTGCCGTTCGGCGGCGCGTGGCTGTTCTTCTCTGCGATCCTCGGCACCTACCGGCCCGTGAGCTGGGGCGGGTTGCTCAAGACGTGGGCCGCCGTGGTGCCCATGGGCTTGATCCTGAGGGCGGTTTGGATGGGTGCGCCTCTCGGGCCCTGGAACAGATCATTCGTCATCGCTGCGGCGGGATTCACGCTCGCGTTCCTGGTCGGGGGACGGCTGCTGCTGTCGGTGGGGATCCGTAGGCGACCTTCCAGCGGGAGGCAAGGATGACGCCGAAGATACCGTCCCCGGGCGCGGCCCGGAGCTTCTGGCTACAAGAGGCCCTGGCGCACGATCCAGGCGACCCCTGCCCTCCCTTGAACTCTCACGTCAAGGCGGACGTGTGCATCGTCGGGGGAGGATTCGCCGGACTCTGGACGGCCGTCGAGCTGACGCAGCGGGAGCCGGGTCTGCGCGTCGTGTTGCTGGAGCAGGACATAGTGGGAGGGGGAGCCAGCGGACGCAACGGCGGGTTCATGTCGTCCTCGTGGTGGGACCTCTCGGGGCTGACGGGGCTGTACGGCGACGAAGAGGGGCTCCGGTACGCGACCGTCCTGGCGGATGCCGTCGGTGAGGCCGGGAGCTGGATCGAGGCCAGCGGCATCGACTGTTGGTTCCACCACGAGGGAGTGGTCGGAGCGCTCACGGGGGAGTGGCAGAAGTCGATCGGCCACGGCTCAGACCCCTTCTGGCATTGCGAGAGGCTCGGCGTGCCGGACCGCATGGTGCGTCTCTCGGCAGAGGAAACGCGTGCCTACGCGGATTCGCCGAGGTTCGTGGGGGGCTCGTTCATCCGTGACAGCGCCATCTGCCAGCCGGCGCGACTGGCGAGGGGGATGCGCCGAGTTCTCCTGGAGCGGAACGTCAGGATCTTCGAAGGGACCAAGGCCGCCGGCGTGGAGGACGTGCGTGGAGCCGCCGTGATCCGGACCGGGGAGGGGGCGGTCAAGGCCGATCAGGCCGTACTGACGGCCGGCTCATGGGCTGCCGAGTGGCCGGCCTTCCGCAGGAGCTTCGTCGTCGTGGCCGACTACGTGGTTGCGACCGAGCCGATCCCCGAGAAGCTCGAGCGGATCGGCTGGACCAGCGGCGTCGGCATAGGGGACGGCCGCGAGTGGCTCTACTACCTCCGGCCCACCGATGACGGCCGGATCGTGATCGGCGGCGGGACGGGCCGGGTGGCCTTCGGGAACCGGGCGGGGGCTCGTTCGATGACGCACGTCGAGCGGGTGGCCAAGGTGGCGGCGGAGGGCCTGCTGTGGATGTTCCCGCAGCTCGAGGGGACGAGGTTGACGCACGCCTGGGGCGGGCCGATGGACATGAGCGCGACGCTCGTGCCTTTCTACCGGAGCCTGGCGCCGGGCAACGTGCACGCGGGTCTGGGGTTCAGCGGCCACGGCTTGACCCAGACGATGGTCGGCGGGCGGATCTTGGCCTCGAAGGTCCTGGGGGTGAAGGACCGGTGGACGCAGCTCGCCGTCAACCGTCCTGAACTGGCGAAGGTGCCGCCGGAGCCGTTCAGGTGGCCTGCGCTGGAGCTGTCGGCTCGGGCGCTGCGGATGGGCGATGTCAGGGAGGAAGCGGGGCGGCCGCGCGGGCGCCTGCTGGAGATGATCGGGAGCGCTCCCCTGGCGTACCGTGAGCGACTCATGGGGCGCCCGCGCGGCCGCCCTCAGTAGCTGCCTCAGTAGCGGTCGTCGCGCGGGCCGGGCAGCCCGCCGGGCTCCCTTCGCGCGTGGGGTTCACCCACGTGGATCCGGGTCTGCCCTGCAGGCGGCTCGAGGCGCTGCGTGACTCGCTCCAACTTCCTCCTCAGCGCGTAGACGGCAAGCGTCCCCAGCACTACGGCCGTCAGAACGGCCGTCAGAACGATGAAGGCGACGGCCTTGAGCACGGCGCCGAGCACGCCTGCGATGGCCGCCAGCAGAAGCAGGAATAGGATCACGACCACGCGGCTATCCTCCCACGCCGGCCGCGAATCGCTCGATGCGCGCGGCCAGTGCCCGGGGATGTTGGAGGGGCAGGTCGTGCACGCCCTCCATCCACTGCACGCGGATCGGTGAGCCCCGGAGCCGGTGCGCCGCCCGCTGCTTGGCTTCGGCGAAGCCTTCGCCTCCGCTCCTGGCGAGGATCGCGAGGGCCGGAACGCGTAGGCCGGGGTACAGGCGCGTGGGGTCGTGTTCCCATATGGCCCTGAGGATCCTGAAGTGGTTCGCTCTCGACAGACGCGGACGGATGTGGCCACCGCTCTGATGCATCACCGAAAGAACGATGCGCTCGACCTCCTGCGTGACCTCGAAGGGCAGGAAGCGGGGGATCCGTTCCTTGAAGTCCTCGACGCGCATCCCGGCAAGCTGCGGCGGGGCCAGTTCTTCCTTGGCCTCGTTCCACGTGGTGAAGTCGTCGCGCATCCGGAACACGCCCCCATCCACCATCACGAGCCCCGAGACGAGCCGGGGTTCGCGAGCCGCGAGTTCCAAGGCGACCATGGCTCCCCAGGAATGACCGACGACGACGGGCTTGTGCAGGCGCGAAGCACGGATCACCGCCACGGCGTCATCCACCACCGGATCGAAGCCGTAGCCGGATGAGGGCTTGCCGCTGAGGCCGTGTCCTCTCGCGTCGAACGTCACCACGCGACGTCGCCGCGATAGTCGGGGAAGGGCCAGGTCCCACACGTGTTGGGTGGACGCCAGGCCGTGCATCAGGAGGAGCGGTGGGTCCTGGGTCGGCGGGCGATCCACCTTTCGGACCGCCAGCTTCACACCCCCGCGTCCGAGCACCTCGCTCCAGGTCTCGTTCATACTCCTACCGATGGTAGAGGCGTTCACGACTTCTCTCGCACCCGACGCGCTGGCACACAAGGTCGCGCTCGTGACCGGCGGCGGGACGGGGATCGGACGGGCCACCGCCACGCAGATCGTGGCAGCGGGTGGCCAGGTGGCCATCTGCGGGCGACGTCGCGAGCCGCTCGAGGAGACCGCCGCAGAGCTCGGCGACACATGCTTCGCGCTTCCGTGCGACGTGAGAGAGCAGGAACAGGTGACGGCGATGCTGGACGCCGTTCAGGAGCGCTTCGGCAGGGTCGACGTGCTCGTGAACAACGCGGGCGGTCAGTTCGCCGCTCCCCTCCAACAGGTGTCACTGAAGGGCCTTAGAGCCGTCCACCGACTCAACGTGGACGCGGTTTGGAACGTAACGCAACAGGTGGCTGGCCGGTGGTTCATCCCGCAGCGCTCCGGGCTCGTCGTCTTCGTGGGGTTCAGCCCGCGCCGCGGGATCCCGCTGATGGTGCACTCGTCCATGGCGAGGTCTGCTCTGGAGACCCTCGCAGCGGGCATCGCCCTCGAGTGGTCCAGGTACGGCATCCGCGCGGTGTGCGTGGCGTGCGGTTTGATCGACACGGAGGGGCTCCGCCAGTACGGAGGACCGGAGCTGCTTCAGGAGTACGCCTCACAGGTTCCCATGAAGAGGGCCGGGACACCGCACGAGGTGGGCGCCGTGATCGCCTTCCTCGCGACCCCTGATGCCGAATACATCACGGGAACCACGGTCGTGATCGACGGCGGTTCCGATGCGTGGGGTCTGGGCTTCATGCCTCCGGACCTCGAGCCGGACTGATACCGGCCCCGGGGGTTCCAGTATCGCGCGTGGCGGCGTAGGCTGTTCCTGGGGAACGATCATATGAGGGGGGATGCTATGTACGGCACGTGCGCGCGTACGCGGGTGAAGCCCGAGAACCGCGACCAGCTGGTGAAGGTGTTCGAGAGCCAGTCGTACGACACGCAGGTGAAGGGCTTCGTGAAGTCCTACGTCCTGTTCGAAGACGGCTCCGACGCTGCATGGATGTTCGCCGTGTTCACGGACAAGGAGTCCTACGACGCCAACGCCCATGACCCGAAGCAGCATGAGCGCTACATGGAGTACCGGGCCCTGCTCGAAGAAGAGCCTGAGTGGCACGACGGTGAGATAACCGAGGGCTGAGGCTCGCATGGCGGCGGGAGGAAGCCCGGGCCGACCGGGCTTCCTCCCATCTGGGGGCCAGATGGGACTCCCGGCCGCAGATAGCCGCGTAGTACGCTGGCCGGGTCCGATGGCGAGGTCCCTAGGAGGGGATATCTCATGGTGGAAGTGCTGCAGAACTACATAGACGGGAAGTGGGTCGACGCGCTGGACGGCTCCCGTTTCGACGTCTTCAACCCGGGCACGGGCGAGGTCATCGCCACGGCCCCGGCGTGCAAGGCGGAGGACGCCGACGTGGCGGTCGCGGCTGCTCGTCGCGCGTTCGACGAGGGCTTCTGGTACCCGGGCACCGATGAGCGCGAGCGCGGCCGGATCCTGCTGCGAGCCGCCGAGATCGTGATGCGTGAGCACGAGCGGCTGTCACGGCTGGAGTCGATGGACAACGGCAAGCCGATCAACGAGGCGCGCGAGGACATCCGCGAGGTTGCCTTCATGTTCGAGTACTACGGCGGCTGGGCCACCAAGTACGCGGGCGAGGTGCAGACCTCCGGGCGCGACGCGATGCACATGATCCTGCGCGAGCCGGTCGGCGTGGTGGCCGCCATCCCGCCGTGGAACTACCCGCTCATGATGGCGAGCCAGAAGATCGCGCCGGCCCTGGCCGCGGGCTGCACGGTGGTGCTGAAGCCCGCCTCCTACACGCCTCTCACGGCCATCGAGTTGGCCAAGATCCTGGAAGAGGCAGGCGTGCCGCAGGGCGTATTCAACGTGATCACCGGCGGCGGCTCCACTGTCGGCGGTCACATGGTCAAGCATCCCGCCGTGGACAAGATCAGCCTCACCGGGTCCACCGAGGTGGGCAAGTGGGTCATGCGCGAGGGCGCAGAGACGATGAAGCGCGTGTCGCTCGAGCTGGGCGGCAAGTCGCCGAACATCGTGTTCGCCGACGCGGACTTCGACTCGGCTGTCCTCGGATCGTGCAACGGGATCTTCTGGAACCAGGGTGAGATCTGCTCGGCGGGCAGCCGCGTCCTGGTCGAGAAGAGCATCTACGACGATGCGCTTCAGGCGATGTCCGATCGCGCGGCCAGCATCAAGGTCGGCGATCAGCTCCAGGAAGACACCGAGATGGGTCCGATCGTCAGCGCCGACCAGAAGAAGGTCATCGACGACTACGTCACGATCGGCAAGGGCGAGGCCCGCTTGGCGGCCGAGGGACAGGTCCCGTCGGACCCGGCGCTGGCCGGCGGATACTGGGTGCCCCCGACGATCTTCGCCGACGTGAACAACGATATGACGATCGCCCGCGAGGAGATCTTCGGGCCGGTCATGGCGGTCATCCCGTTCGACGGGGTCGAAGAGGCGATCAAGATCGCCAACGACAGTCCATACGGCCTGGCCGCGGCCATCTGGACGAAAGACATCAAGAAGGCGATCAACACGACGAGAGCGCTGCGGGCGGGGATCGTCTGGATCAACGACACGCAGCCCGCTCCCACGGAGATGCCCTGGGGCGGCTACAAGCAGTCCGGCATCGGCCGCGAGCTCGGGAAGCACGGCATGGACGACTTCCTCGAGGACAAGGCGGTCTACATCAACCTGTCGGAGTAGGCGAGAGGGGGGGCCGGGCCGGCGATCGCCGGCCCGGCCCCCCGCAGCCGTCGCCGGCCGGCACCGGCCTCTTCGGCGCGAGAAGGCCCGTGGCTATCAGGCCCAGGGTCGAGCAGACGATCGCCGTCATCGCGGCGCGCAGGCTGAACGCCTCCGCGAGCCAGCCGAAGATGGGCGGGCTCCAGACGAATCCCGAGTAGCCCACCGCGGTCACCGCCGCGATCGCTGCGGCCGGGTGCTCGTCGCTCGCCTCGATCAGCCCGAACGCCGCGGGGGCGGCCGCGGCGATCGCGAACCCCATGATCAGGAATCCGGCGGCCGCAGGCACCGGGCTATGGGCCATCGCGGCGATCGTCCCCCCGGCCGCCGCTCCGACACCTGAGATCAGGATGGTCCGGCGAGGGCCGAGGCCGAAGAGTACGCGGCCGGCGAACAGTCTCCCCAGGAACAGCGAAGCCGAGAAGGTAACGAACGCAAGAGAGGCACCGAGGCTCGACGCACCGATCTCACGTCTGACGTAAAGGCCCGACCACGTGTCCATGGAACCTTCAACCAGGAAGGCGGCCAGGATGCCGAAGGCGGGGATCATCAGCACGGGCGACCGGGCGAAGGCGCTCAGCGAGAAGGACGTCTGGGTCCCGCGGGTGCTCTCCTCGTGGGAGACGTTCCGGGATACGAGCCAAGCCGTCATGAACAGCGCGACCCCCGCGACCGTCTGCCCGATACGGAAGTCGAGCTCCAGCACCCCGATCAGTCCGGCCAGGGCGGCGCCGGTCAGTCCCCCGAGTGCGTAGCAGGCGTGGAGCCACTGAAGCACGGGACGACGGTTGCGCACCTCGCTCCTCTGAGCGGCGACGTTGAGGTAGACGTCCACGAGCCCGTTCCCCACCCCCGACATCAGGAAGCCGGCCAGCAGCAGCGGGCCGGGAAGGAGTGCCAACCCGACCGAGCCGATCCCGAGGGACAGCAGCGCCACCGTGCAGGTGACCGACAGGGCGATGTGATGCAGGCGAGGCGCGACGAAGACCATGAACACGATGGCCGTGGCGGACAGGAGGGTGTATCGGAGGGCGAGTCTGCTGTCCGACAACCGGTGCCGGGTCTGGAAGTCCAAGACCAGGATCACCCACACGCCCCAGAACTGGCCGAACGACCAGTAGGCCGCCAGGAGGGACGAAACCTCCCTTCGCGCCTGCCGATCCATCGGGGGGGAGCTGGCCATCCGGCGTAGTCTGGCTGTCCGGAGCCCGGAAGTCCAAGACGGGGTTGACCCACACGCCCGCCAGCGATGTATGCTCCCCCACCATGGCGGGCGGAGAGGTTCAACTGGTAGATCTCACGAAGCGCTTCGGCGATTTCACCGCGGTCGATGGACTGAGCCTGCAGATGCCCCCCGGCGAGTTCTTCTCCCTCTTGGGACCCTCTGGATGCGGGAAGACGACCACCCTGCGCATGATCGCGGGGTTCGAGAGGCCGACCGAAGGCCAGATCCTGCTGGACGGGGCCGACATGGCCCAGACCCCTCCCCACAAGCGAAACGTCAACACCGTCTTCCAGAACTACGCCCTCTTCCCGCACCTGAACGTCGAGAAGAACGTGGCGTTCGGCCTGAAGTACAAGGGTGTTTCTAAGACGGAGGAACGGGAGAGGGTCGGCCGGGCGCTTGAGCTGGTGCGGTTGACGGGGTTCGAGTCGCGCCGGCCCAACCAGCTTTCCGGAGGCCAGCAGCAGCGCGTCGCGCTTGCTCGCGCCCTGATCCTGAACCCGGCGGTCCTGCTCCTGGACGAGCCACTAGGTGCCCTGGACGCGAAGCTCCGTAAGGCCCTGCAGATCGAGCTGAAGGCGATCCAGGAGGAGGTCGGGATCACGTTCATCTACGTGACCCACGACCAGGAAGAGGCGCTGACGATGTCCGACCGTATCGCGGTCATGTCCAACGGTCGGGTGGAGCAGGTCGGGCCTCCCAAGGAGGTCTACGAGGAGCCCGCGACGGCCTACGTGGCCGACTTCCTCGGTGTGTCCAACCTCATGGACGCCGAGGCCGACGGCCCAGGCCCGCAGGGCTGCAAGGTCCGCCTCGGTGAGTTCGAACTCGTCGGGGGCCGCGGCGAGCCCGACGCGCGCGGGTCCGTGAAGCTCTCCATCCGTCCCGAGAGGGTCGTCCTCGGTCAACCCGGCGAAACGGGCCAGAACCGTGTGCCCGGCATGGTGGAGAGGCTGGTCTACGTCGGGTCGGTCATGCACGTCCTGGTCAACCTGGCTTCGGGCGACAAGATCCAGGTGTTCGTTCAGAACGAGGGCGAGGCTCTCAGCTACGCCTCCGGGACCGCCGTCAGCGTTCACTTCCCGGTGGACGCCCTCCGTGTGCTGCCTCAGGGCGAGGTCTCGGCCGAGGGGTTCGCCGCAGCGGCCGCCGCGGTCGAGTAGCTCTGCCGGCGGCGCTTCCCGGCACCGCCTGTCAGATCTCCAGGCGTGCGAAGTCCTCTACCGCCGACCGATCCCCCTCCTGCTTCTTGATGAAGACCTTCTGGATGGTGATAGAGGCCGCGATGGCCAGGAGGGACAGTGCCATCATGATCGTGGCCAGAGCGTTCAGGCTGGGGGACCCCGCGTTGCGCGCCGCTGAGTAGATCTTGATCGGGATGGTCGTGCATCCCTCGACGCACAGGTAGCGACTTATGACGAAGTCGTCGATCGAGATGGCGAAGACGATGAACATGCTTGCGAACACCGCCGGCGCCAGCAGTGGCAGCAGTACCCGGCGGATGGCAGACGCCGACGAGGCCCCGAGGTCCATCGCGGCCTCTTCGTACTCACGCCCTATGGCGAACAGACGTCCCCTCGTGACGATCACGACGTACGAGATCGAGAACGTGACGTGGCCGACGACCTGCGCTTCTGTGCCCAGCGGGATCCACGAGTACAGGTTCACGAAGATGAAGAACAGCGAGACACCCATCACGATCTCGGGCGTGACCAGTGGGAAGAGCATCAGGAAGTTGGCGGCGCCCGAACCCCTTCCGCGCCACCTCGCCAGCCCCAACGCGAGACCGACCCCCAGGATCGTCGCGATCGGCATCGTGAAGAAGGCCAACTTCAGGCTCTGCATCAGGGCCGGCAGCAGCGTCTCGTCGTAGTTCTCCGAGCCCCTGACGAAGATGCCCTCCCACCACTGGAGCGAGAACCCCTGGAACGAACTTCGC
Organism: uncultured Actinomycetes bacterium; assembly: GCA_964535065.1. Taxonomy (GTDB): domain Bacteria; phylum Actinomycetota; class UBA4738; order UBA4738; family HRBIN12; genus AC-51. The sequence continues at coordinate 75,820 of CAZHRY010000001.1, forward strand.
GAGCGCCCAGCGTTGAACGAGAACTGGACCGCGATCAGCACCGGCACGATGGACCAGGCCACGTAGGCCCACGTGAAGACCTTCAGGAAGCGCGGCTTGGACCACGGGTTGGCGAACCAGGCACGGAGCCGTCCGCGGGGGGCCGGGAGGGTCGTACTCACTGCCGCGCCTCCCTGGATGCCCTCGCGACGCTGACCAGGTAGTAGATCATCAGGGTTGCGATGAAGAGCGAGAGCAGGATCGTGATCGAAGCTCCCTGCGGTCCTCGAGCCTGGCTGTTCATCCCGGCGTCGATCGCGTTCCCGATCATCGAGACGTTGGGAGCGCCCGACATCAGGTTCGGGGTGTAGTAGTCGCCGAACATCGGCAGCATGATGATCACGGAGCCGGCGAGGATCCCCTGCTTGGACAGCGGAAGGGTCACACGCCAGAACGTGCGAGCGGGACTGGCTCCGAGGTCGCGCGACGCCTCGAGCTGCGACTTGTCGATACGGTCCAGGGCGGCATACAGAGGCAGGATGAAGAAGGGGATATAGCCGTAGACGAGGCCTAGGATCACGGTGATGGGGGCGGCCCGCCCGGCGAACCAGTTGACGGGCTCGCCGAGCAGGGGAGTCAGCTGAAGGATCTTGTTGACCAAGCCCGGATCGCCCTGCTCGTTGTTGAGCAGGTTGACCCAAGCAAGCATCCGCATCAGGTAGCTCATCCAGAACGGAAGGATCATCAGGGTCAGGAAGAGCACCTTCCTGCGGCCGCTGTGGCGCGAGATGTAATAGGCGACCGGGTACCCGATGAGGATGCAGAGGGCCACGGCGACGAACACGAAGTAGAGGGTTCGCGTGAACTGTATGCGCAGCGTGCCGGAGACCAGCTCCTGAAGGACCCCGTTGAAGCGGGTGAAGTCCCAGTCCAGAGGGTTCCATGCCGGCACCGGCGCAGCGAATATCGGGTCGATCCCTCCGAAGGCGACCGCGACGATGGCGTAGAAGGGGGTCAGGAAGAGGAGGACCAGCCAAGTCAGGCCCGGTGCTGCGAAGACGGGCCAGTACCAGCGTTTCTGGCCGACTATGTCGCCGGTCGGCGTGGGCATGGCGCTCCTGGCTCCTCCTTCCGTCTCACAAGGTAAGGTCCCGCCCCTGCGGGGCGGGACCTTACCACCCTGTCACTCGCGTTCGTTAGGTCCGAGCTACTCCTCCACGGTCGCGCCGGACCGGAACTCGTTGAAGGCTTCCTGGTAGGCCAGGTCCACCTCGACCGGAAGCCCGATGGCCCGCGAGCCCATGTCGAAGTCTTCCTCGGTGACTATCGTGCCCCTGAGGTTGTCCCAGTGCCCCTTGTAGTCCCATGAGAACCAGCCCTCGAGACCCGGGTAGCTCTCATCGAAGATCGACGCCGGGTCCACGTCCGTGAACGGCACCTGGTAGCCCACCCACGTCCAGTTCTTGACGCCGTTGAAGTTGTCGAGCATGAAGTTCAGGAACATGTGGGCGAGCACGGGGTTCTTCGCCGCCTTCGGTATGGCCATCGTGTCGTTGCCCAGGGTTCCGCCGAACCCCTCCCTCGCGGGCCACAGGTACCGGAGCGTGGCGGCGTCGTCCTTGCTCCCGTACCAGGGGCCGGCCTGGATGTCGCCTGACCAGGACTGGTGCAGGCCGAACTTACCTTCGGGGATCCCAGCGTAGGCGCCGTCGATCGTTAGGCGGATGTCCATCGTGGAGTTCAGTTCCATCAGGCTCGCCTTGGCGCGGTCGATGATCGCCTGATCGGAGGTGTTGACGTCCACGTCGGGACCCTCGTTGCGGAGCATCGCCAGGGCCATAGCCTCGCGGTAGTCGTCGTAGATGCCGGTCTTGCCCTTGTAGGCCGTGTCCCAGAAGATCCCGTAGGGGTCTCCGGTCGCGACCAGGTCCTCCGGCTCCATCGGCACGACGTCGTTCCGCCACGCGATGCCCGTGTGGTAGATCGTGTACGGAACCGTGTACTGCGAGCCCTTGTCGTAGAAGGGGTCCTGGAGCGCGGGCCACAGGTTCGAGATGTTCGGGATGTAGTCGTGGTTGAGCGGCTGGATCAGCTTGCTGGCCACCAACTTGGGCACCACATCGATCGTGGGGAAGAAGACGTCGAAGGTCGCCTGGCCGGTCGTGAACTTCTGGACGGCCTCCTCCATGTTGTAGAAGGTCTCGTAACGCCACTCGACCCCTGTCTCCTTGGTGAAGTCGTCGAGGACCTTCTTCCAGAGGTACTGCTCCCAGTTGTAGATGACGAGCGGTCCCTCTTCGGGCTCGAGATCGGACGCGAGCATCGGGTTGTCGTCGTACGTCTGGAGGGTGGCCGGGTTGTCGGGAGTGCCGAAGATCGGGACCGTGCTGTCGCCACCACCGGTGGCCGGGGTCTTCTCGCCGCAGGCGGCTAGGATCGCAGACATGCTCGGTACGGCCGCGGCCGTCATCAGCGATCTCTTGAGGAAATCCCGCCTGTCGAGGCGGCGGTACCGTGGATCGCGCGGGTGAAAGACCATCCCGTTCCCCTCCTTGCGTCGAAGGACTGACCGGCGGTTCAAACCGGCCGATGGGGGTGAGTACCATAGGCCGGGCGTGCTATGCAAGGTCCGGTTCGAACAACCCCCTCTGACCTAGCCCCCTTGGAAGCCTTCGCTGAGACCGTTCCGAGTCCCGACCGGAGTTACGGATGGGAACGGCTCGGCGGATGGGTCTGCGGCCGAACCGCTCCTGCGCCGTCAGGCCATGTGGCAGTTGACGTTGCGGTGGAAGCGTTGTGATGTGCCGGTATCAGGGTCCGCCCGGCTAGCAGGCCGGGGCGTCGGGGTTGTCAAGGCAGAGCTCGATGTGGCTCTGGATCTCGTCGAACAGGTCTCCTACCTCGCCTGCGACAGAGATGATGAAGACCAGGAAGGAGATGCTGGCGAGGACGCTCACGATCCCCAGCACCAGCCCTGCCGTCGCGCTTCCCTGGTTGGGGGCGCCGTGCTTCGCGTTGGACCGGCCGATCGCTCCAAAGATGATGGCCAGTGTTCCGAGCAGGAGGCCGGCCCAAACGGTCCAGAATAGGAAGACGCCGATGATCCCCAGGACCAGGGCGGCGGTGGCGAGGCCGTTCGACCTCTCGGGAGCCTGCACGTAGGGCTGCTGCCCGGGGGGCGGCGGAAGCGGCGACGCGCCCGGCGCCCGTGGCCGGCTCTCGCTGTCGGTCATCTATCCGCTCCTCGTTCGGCGACGGACTCGAGTCTAGGACGCATCTAGGACGATCCGCGAGACCCGTCCGGCCGTTGGTACGCGCGACCTCGGCGTTGCTAGCATCCGGGCCTCGGTCCGGACCCGCCGGATCGGCGGTCACTAGGGAAGAGGGATACCCGTGAATGAAGCACCCGAGCCCGTTCTCCTCGTCGAGGACGTCGGCCCAGTCCGGCGCCTGACCATGAACCGTCCGGGCGCGCTCAACGCCCTGAACGCGGAGCTCATCGAAGCGATCTCGGAGGCGATCGACGCCGCCGGGAAGGATGACTCGGTCTCCGTGGTGATCCTGAGGGGGGCGGGGCGGGCGTTCTGCGCCGGCTACGACCTGAACGAGGACGCCGAGGGTGGCGTTCATGACGCCCGCTACTGGCACGAGGAACTGGCGCATTCCACCGCCCGGATGCTGGAGATCCTGGACTGCCCGAAGCCGGTGATCGCGTCGGTGCAGTCATACTGCCTTGCCGGCGGCACCGACCTGATGCTCGCGTGCGATCTCGCCGTTGCGGCCGACGACGCCTACTTCGGCTACGTGGACGTGCGGTTCGGCTCGGGTGTGGTCTCGATGTTCCTGCCGTGGGTGGTGGGTGTTCGCAAGGCGAAGGAGCTGATGTTCACCGGCGAGGACCGCATCCCCGCCGAGGAGGCCTTGCGTATCGGCCTGGTCAACCGGGTCGTGCCGCGCGACCGGCTCGACGAGGCGACGCTGGCTCTGGCCGACGAGATAGCCAAGAACGAGCCCTTCGTCGTCCAGACGACCAAGCGAGCGCTGAACCGAGCCTGGGACGTCGCCGGCTTCCGCGCGGCGATGGCCTCGAACACCGAGCTGGACGTCATGATCGAGACGGCGAATCTGCCGGCTCGTGACGAGTTCCGCCGCATCACCTCGGAAGAGGGATTGAAGGCGGCGATCGCATGGCGAGACGCCCGGTACCGCGGGGAGGCGTAGGCCGTGGTGGCAGTCTGGAACCTGACGCCGCTGCTGGCGCCGAGGTCCATCGCGATCGTGGGGGCCTCGGAATCGCCCGATTCATGGGCACCTGAGATCGAGCGGTCGTTGAGGCACGTCGGCTACCCCGGTGAGCTGTACCCGATCAATCCGAAGTACGACACCGTTTGGGGCCGACCCTGCCTGAAGAGCATCGAGGAGCTGCCGGCCGGCGTGGACCTGGTCGTGTTCGTGGTCCCCGCTCGCGTTGTCGTGCGGATGATCGACGCCTGCGGAGCTCGCAAGGTCCGGGGGATCATGGTTGTCTCGTCGGGGTTCGCCGAGGCGGGGGAAGAGGGGCGGGCCCTCCAGGAGGAGCTCCGCGCGGCGGCGCTGCGGAACCGGATCCCGGTGCTCGGGCCCAACGTCGAGGGGTTCGTGAACTACGTGGATCGGGTCGCTCCCTACGGAACCACGCCGCCACCCGAACCGCTCCCGGGCCGGATCAGCGTCATCTCCCAATCGGGAACGGTGGCCTGGACGATGAACCAGCTGGCCTCGGATCGAGGCGAGGGGCTCAGGATCATCCTCGGCGTCGGCAACGAAGCCGTGGTGGGACTCGGCGACATGTTCGAGTGGGCCGCGGCCGATCCCCATACCAAGGTCGTGACCAGCTACATCGAGACGATGAGGGATGTGGAGGGGATCGGCCGCGGCCTCGACGCGCTCAGGGCCGCGCGCAAGCCCGTGCTGATATGCGCCCCTGCCGGCCGCAGCGAGGCGGCCCTGCGTTCGATAATCGCCCACACCGGCGCGCTGGCCGGCAACACGGGACTACGCGACGCGTGGCTTCGGGGCAGAGGCGTGGTCCTCGTTGAAGATCCCGTCACGATGTTCGAAGCGGCGGTTCTGCTGTCGCGGGTCAAGAAGCTGCGAGCTCCCGGGGTCGCGGCGGCGCTCCAGTCCGGGGGGGCCTGCACGCTCTTCGCAGAAGCCGCCGGCGCCCAGGGGCTGCCCCTTCCAGAGTTCGCCGCGGGAACGAAGGCGAGGCTGAAGGAGGCGCTGCCGCATTTCGCGTCGCAGAACAACCCGCTGGACGTCACGGGGCAGGCGGCGGTCGAGACGGATATGTACGTCGGCGCACTCGAAGCGCTGGCCGAGGACCCGAGCGTCGGTTTCGTCGCCTTCGATGCGTTCCCTCCACGGTTGGAGGGCGAGACGCCGTGGGCACGTCCGGTGCTGGACGCCGTGAAGCGCCTCGGGAAGAGCACAGGCGTGGTCTTCGCCAGCGTCTCGATGAGCCCGCTCGGCTATATCCCCGAGGCCAAGTCCTTCGTGAAGGAAGAGAGGCTGCCGTTCCTGCAAGGCCACCATGCCGCGACGGGAGCGATCCGGGCCTTGATCGACTTCCAGTCGTCCGGAGTCAGGGCCGTGCCCGATCTGCCTCCGCACGAGAACAGGGCTGCCGCGTTGAGACTGATCCGCGGCTTGTCCGGTCCCCTCGACGAAGCTCAGGGCGCGAAGCTGCTCGAGCTGTACGGGGTACGCAGGCCTGCAGAGGCCGTTGCGGCAACCCCGGAGCAGGCAGCGGACGCCGCGCGGAAGATCGGCGGACCCGTGGCCGTCAAGGCGCTTGCCCCGGAGATCCCGCACAAGGCTCGCCTCGGCGGCGTTCGCCTGAATCTGCGCGGAACCGGTGAGGTCGAGCAGGCCGCGGCCGAGGTGCTGGAGGCGGCCCGCCGCGCGGGGGCGAAGGACCCGAAGGTGCTGGTTCAGCAGATGGCCAGCGGCCACGAGGTCCTGGTTGGGGCCATCGTCGACAGGCAGTTCGGAGCGTGTATCACGATCCGCCCCGGCGGCGCTCTGGCCGAAGCCGGCGATGCGACCTTCGTTGCCTGCCCGCTGACACCCAAGCAAGCCCTGGCGTACGTGGGGTCGCAGGCCGCGCGGGCGGGGTTGGACGGCTCGCGCCACGACCTCAAGGCCGTGGCGCGAGCCGTCGAAGCGATCGCCCGCGCGGCCCACGACCTGCGCGACAGGATCACGTCGCTGGAGGCCAACCCGCTGCTCGTCGGCGCTCGGGGCGCCGTGGCCGTGGACGCCCTCGCCGAAGCCGGGCCACCCGCGTGATCTACGGGCTCGTCGCGGCCGTTGGCTGGGGTCTCGCGGAGTTCTTCGGTGCGCTCTCGGGCCAGCGGATGGGCTCGATCTCCACCGTCGTCGTGGGTCAGGGCCTGTCGGCTGCGTTCATGACGGTCGTGCTCGTTGCGACAGGGCGCCCACTCGGCGCCCTCACCGCGGTGATCTTTCTGATCGCGCTCAACGGTTTGGCCGCGGCCGTGGCGTACCTGAGTCACTACCGAGCGCTGGAGCTTGGTCCGGTGGCCGTGGTCTCCCCGATAGGTGCGTCTTACGCGGTATCCGGCGTTCTGCTGGCCATCGTCTTCCTCGGAGAGAGGCCGACGGGCCTCGCCGTCGCCGGCATGGTCATCACGGTGCTGGGTGCGATGCTCGTATCGACCGACCTGGCGGCGGTGAGGGCGGGGGTTCACCAGCGGGCGCCCGGCGTCCCATGGGCGGTGGGCTCGTCCGTGACCTTCGGGGTCGCAGGTTTCCTTCTCGGTTGGATCGTTCAGGAGAGCGACTGGATAGTCGGCCTGTGGGCTTCGCGCGTAGCGCAGATGGTCTTCTACCTTCCGCTGTTCGCCACCCATCGCCACGAGCTGAGCAGGCTCAAGACCGCTGGTCTGGTCGCGCTTGCGGCCGCTCTGGCGGCGGGCGCGGCCGACATCCTGGGTGTGACCACCTATTCGATCGGGGTTGAGACCGGGGACGACGTCTCGCTCGTCCTGGCTGCCAGCGCCGTCTTCCCCCTGGTCGCAGTCGTGGCTTCGCACGTCTGGCTGAAGGAGCGGCTCGTGTCCAACCAGTACGGGGGAGTGGCGGCCGTCGTGGCGGGGCTGGTCCTGCTTGGACTCGGTTCCTAGCAGCTCAGGGCCGTCCCCGGCTACGATGCGTGTCCGTTCTCAGGGGGGAGATCGCGATGCCCGAACTCAGTGTGATCCGCTGGCGTGATATACCGGCTCAGGTGGTGGCGCGAGGCCCCGACGACTCCGCGCGAGCTCTTCTTCCGGATCGTTTCCAGGAGGCGATCGATGCTGCGGCGATGGTGTCGGGCCTGACGGATTCCGACGACTACATGACCAACTTCGTTACTGACACGAGACCCTGCGACGACGATCTGCAGGCCGAGGTGGACGCTGAAGTCGGGCGGCTGCTCGCGGAGTGGGACGACGCGACGCTGAAGGCGGCCATCCGCGCCGGCGGGCTTCGCGTCGGGAGCTGACCGGGAGTAGGCTCGGCCCCCTCGGGGATCGCCGAGACGGGAACGGGAGGTGAGGAGGTTGCCGGGCGACTCGTACACGTCACTGCTCGACGCCGTCGGAGGCACCCCTCTCGTACGCCTGGCCAGGGTCGCTCCCGACGTCGACCTGTTAGCGAAGGTCGAGTGGTACGGGCCGACCGGTTCCGTCAAGGATCGCATCTATGCCCACATGCTCCGCAAGGCCGAGGAACGTGGCGACCTGCGGCCGGGGATGACCATCATCGAGAGCACGACCGGGAACGCGGGCATCGCATGCGCGGCCGCTGCCGCGATCAAGGGCTACAGGTGCGTCATCGTCATGCCCGAAGGCATGAGCTCTGAGCGCAAGAAGATGATCGCGGCGTACGGGGCAGAGCTCGTACTGACCCCGGGGGCCGGAACCGATATCGATCTCGCCCTCGCAGAGCTCGCGAGGATCGTCTCTGAAGATCCAGGCTCGTACTTCTTCCCCGGCGAGTTCGAGAACCCGGACAACCCCGAAGCCCAAGAGGCGTCCGGCGAGGAGATCTGGCAGCAGACCGGCGGCGCTGTGGATGCCGTCGTGGCCTCGCAGGGGACGGGGGGATGGATCACGGGTGTCGCCCGGGCACTCAAGGCCCACAAGCCCTCGGTCGTCGCCTACGCGGTCGAGCCGGCGGAGAGCCCGCTCATCTCCGAGCAGCGATGGGGGACTCACGGCGTTCCGGGCATCGGCGACGGGATAGTGCCGAAGAACCTTGATCTGGCGGTCCTCGACGGGATAGTGACGGTGACCACGGCCGACTCGCTGGCGATGGCTGCGAGGCTGGCGCGGGAGGAGGGGATGCTGTGCGGGCCTTCGTCGGGCATGAACGTCGTGGCAGCCCTGAAGGTTGCCGCGAAGCATCCTGAGCTGAAGAGGATCGTCACCGTGATCCCCGACACCGGCCAGCGATACCTCTCCGGTGAGCTGTTCGGGGAGAGGCCAAAGGTCGAAGAACCCGAGCGTGATCACAGCTTCGACGTGGAGACCGTCGAGAGACTGGCGGAGCATCGAGACAGATTGGAGTTCTTGAGTTGAGCGAACCGTGGCAGCTGACGGCGGCTGAGGCTCTGCGCCAGATGCGCGCGAAGCAACTCTCGCCGGTAGAGCTTCTCGACAGCGTCATCGAGCGGGCGGAGGTGGCGGAGCCCGTCGTGAACGCCCTGTGCGAGCGTCGGTACGGCGAAGCACGCGATGCCGCGAAGGGGTCGGAGCGCAGGTACCAGGCCGGCGAGAGGATCCGTCCGCTCGAGGGCATCCCGGTAGGCCTGAAGGAAGAGGTGCCCGTGCGCGGCTGGACCATGAGGTATGGCTCCCTCGCCATGAACGAGAAGGCTGACGCGACGGCACCGATCGCCGAGCGGCTCTTGAAAGCGGGCGCCGTGGTTCACGCCAGGACCACCACCCCGGAGCTGTCGTGCGCCGGCTTCACGCATTCGAAGCTCTGGGGTGTGACGAGGAACCCATGGAACACGTCGGTCGCCGTCGGCGGGTCCAGTGGGGGTTCGGGAGCGTCCCTCGCGTCCGGCACCTCGCTGCTCGCTAGCGGTTCGGACATCGGAGGTTCCATCCGGCTTCCCGCTTCGATGAACGGGGTGGTCGGGTTCAAGCCGCCTCACGGCCGGGTGCCGACCTATCCGCCCTTCAACCTCGACCGCTACTGCCACGACGGCCCCATGGCTCGCACGGTCGAAGACTGCGCGCTGTTCCAGAACGTGATCGCTGGACCCCATCCCATCGATGTGGCCTCGCTGAGGCCGAGGCTCCGCGTCCCCCTCGAGCCCAAGGGGATCGAGGGGTGGAGGATCGCGGTGTGCACCGACCTGGGCGCTTGGAAGGTAGAGGAGGAGGTCGTGGCCAATACGCTGGCGGCGGCCGACGCCCTCAGCCAGGCGGGGGCCGTCGTCGAAGAGGTGAGCCTTCCGTGGGACCTCGAGGAGATCATGGGCGTCGGCCGCCGCCACTTCGCAGCGATCTTCGGGGCGCAGATCGCCGACCTCGTCCATCGAGTCCCGGACCTCGTTTGCGACTACGTGGCGGCCTGGGCTGAAGAGGCGGAGCTAGTGGCCGGCGAACCGGGCTCGTTCCTGATCGGGCTCGAGGGAGAGCAGCGGATATGGGAGCCGTTGTCACGGATCCTCCGCCGGTACCGGGCTCTCATCGCCCCGACGTGGGCGACCATCGGCATCCCGGCCGGCGACAGCTTCCTCGGCAAGATCTTCCCGAGCGGCGGTCCGCTCGACGCCCAGTTCCAAGTCATGATGACGACGCCGTTCAACATCCTGTCCCCCTGTCCCGTGCTCGCCGTACCGTCGGGGAGGGCTTCGAACGGTGTTCCCACCGGAGTCCAGATCGTGGGACGCACGTACAGCGACGTCGACGTGTTCCGCGTGGGCGCGGCCCTCGAGCGGGTGCGTCCCTGGCCGGTGAATGCTCCGGAAGGCCTCCCGGCTATCTGACAGCGGCCGCGAGCGCGGAGATGTCGTCGGGGGTCGTGCCGCAGCAGCCGCCGACCAGCATCGCGCCTGCGGAGCGCCAAGCGGGAGCCAGCGCACCGAAGTCGGGCCGGGGGCCGCCGTCGGCACGCCAGACCTTCCGATCCGCGTCCCATGTAGAGCCGAGATTGGGGTAAGCGACCAGCGGCTTCGTCACCCCCGCCCGACCAGCGCTTCCTAGCAGGTCGGGGACGAAGGCGGGCGGTGAGCAGTTGACGCCGACGGCTGCCACCCGGTCGCTCGAGGCCGCCAGCGTGGCCGCTTCTGCGAAGGAAGTGCCGTCGCTGATGCTGGCACCGTCGCGGCAGCTGAAGCTCACCCAGGCGATCGCCTCCGGATAGGCATCCAGCAACTCGACCAATGCTTCGGCCTCTTCCCTGGCGGGGATCGTTTCGATCGCCAGCAGGTCCGGTTCGGCGCTCAGCAGCACCTCCAGGCGTGGCCGGTGGAAGTCGATCAGGTCCTGTACCGAGAGTCCGTACCTGCCTCGATACTCCGACCCGTCGGCGAGCATGGCGCCGTAGGGGCCCACCGAGGCCGCCACCAGGTGGCCGGGCCCTGCCTCTTCGGCGGCTTCTCGGGCCAGCCGGACGCTCAGCCGGAGCAGTTCCTCGGCGCGTGAGCGGTCTGTACCCCGCGAAGCGAAGCCCTCGAACGAGGCCTGGTAGCTCGCGGAGATGACCACATCCGCCCCGGCCCCGAAGTAGTCGGCGTGTACCGCTCGTATCGACCCCGGGTCGTCCAGCAGCAGCCGAGCCGACCAGAGGGCGTCCCGGAGGTCTTGGCCGCGCGCCTCGAGCTCCGACGCGAGCCCCCCATCCAGCACGAGCCCGCCTCGCATCCGTTCGCGCACGTCCATGAACCGAACCATACCCAACTCACGGCCGGGGTTCGGGCCGCCGTATGCTCCGGCGCCGGAGGTGACCGACCGTGACGACGTATCCGCTGAGCGAGGAAGACCGCGCGATCCAAGAGCGCGCTCGCAGGTTCGTGAACGAGGAGCTGATCCCCTGGGAGGAACATGCCGAGGAGCACGATGGCCGGATCCCCGACGAGGTGCGCCTCAAGCACAGGCGGATGGCCGAGGAGCTGGGCCTTTCTGCGATGAACATGCCGAAGGAGCTGGGCGGGCAGGGGATGACCACCCTGCAGCAGGTTCTGGTTTCGGAGCAGATGGGCAGGGTGACGAACGCCCTGGGTTGGTGCATGTACACACCGCCCGAGTGGGCGCCGGAGGTCGTGTCCCCGATGCAGCTGGAACGTTGGATCATCCCGGCCATCAAGGGCGAGCGGGCCGAGTGCTACGCGATCACCGAGGCCGGCGCAGGCTCGGACGTGGACGCGATCCAGGCGACCGCACGCCGCGACGCAGACGAGTACGTGCTGAACGGCACGAAGATGCACGTGACCTCGTACAACCGGGCCGACTTCATCTTCTTCCAGGCCAAGATCGTGGGCGGCCCGAGCGCCGGCGCCCACGCGATGTTCTTCGTCGATAAGGACACCCCAGGTGTGAGGCTCGTGCGCGAACCCAGATACACGCACACCTTCCCCGATTCGCACGCGGTCGTGGCCTTCGAGGACGTTCGCGTACCGGCGGACCATCTCATCGGTGAAGAGGGCGACGGCTTGGCTTTCACGTACGCGTGGTTCCGGTACGAACGCATGATGATCGCCGCTCGCTGCTGTGGCGCCGCCGAGCGACTGATCGACGAGGCCACCGCCTTCGCGCGCGAGCGTATCCAGTTCGGCAGGCCGATCGTCGAGTTCCAGGCGATCGCGCACATGCTGGCCGACTCCCTTACGGAGCTGTGGGCAGCGCGGCTCATGACCTACCGGCTCGCGGAGAACATCGACGCGGGTGTGGACGTGAAGATCCAGCACGCGCAGTGCTCGATGGCCAAGCTCTACGCGAGCGAGATGGCGGGCCGGGTGGCCGACCGGGCGGTCCAGATCTTCGGGGGCAGGGGCTACATGCGGGAGAACGTCGCGGAGCGCTTCTGGCGCGAGGTGAGGGTCGACCGGATCTGGGAGGGCACGAGCGAAGTCCAGCGGAACATCATCGCGGACCAGCTCGTGAAGCGGGGAACCCGGACGCTGACGGGATGATCAGTCCTGACGGAGGATCGCCGCGTCCTCACGCATCCAGCTGAGAACTACCGGGTCGCCCTCTCGCACCTGCGACACCGAAGCGTCGGATAGCTCATGCACGATGAGCCGCTTGCCCATGTCCGTGTCCACGTGGAACTGGGTCAGGGTGCCCAGGTAGACGACCTGAGCGACCTTCCCGGACACACGGCTGGGATGCTCCAGCTGCTCGGCATCGGCGGGTCTCAGCCAGATGCGCTCGGGTCTGACGGTCACCGTGAGGGTCGAGCCCGCCGACGCGCCCGTCGATGCGATCGGAACGACTATCCGCTCTCTATCACCGAGTCGCATGACGGCGTCCGGACCCGACACCTCGTCCACGCGGAAGTCGATCGCGTTCAACACGCCGACGAAATCGGCGACGAAGGGCGTTTCGGGGAAGTCGTAGATATCGCGAGGGGTCCCCAGCTGCTCGATCCGGCCCTGATTCATCACCGCTATCCGGTCCGACATGGACAGGGCTTCTTCCTGGTCGTGGGTCACATAGACGAAGGTGGTTCCCAGCTCGTGCTGGATGCGCTTCAGCTCCAGCTGCATGGCCTTGCGCAGCTTCACGTCCAGGGCGCCGAGCGGCTCGTCCAGCAGGAGCGCCGCCGGCCGGTTGACCAGGGCCCGGGCTAGAGCCACGCGCTGCTGCTGGCCGCCAGACAACTGTGCCGGCTTGCGCGCACCCATCCCGGCAAGCCCCACGATCTCGAGCATCTCTGCAACGCGGGCGTCCCGCTCTGCCTTCGGAACCTTCTTCAGCTTGAGGCCATACGCGATGTTCTTCTCCACCGTCATGTGAGGGAAGAGCGCGTAGTGCTGGAAGCACATGTTCACCTCACGCTTGTTGGGCGGCACACCCACGACGTCCGCTCCGCGGAGGAGGATCGCGCCCCGGTCGGGCTCCTCGAAGCCCGCGATCATCCGCATGGTCGTCGTCTTGCCGCAACCGGAAGGCCCAAGCAAGGTGATGAACTCCCCTTCGGCGATCTCCAACGACACGTCGAGAACGGCACGGACGTCGCCGAACGACTTGCTGACATCGCGGATGCTTATCGCAGACCCTTCGTTCATCCATCCCCTCCTGCGCCTGCAACAGGCGTGAGTTCCGTGTCTTCGAATACCTCGCGCACTCCCTCGCCAAGCGTCCTGGCCGACCTGACCCACAAGACTTCGGTGAGAATGACGGCGATCGAGGACACGACCAGCACCACCACCGCCACCGCCGGCATCTGGGGCAGCTGTCTGGGCAGTCGCAACTGGGAGTAGATGTACAGGGGAAACGTGGTCGTCTGTCCTGCTACGAACGAGGCCAGGACTATCTCGTCGAACGAGATCACGTAGCTCAGGACGAACGACGAGACCACGGCGGGTGCGAGCAGGGGGAACGTGACCGACCGGAACGCGACCCACCATCCGGCACCTAAGTCGCGGGCCGCCTCTTCCAGCGCGACAGGGATCCGCTCGAGGCGCGGGATGATCGTCAGGACGGCGAACGGCAGGGCTATGACCACGTGCGCGATGATGAGTGTGATCGCCCCGAACTCGAACGGGATGCCTGCGGGCTCTAGGACGTAGACCTTGACGTAGTTGAACAGGATCAGCATCGCCGTTCCCAGGACGACCAGCGGGACGACCAGAGGTGCGAGCAGGAAGCCTGATGCGAGGCCCTTGCCGAAGAAGCGTCTCCGCTGCATCGCGATGGACGCGGGGATGGCGAGCGTCGTCGTGATGACACTGGCTATAGCCGCTATCCAAGCGCTGGTCTTCAAGGCGTTCATCAGCTCGCTGTTGTGGATGAACTCGGAATACCAGCGGGTGGTGAAGCCCTCCCACGGGAACGAGACGAACTCCCTGTCGTTGAAGCTGAAGATCATCAGGATCAGGAGCGGTGCATACAGGAACAAGACGAGGATCCAGAAAACGATCCAAAGACCTGCCTTGCCACCTCTGGATGCGGCCATGTTCATGCCGCCACGCTCCTGACGTTCAGGTAGCGGCCGAAAACCGCTAGCAGGATCGCTACGGCGAACACCAGGAACATCGCCATCGCCGAGCCGAACTGCCAGTCCAGCCCGAAGGTGAAGGCGCTCTGGATCGCGCTGCCGAACATGAAGCCCTTGGGTCCTCCCACGAGCTGTGGTGTGACGAACTCACCGATCGTCGGGATGAACACGAAGATGAACCCGGCGATCGCACCCGGGATCGACAGGGGGAACGTGATCGACCAGAAGGTACGCAGACGAGAGGCGCCCAGGTCCGAGCTGGCCTCAAGCAGCCTGACATCCATGCCCTCCAGCGCAACGAAGATAGGCAGAGCGACGAACGGCACCCACACGTAGCTGAGCACCACGTAGATGGCGAACTGGCTGTTGAAGAGCCATGAGATGGGTTGGTCCAGGACTCCCAGAGTGTCGACGAGGAACGTGTTGATGACGCCCTGCGGGTTGAGCAGGACACGCCATGCGAGGATCCTGAGCAGGTAGCTGGTCAGGAACGGAACCATGAGCACCAGGAGCAAGGTGTACTTGCGTGCCCCCGCAAGCAGGGCGAGCAGATAGGCGATGGGGTACGCGAGGATGAGGGTCGTGAAGGAGACGATCAGGGACATGCGAACCGACTTCCAGAACAGGCCCTTGCCGAGGACGTGGAAGCCGCCCATGTACGTGTCGGAGAACAGGAAGTCCTTCCACGGCGTCACGGTCCACTCGGAGATGTCGTTGGGTGAGAGCCCCGAGACCCCGCCGACGCTGTAGACGGCTATCAGCACGACCGGAACCACGAAGAACCGACCTACCCAGCCGAGGGGTGCTGCGCGGATGGTCCTGGTGGCGGCGGCGCCCTTCGGACGCCGCCGCCGCACTCCGGTCACGTCGGTCGTGGTCATCTAGCCGATCGACGCCTTCACCTCGTCCCAGGCTCGGTTGTACTTGTCGCGCTCAGGCTGATACCGGTCGAAATAGCTCGCCGGTTCGGCGAGGTTCGTCTCGGGGTCATCGAGGCCGAACACTTCGACGACCTCAGGATCGATGGCATCCAGGTCGATGTTGGTGTTCGCATGCCCGTAGCCCCACGAACTCACCAACCGCTGGCCCACCTCCACGCTTGCCCAGGCGTCCGCGAACTCGTGCGCGTGGTAGTAGTTCTCCGTCTCGGACCTGAGCACCAGCCCCTCTGCCCATGAGAGGACCCCCTCCTTGGGCCTGCTGTAGTGCACGGGCACGTCTTCCTTCAGGACCACGAACGCATCCGGCCAGGCGTAGGTCGCCCACAGGTTCCCCTGGCGCACGTCATCCCACATCTGGGTGAAATCCACCCAGATGGAGTAGACGTTCTTCGCCTTCGAGATGCAGTAGTTCTTCGCCTCTTCCAGCTCCTCGTCCGTCATGAAGAACGTCTGATCTCCGGCGATGCCGAGGGTCAGCGCCGCCATCTGGATCACCCAGGGAGTGTCGAACCAACCGATGTGTCCCGCGTTGGCGTCATCGAAGATGTAGGAGTATGAGTTGATGCTTGGATCCACGTGGTCGCTGCGGATCAGCACACCCGAATAGCCCCAGTCGGTGACGATCTCGTACTGGTCTTCGCCGATCCGTCCGTGCTGCTCCAGCACATCCGTGAGTTGAGAGAAGTTGGGGATCAGCGAAGTGTCCCAGGGCTGCAAGGCCCTCATGTTCACGTAGTCCTGGATGTATCCGGTCTCGGGGTGAGTGATGTCCCACTCGAAACCCCCTTGGGTCTTCGCGATGACCCCCTCGGTGTTCGTGAGGAAGGAGAACTTGGGGTCCGGATACCCCTTCTCGGCGTACTGCTTCCAGATCCACTTGGCCTCATAGCCCGACCACTCGTGGATGGCGAGCACACCCGGCTCTTCCTCGATCGGCGGTCGCTGGGTCGTTGTCGTGCCGCCTCCAGGCGAAGTCGCGGTGGTCTCCTTCCGGCACGCCGCCAGCACACCCATCCCGCCTACCGCGGCCATGCCCTTCAGGAACTGCCTGCGGCTCGCGGCGTTGCTTAGCACCGCATCGAATTGACCCATGGGATCTCCCTCCTCCTGCTCCCCCGTCGCCCCTCGACCCGCGGATGATGTCGTGCTAGCTCGGGTTGTGCAAGCCGAGTTGCGCTGGACGGTACCTGGGAACATCTGAGCATGACCGACTTCTGGCACCCATTCGCTGACATGGCGTCGATCGAGGCTGGCGGTGAACTGACGGTCTCGCGCGGTGAGGGCAGCCACATCTGGGACTCGGATGGACGGCGCTACCTGGATGCGACCGCCGGGCTCTGGTACTGCAACGTGGGTCACGGGCGGGTCGAGATAGCCGACGCGGTTAGCAGGCAGCTGACCGAGCTCGAGGCCTACTCCTGCTTCCAGGACCTGACGAATCCGCCGACCGCCGCTCTGGCCGAACGGGTGGCGGCGCTCGCGCCGGTTCCCGGGTCGAAGGTGTTCTTCACCAGCGGTGGCTCGGACTCGATCGACACCGCCACCAAGATCGTGCTGAGGCACTGGTCCCTGGTCGGCGAGCCGCAGAGGACCGTGCTCATCCGGAGGGAGCGCGCCTACCACGGCATGCACACGGCCGGGACGTCGCTCGCGGGCATCCCGGCCAACCTGGAGGGGTATGGAGGCCTGCTCCGCGACGTGGTGGAGGTGCCCTGGGACGACGCGGAGGCGCTTCGCGAGGCGATCGAACGGATCGGGCCGGACAGGGTCGCCGCCTTCTTCTGCGAACCGGTCATCGGGGCGGGTGGGGTGTTCCCGCCGCCGGATGGCTACCTGGAAGCGGCGCGGCTGGTGTGTCGCGAGACGGGCGCGCTGTTCATCGCCGATGAGGTCATCACCGGGTTCGGCCGGTGCGGTGAGTGGTTCGCCAGTTCCAGGTGGAACCTGGAGCCCGACCTGATCACATGCGCGAAGGGCATCACCAGCGGGTACCTACCCCTGGGAGCCGTGATAGCCGCGCCGCGGGTGTGGGAGCCTTTCTGGAAGAAGGAGGCCGGCATGTTCCGCCACGGCTACACCTACACCGGGCACGCCGCCGTCTCGGCGGCCGCGTTGGCCAACCTCGACATCATCGAACACGAAGGACTGCTCGAACGCGCCGGGCAGCTTGAAAGGGAGCTTGCGGCGGCCCTGGCGCCGCTGGAGCGGAAGGCCCTGGTGAGCGAGGTTCGCCGTGGAACCGGCGTCCTGGCGGCGGTGCAGGTCGATGGGGACGCGCTGGCCGCCGACCCTTCCCTGCTGGGTCGCGTGGTGCCTGCGTGCCGAAGGAACGGCGTTATGACCAGGATCCTTGCGACCGGAGCGATCCAGGTGTCGCCCCCTCTGATCCTGGACGGCGAAGGCCTGGATGAGCTGGCCGGGGGCCTGGAGGCGGCCATCGACGAGATGGAGGCGGGGTCGTGATCGTAGGTATACCCACCGAGGTCAAGAACCACGAGTACCGGGTGGCCGCCACACCGGAGGGTGTGCGGGAGCTGGTTCACGCGGGTCACAGGGTTGTGGTCGAGGCAGGGGCCGGGCTTGGCTCCGCCATCACCGACGAGCAGTACGCGGCTGCCGGTGCCGAGGTCCTGCCGGATGCGGACTCGGTGTTCGCTGCCGCTGAGCTGATCGTGAAGGTGAAGGAACCGCAGGCGGAAGAGTACGAGCGGTTCCGTTCCGACCACATCTTGTTCACCTATCTGCATCTGGCTGCCGACGAGGGCTTGACCAAGTTCCTCGTGGAACGCGGTCTCCGCGCAGTGGCCTACGAGACGGTGCAGACGCCGGACGGGCACCTGCCGCTCCTGGCGCCCATGTCCGAGATCGCGGGTCGTATGGCTCCCCAGGTCGGCGCCAAGGCCTTGGAGAAGCCGCAGGGCGGCCGCGGCGTCTTGATGGGGGGAGCATCGGGCGTGCTCCCCGCCAAGGTGGTCGTGCTCGGTGGCGGCATGGCCGGCTGGAACGCCGCCGAGATCGCAGCGGGCATGCAGGCTGAGGTCGTCGTCGTGGACAAGAACGTGGACCGGCTGCGTGAGATAGACCGGATCTGGCACGGGCGGATCCAGACGGTCATGTCGTCTCGCCTTGCCATCGAGCACCTCGTGCTCGGCGCGGACCTGGTGATCGGTGCCGTGCTGGTTCCCGGCGCCCGGGCGCCCCACCTGGTGACGGAGGACACGGTCAAGGCGATGCGCCCGGGCGCCGTCTTGGTCGACATCTCGATCGACCAGGGGGGCTGCTTCGAGACCTCGCACGTGACCATGCACGCGGACCCCACCTACGTGCTGCACGATGTCGTCCACTACTGCGTCGGGAACATGCCCGGCGCGGTGCCGCGGACCTCCACATATGCGCTGACCAACGTGACCCTTCCCTACGTCGCAGCGATCGCCGGGAAGGGGCTCGAGGGCGCCGTTCGCTCGGATCCTGCCCTCTCCTTGGGTGTGAACGTCTGGGACGGGCGGGTGACGAACGCTGGGGTGGCCGAGGCTACGGGCCTCGAGGCCTCGGAGCTGGCCGAGGTATTGACTTAGCTAACCAAGATGACTTAGTCTTGTCGCGATGGCTACGGCTGAAGAGATCGCGCACCTGGAGACAGTCAACGTCCACGAGGCCAAGACCCACCTTTCTCGCCTGCTCGAGCGCGTCGAGAGGGGCGAGGAGGTGGTCATCGCTCGTGCGGGCAAGCCGGTCGCGAAGCTTGTGCCGATCGAGCCGAAGGGCCGTCGCGGGCTCCTGGGCAAGTACAAAGGTCAGATCTGGATGTCGGAGGACTTCGACGACCCGCTCCCCTGGCAGATCTTCCCGGGGTTCCCGCTCGAGTGAGGCTCCTACTCGACTCTCATGCCTTCCTGTGGCATCTGCTGGACGACGAACGCCTGCCCCGGGAGATGAAGGATCTGGTGGAGGATCCGGGAGTGCACGTGGCTGTCAGCGTGACGACCCAGTGGGAGCTCATGCTCAAAGCCCTCGCTGGCCGGCTGCGCATCCCAGATGTGCCGGAGCGGTTCTTGATAGACCTTCCCTTGGACGAGGGCCTCAGAGTCATCCACATACAACCCCGCCACGTCGCCGCCCTTGCCGAGCTGCCCCAGATCCACGCGGACCCCTTCGATCGGATGCTCGTGGCGCAGGCTCTCGTCGAGGATCTTGACCTGGTGACCGGAGACGAGACGCTTCGTCGCTACCCGGTCAGAACCCTCTGGGACTGACGATCGGCTCACGCACCCCGCTGGACGCGCGCTAGGCTTCCGATCCCAAGGAGGTGCCGATGGATAAGGGCGAACTGCTTCGGCGTGAAGAAGAGGCATGGGCCAGGTTGCAGGCTGCGATCGCGCAGGTGCCGGAGGGTCGCAGGACCGAGCCCGGGGTCGTGCCTGGATGGTCGGTCCAGGATCTGGTGTGGCACTGCGGCAAGTGGGCCGACTACGTGGCCGGGGAGCTCGAGGCCATAGCGTCCGGCGGCCCTCAGGACGGTGACCACGACGACGCCTACTGGGACGGGCTGAACGAGGCGATCGCGCAGGAAGCCAGGACCATGACCTGGGCGGACGTGATGGCGGGCGCAACCGGGATGCGGGAACGGGCGCGGGGAGCGCTTGAAGCCATGGCCGAGATACCCGAAGAGGCTGCGCAGGAGTTCTCCGACGAGACCTTCGCGCATTACGAGGAGCATGCAGCCGAGATAGCCAGCTTCGCGGGTAGCTAGGGAGCTTCCCCTGTGTGAGGGGCGCCGCGCGCGCCGGCGACCGTGACCGACAGGGTCGCCGCTTCGACGGCGCGCGCGGCGCCCCCCTCCAGGTCCATCCCCTCCCAGAGCGCAGCTGCGAGCGCGCCGTTCAGGCAGTCTCCCGCTCCCGTCGTGTCCACCACCTCGACTTCCGGAGCGGCGATCGGGGTCGCTTCGCCCCCATGAACGAGGAGCGCTCCTTTGGGGCCGAGGGTTACCAGGATCGCCAGCCCTTGGATCCGCGACGCGAGCGCCAGCGCCGCCTCCTCGGCGTTCTGGTGCCCGGGGGACAACTCGGTGAGCTCGTCCCTGTTCGGCGTAGCGACGAGGGCCCCGTCGAGCAGGTTCCGCAGCCGGGGCGAAGAGGGGGCCGGGTTCACGATGAAGCCGACGCCGTTCTCGCGGCACCAGCGCGTGGCGGATGAGAGGGCGGCGTAGGGGACCTCGCAGCTCATGAGGACGAGCGACGGTGCGAGAACGGCCAGCGGCTCGGCGGGGTCGAAGGTCCAGTTGTTGGCCCCCGGTGCGACGGCGATCTGGTTCTCGCCCTTGGCGTCGACAGCTATCAGCGCCACTCCGGTGGGCTCGGCCTGGACCTGCACCGAGGACACGTCGATACCCTCGGTTCGAAGCGCCTCAACTGCCTCCTTCCCGAGGGCGTCGTCGCCCACCGCGCCGATCATCGCGACGTGCGCCCCGGCACGCGCCGCCGCGACAGCCTGATTCCCACCTTTGCCGCCGTGATGGGTGGCGAACGAGCCTCCGACCACCGTCTGCCCCGGCCTGGGCAAGGCGGCCCCGGAGATCACCAGGTCTTCGTTTATCGCGCCGAGGACGGCCAGGGGACCGTGACGGCTCATGCTCGGGCCTCGACCAGACCGCGAAGCCTCTCGACCATCAGCGTCACCACTGCGGGTGCATCGACCGAGGTAGCCACGCATGCGTTGTCTTGTTCCGTCCAGTCGGACCAAGGGCTCGTGCGGATCCCGAGCAGGTCGGTCACGGTCTCCCCGCGAGTGAAGCGGCCGTCCAGCTCGACCTCGACGCGCGTCATGGCCCAGGTGCAGAGCGCAGGGTTCAACGCCGCCGCGAGCGCGAGCGGGTCGTGCATGCACGCGCCCTCGTACCGGCCGGTCGACGCGTAGAAGTCGGCGTAGGAGCTGACCGATCCTTGGATCAGCCGAGCCAGCTCGGAGCCGGGAGCCGGAGCGCAGATGGCGTCGACGTCCTTCTGCGAGAGCCACACCTGCTCCGTCACGTCCAGCCCGAGGCAGCGAGGCAGCTTCGACGGCCCTGCCCCGGACCAGGATGCGAACACGCGCGATGCGGCATCCGCGTCCATCCATACGTTCGCCTCGGCGCGAGGAGTGACGTTGCCCCCTTCGCGGAAGGCACCGCCCATCAGCGTGTAGCCGCCGAGCAGCTCCGGCAGCAGCGGTTCCCGTTCGACGGCCGTGGCGACGTTCGTGAGCGGGCCCGTGGAAACGAGGAAGACCTCGCCGGGCCGGCGGCGCGCCTCCTCCACGATCAACGTCGCCGCATCGCGGGCCGACGGCGTGCCGGCCGGCTCCCCGGGCGTGAACGCTCCCAGTCCCTCCGCCCCGTGGACGATCTCGAAGGCCTTCCAATCCTGGACCAGCGGCCGCTCGGCCCCGCGTGCTACTTCGACCCGTTTCAGGCCGGCCAGCTCCAGCACGAGGAGGGAGTTCCTGACCACCTTGTCCAAGTGGACGTTGCCGGTCACGCAGGTGACACCCACGAGTTCGACCTCCGGAGAGGCGGCGGCGAGGAGCAACGCCACCAGGTCGTCCACCCCCGTGTCGACGTCCATGATGACCGGCATGGGCATGGCCCGAACCTTAGTCGCTGCGATCCGCGGGCGAACCCGCCTGAGTCATGGCTGAAGGAGCCGGCGGGAAGCCGCGCTCAGGTGCCCAGCCCGCCGTCGTAGCCGATCAGGCGCTTGGCCACGTCGCTCGCGATCTCCTTCATCTTGTCCGGCGTCATGCGCGTGTCGTTCAGCATGACCTGGATCGCGAGGCCGTCGATGATGGCACCTAGCTGGAGCGCCAGATCGTCGGCATCCTTGCCGTCGGCCGGGAATTCACCCGTCTGGCGGCCGTACCTGATCACGTCGGCGATCGACTGGACCCACCGGCGGTCCAGGGACTCCCGCTCCTTGGCCAGGTCGGGATCGCGGAGGGCGCGGACCCAGATCTCGAGCCAGAGCGCCCATTCGTCCAGCAGCGAATACTCCGGGAGCAGCCCCGGCACCGACAGCTCCAGCAGCCGCGCGAGCCTCTCCTTCGCGGAAGTCATGCGCCGCATCTCGCGCGACACCCGGAGATAGAACTGGTCGTTCGTGTAAGTCAGGGCCTCCACCAGGAGCCTGTCCTTGGATTCGAAGTAGTAGAGGATCAGGCCGGGTGAGACCCCGCAGCGCTCGGCGATGTCCTGGATCCGGGTCTCGGCCATCCCCCTCTCGGTGATGACGGCCGAAGCCGCTTCCAGGATCTCCTGGTGGCGGTCCCTCTGCCTCTGCCTCGCCTTCGCCATCCTGCTCTCCTTGAACGCCGTACAGGTATCGGCCCTTCACAGCCCGTTCCTGTATGCCCGTTCAAACCACTGTACCTGCCTGACCTGGGATGTCAAAACGGGACCGCATATCGTCAAGTTGACTGGCGGTTCAAACCGAGTGCATGATAGGCGGGTCTGGCGCCCTTGGCCGGCGGGGCGCCGCCGGGGGTTAGCGCCGGGGGAAGGACAGAACGATCATGGCTTCCAACGTCTACGACGCCATAGTCATAGGAGGCGGTCACAACGGCCTCACGAGCGGGGCGTACTTCGCTCGCGACGGAGCGAAGACCGTCGTTCTCGAGGCTCGGGAGAAGACCGGAGGCGCGGCCGACACGAGCGCGCCGTTCCCCGACCACCCTGAGATCAGCGTCACGACCTACTCCTACGTCATGTCCCTGATGCCGCCGACCATCATCAGGGAACTCAAGCTCAAGCAGTTCGGCTACGACGTGACCCCGTTCGGCCCGTACTTCCAGGCCTATCCCGACGGCCGGGCCGTGACCGTGTACGCCGACGACGCTGCGAAGTCCTACGACTCGATCTCCCAGTTCTCGAAGAAGGACGCGGACACCTTGCCCAAGTGGGAGGCGTGGCTCAAGGGAGTTGCAGACGTCCTCGGCCCGCTGCTCCTTCAGGTGCCACCCCACGTTGGGTCGATGAAGCCGATGGACCTCCTGCAGACGGTCCAGACCGCGTGGAAGATGCGCAAGCTGGGCGAGCGCGGCGTCGGCGACGTGACGCGGCTGTTCTCGATGAGCGTCACCGACCTGCTCAGCGATTGGTTCGAGTCCGACGCGGTCAAGGGGATGCTGGCCGTCAACGGCGTCATCGGCACGTGGGCGGGCCCCGACGAGCCCGGGACCGCATACGTGATGCTCCACCACTCGATCGGCGACGTCGGGGACGGCCACCTCGGCTCCTGGGGGTTCCAGCAGGGCGGCATGGGTGCGGTCAGCGATTCGATCCGGCGCAGCGCCGAGGCGTTCGGATGCGAGATCCGCACGAACGCGAGGGTCAAGAAGATCCTGGTGCGCGGCGGGCGTGTGGTGGGCGTGGCGCTGGAGAGCGGCGAGGAGCTTCGCGCTCCGGTGGTCGTGAGCGCGATCCATCCCAAGTTCGCGTTCCTGGAACTGCTGGAACGTCTCGAGCTGCCGGCCGACTTCGTCTGGGACATCGAGCGTTGGAAGACGCGCTCGGGGGTCGTCAAGATCAACGTCGCCCTGGGCGAGCTGCCGGAGTTCTCGTCGCGGCCCGGCAAGGGCCTGCAGGATCACCACACCGGCTCGGTCGAGCTGTGCTTCTCTACCGAGTATGCGGAGAGGGCGTTCCAGGACGCACACATGGAGCGCAAGCCTGCCGTCGCGCCTTTCGTGGATGGGACCATCCCGACGACGCTGGACAAGAAGCTGGCGCCGGAGGGTACGCACGTGATGTCGATGTTCACGCAGTGGGTTCCCGACGACTGGACCCAGGAGCCCCATCGGGAGGAGCTGGATGCCTACGCGAAGAGGATCTTCGACCTCTACGACGAGCTGGCTCCCAACTTCAAGAGCTCGATCATCGACTATCAGGTGATCGGGCCCTACGACATGGAGCAGGATCTGGGCCTGATCGGCGGGAACATCTTCCACGGCGAGCTATCGGTGGACCAGCTCTTCCACATGCGGCCGGCACCCGGATACTCGGATTACAGGACGCCGCTCAAGGGCCTGTACCACGGGTCGTGCGCCACCCACGCCGGCGGCGGGGTCAACGGCATCCCGGGGTGGCAGGCTTACCGCATGGCCAAGAAGGACAAGGCGCTGGGCTCGAAGAAGTAGTGGGGAGTCCAGAGGGATCGGGAGCCGGAGGAGGCCTCGAGCGGATGCTCGAGGCTCGGTCCGTCGCGGTCGTCGGCGCCTCCGTCAAGGAGGGCTCGCTCGGCGCGCAGATGATGACCGAGCTGCGCCGAGGGGGGTTCGACGGCTCGGTCTACCCGGTCAACCCTGGGTACGAAGAGGTAGACGGATACACCTGCTTCCCTTCGATACTCGAGGTGCCTGAGCCGCCCGACCTGGCCATCATCGGCGTGGCCAATGCCCGCATCGAAGCGGCCGTCGGTGACGCGGTCAAGGCCGGTGCGGGGAGCATCGTGACCTTCTCCTCTCTGCACGAGGAGCCGGACGACCGGCCCAGCCCCGATGCGCCGTCGCTGCGCGAGCGGGTCGCCGCGATCTGCGCGCAGCATGGGGTCCCGCTCTGTGGAGGCAACGGCATGGGGTTCATGAACGAGGAGCGCCGTCTGCGGGCGACGGGGTTCCCGACGCCGGAGGGCTCGAGGATGGGGCCCGTGACCTTCATCTCACATTCGGGTTCCGCCTTCGCTGCCTTCGCGTTCAACGACAGGCAGATCGGCTTCAACCTGCTGATCTCCAGCGGCCAGGAGATCGTCACGACGATGGGCGAGTACATGGAGTACGCGCTCGGACTGCCTTCGACCCGGGTGCTCGCGTTGCTGCTCGAAACGGTGCGGAACCCGTCCCTGTTCATCTCGCAGCTCGCGCGCGCCGCCGAACTCGACATCCCCGTGATAGCTCTGAAGGTCGGCAGGACCGAGAGCGCCAAGGCGATGGTCACGGCACACTCGGGGGCCTTGGCGGGCGAGCATGGCGCCTACGAGGCTCTGTTCGACGCCTACGGGGTGCACGAGGTTCGGTCGGTGGACGAGCTAGCGGACACGATCGAGTTGTTCGCATGCCCGAGGCGCGTCACATCCGGCGCTGGGATCGCGAGCGTTCACGACAGCGGCGGGGAGCGGGCGCTCTTCGTGGACCAGGCACACGACGAGGGCGCCTTCCTGGCGAACGTGTCCGATGAAACCCTGCGCCGCATACAGGACACGCTGGATCCTGGGCTAGAAGCGGCCAACCCCCTCGACGCCTGGGGGACGGGGATCGACGCCGATCGCATCTTCCGGGATTCCTTCATGGCGTTCGCGGACGATCCCGAGGTGGCCGCGCTGGCCTTCGTCGTCGACCTGACCAGGCAGGGAGAGCCGTACGACGAGGGCTACCTGCAGATCGCGCGGGACGTCTTCGCCGCGACCACCAAACCTTTCTGCGTACTGTCCAACCTTCCAGCGGCCATCGCAGCCGAAGAGGTGAGGCTGCTCCGTGACGCGGGCATACCCGTGCTCGAGGGGACGGCGAGCGGGCTCAGGGCGCTGAGGCATCTGATACTCGACCGGGACTTCCGTGCTCGTCCCGATCCCGAGATCGCCCCTGTGCCGGCAGCGGTACGCGACCGCTGGCGGGCCCGGCTGAGTGAGGGTGGAGAGATCCGGGAACTGGAGGGCTTGGCGCTGTTCGCGGACTACGGCATCCCGGTCGTGGAGGCTGCCGCCGCCGCGACCGCCGAGGAGGCGGTCGCGGCGGCGGGCACGATCGGGTATCCGGTCGTCCTGAAGACGGCCGCACCCGGGGTACACCACAAATCCGACGTCGGGGGCGTGAAGGTCGGCCTGGAAGGACCTGAGGAGCTGGTCGCGGCGTACGAGGAGATGTCGAGCAGGCTGGGGCCCGAGGTCGCCGTGGCGGCGATGGCCCCCGATGGCGTCGAGGTGGCGCTCGGCGTGGTCAGAGATCCCACGTTCGGCCCACTCGTGCTGGTCGCGGCGGGCGGCGTGCTGGTGGAACTGCTGAAGGACCGCAGGCTAGGACTCCCACCGCTCGACCGGCGCGCCGCCCGCCGCTTGATCGACGGATTGAAGATCCGCCCGATACTGGACGGTGTCCGCGGCGCGCCGGCCGCCGACGTGGACGCGCTGGCACGGGCCGTCTCTGCGCTGGCGACGCTGGCCTCCGACCTGGGAGATCGCCTGGACGCCCTGGATGCCAACCCGGTGATCGTCTCGCCTTCGGGCTGCGTGGCCGTGGACGCTCTCGTGATCCCCCGAGCGCCGCAGGACCAGCCGCCCTTGCCCTGAGGGCGCCGGTCGGGCATCATCCGCCTGCGATGGGCGTTTTCGGAAGCTCCGGCCAGGCACCCAACCCGATGGGTGCGATGGGCATCCTCACCGGGTTCATAGGGACGGCCTTCAGCGTCGTCCTCTGGATCCACCACTACCAACCCGACACCGGCATGCTGGGCACCTACTCCACCCAGATCGCGGGTGGTGGGCCGCTCGCCGACCAGCTGCGACTGCTGGCAGCCACGTTCGGCGCGCTGGGCGTGATCGCGGGGATCGGCGCCGGCCTCGGCGGCAGGGGGAGCGCCACGACGGTGGCCTCGCTGCTGCTGGGCATCGCAGCGCTGTCCTATCCGGTGCTCACGTGGGTCAACGTGGTCCAGCGCTTCGTGCCCAACCCGGTTGGCTGACGCCAAGAGCTGAGCCGGTTACCGGTTCGGTTCGCGGGATTCAGGCGCCGGGCCACCCGGTGTAGGCTCCGGGCCCTCTCTTGCGCAGCTCGTTGCCTATGATCATCCGCTGTATCTCGGATGTCCCCTCCCATATCCGGTCCACGCGGAGCTCGCGGTAGAGACGCTCGACGGGCTGCTCGCGCATGTATCCGCGTCCGCCGTGTATCTGAACCGCCCTGTCGATCACACGTCCCGCCGTCTCGCTGCAGACCAGCTTCACGGCGCTGGCCATGGCGTGCGTCTGCTTCCGGTCGGCGCCGCCCCGTGCCGCCTCCCAGCACACCCGATACAGCATGGATTTCGCGGCCATGATCTCGGCGGCCATGTCGGCCAGCATGAACTCGACCGCCTGGAAGTCGACGATCGGCCTGCCGAACTGCTCCCGGCGCTGAGCGAACTCCAGCGACAGCTCGAGCGCCCGTGCGGAGGCGCCCATGGTCCTGGCGCCGATCATCAGCCTCTCCTCCACGAACCAATCCTTGGTCAGATCGAACCCTTCGCCCACCTCGCCAAGGACCCGGTCGTCTCCGACCCTGACGTCCTCGAACGCGAAGATCGGGTGCTCGAACACGAACGTATGCATGTACTTCGGGGTGCGAACGAGGCGAACGCCCGGCATATCCTTGTCCACAAGGAAGATCGTGGCCTTGGCGGGATCACCGTCCACATGGGCATGGACCAGGAAGAAGTCCGCGACGTCCCCGCTGGTCACGTGCCACTTGGTCCCGTTGAGCACCCACTCGCCGCCGTCGCGCCGGGCTGTGGTCTCCACGTAGGTGACGTCCGAGCCTGCCCCCGCTTCCGTGATGGCGTAGGCGTCGCGCCGCTCACCCCGGCAGGCGGGACGGAGGAACCGCTCCTTCTGTTCCTCGGTTCCGCGAGCCAGCGGTATCGACGGGCGCCAAGGGATGTCCCACAAGGCTCCGGTCGCGCGTCCCCACTGCTCTTCGATCAGCATGACCTGGAAGGGGTCGTAGCCCTTCCCGCCGTCCTCCACCGAGTGGTTGATCGCCTGGAAGTCCCAGTCGATCACCGCCTGCTTCGCCTTCGCATGGCTCTCTAGCGAAAGCCCGTCGTTCTCTTCGCATTCGTCCTCCAGCGGGATGAGAACCTGCTCGGCGAAGTCACGAGCCTTCCGTGCGAGTTCGCGGTCTTCGGGGGTGAGTCGTATGTCCAAGTCGAGCTCCTGGGATGTAGGGTTCGCCCGGAGTGTAGGGCGAGTCTGAGGGGGAGAGTGAGCCGGTGACCAGGACGCTGTTCCGAGGCGGGAAGGTATTCGACGGCACGGGAGCACCGCTGGCCGAGGCCGACGTCGTGATCGAGGACGGCCTGATAGTCGATGTCGGTTCGGGCCTGGACGGCGATGACGAGGTTAACTGCACGGGAAAGGCTCTCCTCCCGGGGCTGTTCGACTGCCATATCCACCTCGCAGGCCGCTACGAGGATGACGAGCTGACCGTCCAGCATCGCCCCTTCTCGTACGGCTTCTTCTTGATCCCGGAGAACCTGCGCAAGACGCTCGCGCTCGGCATCACGACGGTCCGCGACGCCGGTGGCGCCGACCTCGGTCTCAAGAAGGCGGTCGAGGACGGGGTGTTGGTCGGGCCGCGCATGCACGTGGCGATCACGATGCTCAGCCAGACCGGCGGTCACAACGATGAGTGGCTCCCGAGTGGCGGCCGCTCCGCGAGCTGGGTCACCTACCCGGGGTTCCCCGACGGCGTCTGCGACGGTGCCGAGGGCGTTCGGTTGAAGGTACGTGAGGTTGTTCGAGCCGGCGCCGATGTGATCAAGATCGCGTCCAGCGGCGGGTTCTTCTCGCCGTCCGACGATCCGAAGCACCCGCACTTCGCGCAGGACGAGCTGAACGAGATCGTCAGGACGGCGGCCGACCTCGGCGTGTGGGTGATGTCGCATGCTCACGGACCCGAAGGGATCAAGCGAGCGGTGCGGGCGGGCGTTCGTTCGATCGAGCACGGAACCTACCTGGACGAAGAGGCCGCCGAGATGATGGTCGAAGCCGGGACCTGGCTGGTTCCCACGCTCACGGCCGGAGACACGACCGAGGAGCTGGCGAACGACCCGAAGCTGGCGCCCGAGATCCGGGCCAAGTTCGTCGGGCTGGGAAGGCCCGAGTTCGACGCGATGCGTCTTGCCGCCGAGGCGGGCGTGAAGGTGGCTATGGGAACCGACTGCCCGGTCGCTCCGCACGGGTGGAACCTTCACGAGCTGAAGCACATGGCAGCCAACGGGTTCACGCCGGAGCAGGCGCTCGTGGCAGCTACGTCCAGCGCTGCCGAGCTGATGGGGTTGCAGGACGAGCTGGGGACGCTGTCGGCGGGCAAGCGGGCCGACGTCGTCGTCGTGGGAGGCGACCCGTTCGACTTCGAGACCCTGGACGGGCGGATCGAGCAGGTCTGGAAAGACGGCGCGCGGGTCGTCTGAGGCGAGCGGGTAGCGCTCGATGTTCTCTCTCGTCCTGGCCTTGGTGTCGGGCCTTTCTTGGGGGGCCGCCGACTTCGTCGGCGGCCTCATGACGAGGAGGCTTCCACCTCAGGTGGTGCTCCTGGTCAGCCAGGGATCGGGCCTAGTGCTTACCGGCGCCCTCGTGCTGGCTTCAGGTGGCCCCGTCCCCGAGGCACGGCTCTTGGTCTACGGCCTGCTCGGGGGGGTTGCGGGATCCGTGGGCCTCGCCTGCCTCTACGCAGGGCTGGCGGTCGGTCCGATGAGCGTCGTGGCGCCGACCGCGGCCCTGTCGGGGATCGTCCCGGTTGTCGCCGGTTTCATCCAAGGGGACCGCCCGGCCATGATGCAGCTCACCGGGATGGGCCTGGCTGGAGCCGGAGTCGTCCTTGCCGCGCGGACCCGGGATGAGGATGGAAGGGGAAAGGGCTTCTCGAGGGGTTTCGCACTGGCTCTGATGGCGGCCCTGTTCCTCGGGTTGCTCGTACTCTCGCTGGATGCGGCGGGGCAAGGTGGCGCCCTTTGGGCTGCATTCATGGTTCGCGCCTCGTCGGTGCCGATCCTGTTCGTCGCATGGTTGCTGCGCTCGGACCGGCGTGCGCCTACCCGCCGGCAACTCGGAGCTCTGGTCGCGGTGGGCGCTTTCGACAACATGGCGAACGTGCTGTTCGCCCTCGCCTCTCGCGAAGGGCTCCTCACCCTGACGGCGGTCTTGGGTTCGCTCTATCCGGTGTCGACCGTTCTGCTGGCTCGCGGGTTCCTGCACGAGCGGCTGCTGCGCCATCAGACGATGGGTGTCGTGGCCGCCTTTGCCGGCGTGGCGTTGATGGCGGCCGGGTAGTCTCGCTTGTGAAGCCGGCAGCGCGGCGGCTAGCCTGCGTCACATGGGAACTACCGAACGAGATGTCGTCATCGTGGGCGGAGGGCACAACGGCTTGGCCTGCGCCATCTACCTGGCCAGGGCGGGCATGGACGTTCTCGTCCTGGAGAAGCGCGGGATCCTGGGTGGAGCGTCGGCGACCGAGGAGATGTGGGGCGGCTACAGGATCTCCAGCGCGTCCTACGTCGTCTCGCTCATGCCCGACCGGATCGTGGCCGAGCTGGGCTTGAAGCGTCACGGGTACGAGGTCTCGATCATCACCCCTGACTACTTCGTGCCTTTCCCGGACGGGACGGCGCTGACGCTTTGGGGCGACATGAAGCGCGATCGGGAGGGCATCGCCAAGCTCAGCCCCCACGACGCCGACGCGTACGTGGAGTTCGACACCTACTTCGAGCGCATCGCCGGCCTGATGAAGGAGCTGCTGTTCGTCGTTCCGCCGAACATGAGGCTCGCTGAGCTTCCCGCCTGGGTGCGGACCGCCGCCCGGCTACGCGACTGGACGGGGCGCGACATCCACGAGCTGGTTCGCCTGTTCACGATGAGCGCTGCGGACTTCCTGGATGAGTGGTTCGAGGATCCGCGAGTGAAGGGAGCGATGGCCACCCAAGCGATCGTCGGAGCCTGGGCGGGTCCGATGACCCCAGGGTCCGCCTACGTCCTGATGCACCACTGGATAGGAGAGGTGGACGGGCACTTCGGGGCGTGGGGCTGGGTCAAGGACGGGATGGGCGGTGTGGCAGCAGCCATGGCTTCGGCAGCGCGAGAGGCCGGCGTCGAGATTAGGACCGACTCGCCGGTGGCTCGGGTGGCCGTGAACAGCCTGGGACGGGCCACGGGGGTCGAACTGGAGGACGGAACGCTCATACGAGCCAGGCAGGTCGTCGCCAACACACACCCGATCACGACGTATTTGGATCTGATCGGGCGTGAACACCTGCCGGCCGACGTGGTGAGGGACGTGGAACGGCTGCGCACTCGGAGCGGGAGCGTCAAGGTAAACATCGCCCTGTCGGAGCTGCCCGTGTTCCCGCAGTGGGATCAGGAGGGCGACGTTCACAAGGGACTGATGGCGGTCTCGCCGAGCATGGAGTACCTGGAGAAGGCGTTCGACGACGCCAAGTACGGCAAGCCCTCGCAGCACCCCTATGCGGAGGTGATGTTCCCGACCGCCCACCAACCCGAGGGGCTCGCACCCCCCGGCAAGCACATCATGCTGGCGTTCACGCAGTACATGCCGATCGAGACCCCCAACACACAGAAGACCCGGGATGCGTGGGCTAAGAAGGTGGTCAACGAGATCTCCGCGTACGCACCGAACCTCGAGGGAGCGATCGAGCACGTGGAGGTGCTGACACCGAAGGATCTCGAGGACAGGTTCGGCCTCCTCGGTGGAAGCATCGCGCAGGGCGAGCTGGCGCCCGACCAGCTCTTCTCGTTCCGCCCGCTCCCGTTCTACGGTGACTATCGGACCCCGATCGAGAACCTCTACCTGTGCGGGGCGGGGACGCATCCGGGTGGTGGCGTGATGGGGATCGCGGGACGGAACGCGTCGACGGTCGTGCTGAAGGACGCGAAGCGCGCCCGGTTCAACGAGAAGGTCGGATCGACGCTGGAGGACCTCGGGCGGAAGCTAGGCCTGAGATGACCGGATGGTGGGAGGAGATGTTCTCCTCCGAGGCCTGGCAGGCGGTGCAGCTCGGATGGGAGAGCGTCGAGGACTCCGACGATCAGGTGGACCGCATCGTCCGCGCGCTGGCGCTCGAGCCGGGCGATCGCGTGCTCGATGCTCCGTGCGGAACGGGGCGGATCGCAACGCTGCTGGCCGGTCGAGGTTTCGCCGTCACCGGCGTGGACATCACCGAGAGGTTCCTGGAGGTAGGACGCCGGCGTGGCGACGGGGTGACGTACCTGCAAGGCGACGTTCGCGACCTTCCCTTCGCAGAAGAGTTCGACGCCG
>CAZHRY010000002.1:0-35886 GCA_964535065.1 uncultured Actinomycetes bacterium
ATCTCCTCGTAGGGGAGGTCCTGGATGTCCGCCAGGACCAGGGCCACCCGGAAGTCCTCGGGGACCCGGGCCAGCGCGCGGGTGACGTCGGTCGTGCCCGCCACCTCGTCGGAGTGGTCGGGCGCGGGGACCCCCGGTTCCGGTTCGGCGGCGTCATCGCCGTCCCGGGCAAGCTTCAGCATGGGCTGGCGGCGTTGCTTGCGAAGGATGTCGTAGCTCGCGTTCACGGCCACCCGATGGAGCCAGGTCGAGAAAGCCGCATCGCCACGGAACTGACCGAGCTTCCTGAGCGCCACGAGGAAGGCATCCTGAGTGGCGTCGGCGGCGTCCTCGCCGTTGCCCAGCAGCCTCAGGCACACGTTGAACACGCGCGCCTGATGGCGTTCGACCAGGACCGAGAAGGCCGCGGCGTCGCCTGAGAGATAGCTACGGACCAGTTCCTGGTCGGGACGCGCGTCGTTCACGGCGCGAACGCTACAGGGCGGTGGCCCCGACGGTCTCCTTCATCACGATCTTGCCGAAGTCCTCCGTGAATGGGAGCCGCGAAGCCAGGATGGTCTTGGCCTCGGTCCGCAGGACGATGGTTACGGACCCGTCGCGCGCGTTGACCTTGCAGTCGCCTTCTCGTAGCTCGAGGGACTCGTCCTCTGCCTCCACGGTTGCGGCTGCTGCTTCGCAGGCTTGCCTGCCGCTCTTGGAGGTCTTGAAGGCCGCGACTCCTGCGTTGGCGGCGTTCACCGCGACGTCCGACAGCTTGAACTTGGTGAAGATGATCGAGGCCGTGTCCACGGCTGCGACGCCCACCAACGCTATGACCAGTAGCCAGATCACGGCGATCTTGCCGAGCAGGCCGCGCTCGTCTTGATGGAGTCTCATGTGTGGGATCCTCGCTTCCGAGGGGACAGGGCCGTCCTCAAGTCTTCGACCTCCCCGACCCGCAAGATAAGCGCAGTTCCGAAGAACACAAGCATCCCTGCCAGCACGGCACCGGCCACCTGGAGGGCGCGAAGCGGCGGGTGCGTGACATCCACGACGCCGTTCAGGGCGGTCGCGGTTCCCCAAGCCGCCAGCGCCGTGAGCGCTGCGGCGCCGAGCGCCTTGGCCACCGTGAGTCCGATCCGGGCGCCGTCCACGCCCCCGAGCC
Organism: uncultured Actinomycetes bacterium; assembly: GCA_964535065.1. Lineage (GTDB taxonomy): Bacteria > Actinomycetota > UBA4738 > UBA4738 > HRBIN12 > AC-51. The sequence continues at coordinate 1,145 of CAZHRY010000002.1, forward strand.
TGCTTCTCAGCAGAACGAAGAGCGCGACAGACCCGAAGACGTACGAGACGGCGTGTCCGAGCGCCAGCCCAGCTACGCCCAAGCCCAAGCCGAAAGCGAACAGGGCGTTCGCCGCCAGATTGATCAGCGCGGCGGTGAGGTTCACAAGGGCCGGCGTCCTCGCGTCGTGTCCGGCATAGAATGCGCGCGTCAGCAGTTGGAAGGCCGAGAAGAACGGGAGGCCCACGGCGAACCCGGCCAGGGTTCGTGCCAGTACGTCCAGGTCCCCCTCGCCCACCGCCCCGTATCCGGCCAGCAACGAGACGATCGGGTTCGCAAGAACCAGCAAGCCAGCCGCCGCGGGGATCATCATGACCTGGGTGTCGCGGAACCCGCGCGAGAACTGCTCACGGACGCCCTCGCGGTCGTTCGCGGTCCATGCTTCGGCCAGCCCGGGCAGCAGGACGGTGAATATCGAGACCGCAACGATGGCGTGTGGGAGTGAGAAGAACACGAACGCCTGCGAGTACGCCGTGTACGCTCCCTCGTCCACTCGGTTCGCCACGTAGATGATGACCATGTATGCGGTCTGATTGGCCGCCACGTAGATCGCCACCCACTTACCCAGCCGGATCAAGCTCTTGACGGTCTCGTGCGCCCAGTCGAACCGGGGGCGGAATCTGAACCCTGCCGAGCGGAGGGCCGGCCAGAGCGCCAGCGTCATCGCGACCACCCCCATGGTCGTGCCCAGCCCGAGCAGCGTCCGCTGTCCGGTCGTCAGCTCCGCGGTTGCCGCCGAGGCGCCGCGTGAAGCGATGAAGACGAGCATCGTCACGATCACTGCGAGGTTGTTCAAGATCGGCGCGAACATCTGCGCCGCATACTTCCGGTTGGCTGTGAGGATGCCGCCCGCAACGGCACCGATCCCGTAGAAGACGATCTGGGGCATGAACCAGCGCAGGAACACGGTTCCCGTTGCGATCGCGGCCGGTTGGCGCGCGGGCTCGACCCCAGCGAGGTACGCCCGCATGATCCAGGGTGCCGCCACCGCACCGGCGACGGCGACGGCCGTGAGCGACACGGCCGCCAAAGTCAGGAAGCGGCTGGCCGCCTCCCACGAGGCGTCCTGCCCATGTGTCTTGGCCCAGTCGACGAGGATGGGAACGAAGACGGAGGTGAGGATCCCTCCCAGGATCAGCTCGTACACGATGTTGGGCGTGGCGTTCGCCGCGTTGTAGGCGTCGGAAAGCGTGGTGAGACCCAAGGCCGCTAGGGTCACCGAGACACGGGCCAACCCCGTGATGCGTGAAAGGAGCGTCCCGACCGAGACCAACGCCGTGCTTCGCAGCGTGGACACGCGAGGGTCCGGGGTCAGCTCGACCTGTTCCGCCGCCGGAACCACCTCCTCGAATGAAGGAGCACCAGAACGCCGGCCGCAGCCGCCGTCACGATCAGGGCGATCCTGTTGAGGGTCGTCGTCTGGACGATCAAGGTCTGCTGGCTGATCACCTGCCCGGATGGCGAAAGGACGAGAACAAGGATCGGGTTGCGGCCCGCCGCCTTCGCCACGACCTCGAACGTCACGATCTGCCCCGGACGGTCCAGGGTCACCTCCTGGCGGTCTCCTGCGGGGAAGTCGAACTGCGTGGATTGGAGCGCGATCGTCACGCGAAGCGGCGTGGGCCCGGGATCTCCCATCCGTAGCGGTATCGTTCCCTCCCGCGACGTGAAGGTGAAGATCTGCTCGATCTGCGGGGTGGTTCCTCGGAATGCCTGAAAGGTCGCGCTCCCGATCGAGTCGAGCCAGACGTCGCCCCCGGCCTCGTTCCCCGTGAACTCGCCAGCTTGCGCGTAGAGCAGACCCACCTCCAGTCGCTCGGAGATGCCTCCGTCGTCTGCCGCTAGCATCGACGAATAGGCCGCGAGATCGTCGCGCAGTTCGCGCAGGCGAGTGGCGTATCCGGCGGAGTAGGCGGGCTCGGGAGTGTTCGGCAGGACCGCGGGGGCGCCGGCGGGGTTCACGCCGCCGGCGAGGTCCTGCGCGTGGACGGTGCGTAGGAAGGGGGCGCCGGTCAGCCGCAGCAGCAGCGGCTCCCACATCCCCGGGGGCAGACTGGACGGTAGGCGCAAGGCGATCCCACGCACCTCGGGATCCGGCGGCACCGGCCGCTCCTTCCAGATGACGGCAAGCTCTCCCAAGACGACCTGAGAGGCTCGAACGGGGTCCGCGAGTAGGTCGGGACGCGCGAGCAAGCCCTGTGTGCCTGGATCGGGAAGGACCAGGGTGAGTCCCGCGACGGTGGCGGTGGGCGGCGGCGCGTACCCCCCTTCCTGGACGGGTCGCTCCACCTCGTCGGCATCGGCCAGGATCGTGGTCGCGCCGCCGCCAGCCAGCCAGCCGATGGAGTCGTCAGACAGGAAGCCGCCGGGCGGGCGCGCGACGGACGGGTCCAGCGTCACACCGATCGAGTCCAGCTGGCTCTCGCCGAAGTCCTGCTGCTCCCCGAGGTCGGCGCCCAGCCCTGCGCCCAGCATCGCCGGGATGGCAGGCCCAGAGAACGGAAGCGCGTGCGTCGCCACGCCCGGCCCCGACAGCGTCTCGGAGAGTTGTGCCAGGAACCGGCCGGCCGCAGCGGCAGCGCCCTCACCCTCGGCCACAGATGAGCCGTCCACCCGGGAGTAGCCCCGGGACATCCGGTTCGCCTGCTCGACGAGGGACGGCTCGATGACCACGTCCACGGGCGGCGGGCTCTTGGACCCTTCCTGAAGGGCTGCCAGGGCGGACACCGGCGCCCAGAGGGAACCGCCGGCATCCAGCGAGGCTTCGAAAGCGGGGTCCGCGAGCAGGCCGTCGGGGCCGAAGGCCACGGGAGCCTCCAGCTCGATCCAGGCCGATGAGAGCATCGGTGCTTCCGGGGGCTGGAAGAAGTACAGGATGGGTGTGTCGATGCGTCCGACCGCCTCGCCCTCGGACAAGAGGCTCACGCGGCTCGGATAGACGAGGGACTCGATCTGGCTGATGCCCGGCGTCTCCGACAGGTCCAGCGCGATCGTGAGGGTTCGCGCCTGCCCCGGCCCGATGTCGCCCTTGAATCGGAAGGTTTCGTCGTGGACGGAGTACGGGGGGCCCTCTGACAGCGAGGCCTCGTATTGCAGACGGGAGGCGTAGAAGGGTCCGATGGTCAAGACGACCTGGAGGTCCTCAAGGACTTCCGTGCCGGTGTTGGTGGCGAGGAGGCTGATCGACAGCTCGGGATCCTCGAACGCAGAGCTCCACGGTGTCTGAGCCAGGAGGGTTAGGGACGCGGAGCGCTCTTGAGCCCGCGCCGCGGTGCCTGAAACGGCGGCCGATGCCGCGAGGGCGAGAACCAGGAGGACGCGAGCCGCGCGTTCAGTGGTCATGACGGCTGGCCCATCGTAGCGGCAGCCTTCGCCCCGAGGTCCCTACCCGACAAGTTCGACGATCTGCGCGACGCCGTACCCCGCCGCGACGAGCAGCATGAACCCCCCGACCGCCAGGCGGAGGGTCCGCTCGGCGGTTCCGAGGGCCAGGTTCGCTCCGATCCTGGCCCCCGGCACCGCGCCGAGGGCTGCGAAGGCGAACACCGTCCAGTCGATGTTGCCCAGGAACGCGTGAACCACGATCCCGGGTACGGCGAGAGCGGGGATAGTGATAAGTGAGGTACCGAGCGCGCGCTTGAGCGGTGTCCCGAGCCAGCCGGCCAAAAGGGGCACCATGACGAGACCTCCACCGATCCCCAGCAATCCGCTCACGATCCCCGCGCCAAGCCCGATCAGCGCCAGGGTCGCACCAGAGGCCTCTCGTGCCTTTTCTGCCTGGCGGCGCCTGGCCCCGCGCAGGATCCCGATCGACTGATAGGCGAGGAGCGCGGCCGTCGCCAGCAGGAGGATCGTCGTCTCGATCACCTCGGTCCCCAGAGCCCCCGCGATCGCCCCGAAGAACCCGGCCGGAGCCATCCAGGAGGCGGCTCGGAGATCGACTTCCTTGGCCTGCCAGTAGGTGAAGGCGCCCGTCGCAGACGTGGGGAGGATGACGGGAAGGGGAGTCTCTAGGGCCATCTTCGGCGGGATGGGGAGGAGCCAGTCGAAGCCTGGGGTCATCACGATGCCCCCGCCAACTCCGAACAGCCCGGACAGGATCCCGGAGATGAGCCCGACCGCCGCGGCCATCGCCCAGTGAAGGGCGGTCATCCGAGGATCCCCGACGCCTTCGCGAGCATGTCGCGCTCACCGCGGTACGCGGCTCGTTTGAGCGCCCGCTCCAGCGGGAACCAGCGTATCTCCTCCATCTCGTCGTCGCGGTCGTCGATGTCGCCGCCCTCGAACCGCATCAGGAAGAAATGCACCGTCTTGCGGATGCGAACGTCTTCCCAGACATACATGTACTTCGTGTCACCCAGGTCGGCCTCTATCTCGGCCACGAGGCCGGTCTCCTCTCGCACCTCGCGCACCGCGGCCTGTTCGTGCGTCTCGCCTTCTTCGATGCCCCCCTTCGCGAGGCCCCACGCCAGGTCGCCGCGACGCGTGCGCCGGGAGGCAAGCACGACTTCGACGCCGCCATCCGTTCGCCGGTAGACGACGCCTCCGGCGGACACCTCCTTCTGGGTGGGAAGGCGAGGAGTGGCCGGGCGCTTCCGCCGGCCCTCGCTCTTGGCCGTGGCGGCCCTCTTGCTTGTCGCGGCCTTCTTCCTAGCCGTCTTCTTGGTCTCGGCTTCCGCCTTGGCCGTCTGCTTCCCTGCGCTGGGCTTGGCATCGGCCTGCCGCCGGCCTCGCCTCCTGCGCCTTGGCGTGCCGGCGGTCGCGGGTTCGCGCCCCGAAGTCGGCGCGGGCTCGCCGGTGGCCTGCGCGGCAGGCTGTCCCGCAACCGGTCTCCGGCGTGGGCGCTTCCGCCGGCGCCTGGCGGGCTGCTTACGGGGCTCCCGCCCCTCCTGCGCCCCGTCGTCCGTCATGACGAGGGATTCTATGGGTCGCAGGAGCCCTCTCAGGGTTCGGGGCTATCTTGCCGAAAGGCACATTGGGCCCCAGGGTGGGGCCGAGCCCGTCCGGAGCGGGTCTGGCATGAACATCGACGAACTCCTGCGACACACGGTCGAGCGCGGGGCGAGCGACCTGCACCTGAAGGTCGGCAACGTGCCCTTCATCCGGGTCGACGGTGAGCTCCAGCCGACGGCGTACCCGTCCCTCACGGCCGCGGACACGGTGGCCTTCGCGGATGCAGTCATGCACGAGAGCAAGAAGAGGGAGTTCGCCCAAACCAACGAAGCCGACATCGGCTACACGTTGCCCGGCATCGGACGCTTCCGCATCAACGTGTTCCGCCAGAGGGACCAGGTGGGCCTCGCGATCAGGCGCGTCCGTTCGGACATCCCGACCTTCGAGGAGCTGCGCCTCCCTCCAGTGATGCGAACCCTTTCCGAGGTGCCGCGTGGCCTCGTCCTCATCACGGGACCGACCGGAACCGGGAAGACGACGACCATCGCCTCGATGATCGGCTACATCAACAGGACGCGGCGTACGCACATCGTTACGATCGAGGACCCGATAGAGGTCGTGCACGACGACGAGATGTCGATCATCCAGCAACGCGAGATCGGGATCGACACCGAGTCCTACGAGGCGGCGCTCATGCACGTCGTTCGGCAGGACCCGGACGTGATCTTCGTCGGTGAGATCCGTGACGCGGACTCCGCGCTCTCGGCGATCCAGGCGGCGGAGACCGGGCACCTCGTCATCTCTACGCTCCACACGATCGACTGCATGGAGACGATCAACCGTGTGCTCGACCTCTTCCCGCCGACGCAGCAGAAAGAGGTGCGCACGTCCTTCGCCGGGGCGCTAGCGGGCATCGTTTCGCAGAGGCTCGTCCCGAAGGCCGACGGCAAAGGGCGCGTGCCGGCGATCGAGGTGTTGGTCAACACGGGGCGCGTGTTCGACCGCATCGTCGATCCTGAGCAGACCGACTCGATCATCGACGTGATCGCGGACGGCGGGTTCTACGGGATGCAGACCTTCGACCAGGCCCTGGTCCAACTCGTGAAGGAGGGATTGGTCACGGTGGACGACGCGCGCCGTGTGGCCACGAGCCCCCACGACTTCGACCTGCAGCTCACCGGCGTCCTGGATCGAAAGACGGCCTTCCAGAACGAGCGGTCGGCCAACCTTCCCTTCTAGCCGCTTGCCTCGGCTACCCGCTCTCTGCGGCCACGGCGCGGAGCTCCATCGGATGCCTCCTGTACCCGAACCCGATCGCCAGCAGGAGGTAGGTCGGGATGAAGAGCGGGCCCCAGGCGCAGTACTGGCGCACATGATGCCGTTCGTGTGCCAAGAGCCGGCCCTCCAGCGGCGTGGAGGACAGCACGACGAACCCGACCGTCATGGCCGATCGGCGAGCCTTCAGCATCAGCGCCGTCAGACCGCGCGGACCCCTGTCGAAGAGGAGCAGCCCGTGTGCTAGACGGGGCCGCTGGAACGTGAGCATCCCCAGCAGAAGGCCTATCACCGTGTTGGGGAGCGTCCAGATGAAGCCGAGCCACGTTGGCACGGCGCCACGGTAGCGCGCCGGCGCTGGTCTATCGTGATGGTCAGATGACGACACTGGACATACACCCGCTGGCCAAGGAACTGGGCGAGAGGTTCTCGGCCGAAGGCCACGAGCTGTTCCTGGTGGGCGGCAGCGTGCGCGACCTCATCCTCCAGCGCCCAGACGACTCGGACCTGGATTTCACGACCAGCGCCCATCCCCGCGAGACGACGCGCGTGCTCCGTGGATGGGCCGAACGGCAGTACCTGGTTGGCGTCAAGTACGGAACCGTGGGGGCGACCAAGGACGGACGGCGGCTCGAGATAACGACGTTCCGAGAGGAGGTCTACGCGGAGGAACATCGTAAGCCGGCCGTGACCTTCGGGAAGGACGTCCGTACGGACCTGTCCCGGCGCGACTTCACGATCAACGCGATGGCTGTGAAGCTGCCGGAGGGCGAGTTCGTGGACCCGTTCGGGGGCGTGAAGCACCTGGCCTCGAAGGTGCTGGACACCCCACTCGATCCCGAGGTGGCGTTCTCGGACGATCCGCTGCGGATGGTGCGAGCGGCCAGGTTCGTCGCTCAGCTGCAGGTCAGGCCGGCGCCCAGGGTCGTGGCCGCCATCGGAGCCATGCGGCACCGGTTGTCTATCGTGTCCGCCGAGCGGATGCGCGACGAGCTGGACAAGCTGATGCTCGCGCCTCACGCGGCGGACGGCTTGGCCCTACTGGTCGACACCGGCCTAGCCGAGTCCTTCCTGCCTGAGGTCCCTGCTCTGAGCCTGGAGCAGGATCCCATCCAGAGGCACAAGGACGTCTTGCGCCACACGTACGCGGTCGTGACCGGCTGCGAGCCCGACCTGGTCCTTCGCCTGGCGGCTCTCCTTCATGACATCGGCAAGCCGAAGACCCGTCAGATCACACCCGACGGTGTGAGCTTCCATCACCACGAGGTGGTAGGAGCGCGGATGGCGCGGGAGCGCCTGCAGGCGCTGCGGTACCCGTCGTCGGTCACCGACGACGTGTGCAAGCTGATCGAGCTGCATCTCCGGTTCCACGGCTACGGGGAGGGCTGGACCGACAGCGCCGTCCGCAGGTACGTGCGGGACGCGGGGCCGCTGCTGGACAAGCTGAACCAGCTCACGCGAGCGGACGTCACGACCCGCAACGAGGAGAGGGCGGCCAGGTTCCGTGCGCTCCAGGACGAGTTGGAGGAGCGGATCGCCGCGCTGGCCGAAGAGGAGAACCTCGACGCGTTGCGCCCTCCACTGGACGGTAAGCAGGTGATGGAACGGCTCGGCATCGGGCCGGGGCCGATCGTCGGTGAAGCCCTCGACTTCCTCATGGAGCAGAGGCTCGAGCGCGGTCCGATCCCGGAGGAGGACGCCTTCGAACTTCTTGAGGACTGGGCGCGCGAGAAGGGCTTGACCGGCCCTTGAGGGGCTCCGGCCGTGCGTCTACGCCTTGGCGGAGATCCGCACCGCTCTCAGGATCAGATCCAGGGTTGCCGGCTCACCGCGCCAGTGACTCCGGACCAATGGGACGCCGGCCCGCTTGACCAGATGGCGCAAGGCAAGGCCCGCCACCAGGGCGTCGTCGATCGGGCCGATCACCGGGAGGAACTCGGGTAGAAGGTCGATGGGAGAAGCGAGCCAAAGGACCGTCAGGCTCAGGAGCCACTTGGAGCCCCTTGGGACGGTCGGGTCTTTCAGGAGGTCGCGGAAGAGAAGGAGGAGGTTGGGCACGAGGACGGCGAGCTCCCTGGCGGCTACCCGGTGTCCGGCCAGCAAGAGGACGAGCACGACCATCGCGTACACCGCGAAGGCTGCCAGCAGCAGGGTGACGAGGGTACGCACGAGTCAAGCGTAGGCTTCGTGTCGGTGTCTGTTGAGCAGGCGGCTGACGCCGAGCGGGGACTGACCGCGCAAGAGGTCGCCGCGCGCGTGGCGCGCGGCGACCTCAACGACGTCCCCTCCGCTCCCAGCCGGACCCTCGCGCAGATCGTCAGGGCCAACGTGCTCACGCGTTTCAACGCGATCCTGGGTTCGATGCTGGTGCTGATCCTGCTGGTCGGACCCCTTCAGGATGCGCTTTTCGGACTCGTTCTCATCGCGAACACGCTGATAGGCATCCTTCAAGAGGTGCGGGCCAAGCGCACCCTCGATCGGCTGACGCTGCTCACGGCTCCTCGGGTCCGGGTCGTGCGAGAGGGGAGCGTGCGCGAGGTCGGCGTCGGCGAGGTTGTGCTCGACGACCTCATCGAGCTTCCTGCGGGCGCGCAGGTCGTCGTTGACGGCGTGGTCCTCCGGTCCGAGGGGCTGGAGGTGGACGAGTCGCTGCTCACGGGGGAGGCCGAACCCGTCGTCAAAGCGCCCGGCGACGAGGTGCTTACCGGCTCGTTCGCGATCGCGGGCGTCGGCCGGTATCGGGCGACGCGCGTCGGCCGGTCGGCTTACGCGGCGAGGCTTGCCGAGGACGCCCGCCGCTTCACTCTCACGTCCTCGGAGCTGCGCGCCGGCGTGGACCGGATCTTGCTCTACGTGACCTTCGCGATCATCCCCACGGCCGCGTTGCTCTTCGCCAGCCAGTACGTGACGCACGACGGGTGGCGTGACGCGATGTCGCGTGCCGTCGCGGGCACCGTGGCGATGGTTCCCGAAGGCCTCGTACTGCTGACGAGCCTGGCTTTCGCGGTGGCCGTCGTCAGGCTCGCCCGACGCAGGGTGCTCGTCCAAGAGCTTCCGGCGGTCGAGGGTCTGGCTCGCGTGGACGTGCTCTGCATCGACAAGACGGGAACCCTCACCGAGGGCAAGCTGGCCGTCGAACGGATCGAGCGGCTCGACGGATCGGACCCGGCCGCGGCTCTCGCGGCCCTGGCCGCAGCCGATCCCGCGCCCAACGCGACGATGTTGGCGATAGCGGAGGCGTTTCCCGATGAGGCCGGCTGGGAGCCGCTGGAGAGCGTTCCGTTCTCCAGCGCGCGCAAGTGGAGCGGCGTCTCGTTCGCGAACGGCGCCTGGATCCTGGGTGCGCCCGACGTCCTCCTGCCGCCTGTCGGCCGTGAGGAGCTTAGCGACCGGCTCGGCGCCGAGGCCGCGGCCGGGAAGCGTGTCTTGCTGCTGTCCAGGGCCCCGGCCCTCGAGGGGGATCACCTCCCCCACGGCGCCGAGCCGGTCGCCGCCGTGGTCCTCGCCGACCGGGCGAGGCTAGGCGCCGCGGACACGCTCCGCTATTTCGCTGATCAGGGCGTCCGCGTCATCGTCCTGAGTGGGGATCATCCCGCTACCGTCGGCGCCGTCGCCTCGGAGCTCGGCCTCGAAGGCGGCCAGGACCCGGTCGCCGCCCGCGCGTTGCCCCAGGATGCCGCTGCGCTCGGCGATCTCCTGGAGCGCAAGAGCGTCTTCGGGCGAGTCTCGCCCGAGCAGAAGAGGCAGATGGTCCGGGCGCTCCAGGCACGGGGGCACACGGTGGCCATGACGGGCGACGGTATCAACGATGCGCTCGCCCTGAAGGACTCGGACATCGGCGTGGCGATGGGCTCGGGAAGCGAGGCGACCCGCGCGGTCGCGCAGCTCGTCCTGCTCGACTCGAGCTTCGACTCGCTGCCCGGCGTGGTTGCGGAGGGCCGCCGTGTCCTCGGCAACATCGAACGCACGAGCGGCCTGTACCTGACGAAGACCGTGTACGCGATGCTTCTAGCGCTCGCCACCGGGGTCGCCGGGTTCGTGTTCCCGTTCCTGCCCCGGCACCTGACCCTCATCGGCTCGGTCACGATCGGGATCCCGTCGTTCGTCCTGGCGCTCGAGCCGAACGCCGAGCTGTTCAGGCCGGGTTTCGTCAAACGGGTCCTGAGGTTCTCCATCCCCACGGGGGCCCTGGCTGCCGTCGCCACCTTCCTGGCCTACGCGCTCGTGAAGGAGGAACCCGGCGTGTCGCTCCTCCAGGCGCAGACCGCCGCGGTGATGACCTTGGCGTGGGTCGGCCTGTTGGTCTTATCGCTGGTGGCCTCGCCGCTGAACGCACAACGCCTTGCGCTCGTGTGGTTGATGGGTGCGGCCGGCGTCCTCGCCCTGGTCGTTCCGCCGGCCCGGGAGTTCTTCGCTCTGGATCCGCCGCCCCTGATCGTGTGGCTGGCCGGGATCGGCATCGCCGCCCTCACGTGGTCGTTCGCGCGCTTCTTCGTTCCCGAGGAACGCCCGGTGGGCAGGCACTGGCGCTCCGAGCGGCAGGAACGCCCCAGCCGACGGGAGCGCTACGACCTACAGGCCGGACATGTCCGAGGGAGGCCAGATGATCATGAAGGCCTTGCCGACGACACTGTCCAGCGGAACGAAGCCAAGCCCGAATCGTGAGTCCAGAGAGTTCCCGCGGTTGTCGCCCATGACGAACAGCATGCCCTCTGGAACTTCCGTCTTGGGGAAGTTGGCCGTCTTCTGGTTCAGGTACGGCTCGACTATCGCCAGGCCGTTGACATAGACCTTCCCGCCCCTGGCGCTGACGACGTCGCCGGGCAGGCCGATCACCCGCTTGATGAAGTCCTCGTTGTCGGGCTTCTGCACGCCGAGCCCCTGAACGAGCCAGTGGAAGAACCCGCCTATCACACCTCGGTCGGGCTCTTCTTTGGGGTCCGGGTCTTCGAACACGATCACGTCGCCACGCTCGGGGTCGTGCAGGTAGTACGGGACCTTCGTCACCAGGACCCTGTCGCCCTTCACGAGGGTCGGCTCCATCGACGGGCTGGGGATGAAGAAGGCCTGGACCAGGAACGTCTTGATCAGCAGGGCCAGGAAGAGAGCGATGAATACGAGCCCCGGAAGCTCGCCGAGGAACCGAAGGACGGGGCTGTGCTTCTGGCCCTCGCTCTCTGCCGGCGTGTCCGCCTTAGGGGAGTCGAGCACGGAACGCTCGGTATCTGTCTTCACGAGGTCAAAGGGTACCGGGCACGCCGCCTCTGCGGCGGAGAAGCTTCGGCCCGTGCACCGCCACCAGGGCGAGCGCGGCTGACACGGCGAGGTTCCCGAGCGCCGCCCCGAGCACGCCTGCTACCAGAGCGATGGCGAGGCTCATGCCGTGGAGGTCGGCCGCCAGGAACGCGTGTCGGAGCCCGGCGTACGCCAGGAGGCCGCCCAGGACCCAGACCGGAAGAAGGCCGAGGATGGTGGGCACCTGATCGGCGAAGAGCAGCCCCAGGGCTGCGAACGTGCCGCCGAGCAGCAGGTTCATCCCCGCGGTGCGAGCGCCGAGCCTCACGTGCGCGGTGATGCCGCCCGAGCCGTGGCACATCGGCATGCCTCCCAGCAGACCCGCCGCGACGTTGCCGATCCCTCCCGAGAGCAGCACGCTCGGAACGCTCACACTCCTTGCGCGCTCCCCGAACTCCTCGTGGGCGAGATGGTCCACCGCCACGATGGCGTTGCCGAACGTCAGCGGTATCTGCGGGACCACCAGGAGGAAGAAGGCGGATCCGAACGCGGCGGCGTCCGGGACTTCGAGACGGGGGATGCCGATCGAAGGGGCGTGCAGTTGCGGCTGGGCCGCCACCACGGTTGCGGCCACTCCGGCGAGCAAGACCCACAGCGCGATCCACGGCTTGCCCGCGCGTGCCGCGACCCAGACGCCGAGGAACGCGCCCACCGCAAGGACGAGCAACCACGACCGTGACGGCACGCCCTGGAACACCGCGGGAGGCTGCACGACCAGCTTCCACGCTCCGGCCACAAGCAGGATCCCTACACCGACCTGCAGCGCGCGGATGACCGGCCTCTCGAACCACTTCGCGACCCAGGTCCCCAGCCCCCCGACGCTCAGCAGCAGCAGGATGGCCCCCAGCTCGATCCCCGCCGCTTGGATGGTCGCGCGCGAGAGCTCCCTCGCGACGGCGATGGCGGTCAGCGCCTTCAGCGGCTGCACGGGGAACGGGATCCGGAAGGCGACCCCGGCGGCTATGACGAAGAGGCCGGCGCACAGCAGTACCGCGCCGGCATCCATGCCGTTCACCAGGATCAGAGCGGCTGCAAGAGGAACGAGGATCCCGAGGTCCGCGACGGCGCCGGAGACCTCGCCGAGCCCGACGCGGAAGTCGCCCTTCACGGCCTTGGGAGGTCGACCATCACGCTGGTCGCCTTGACCGTCGCGACCGCCTGTACGCCCGGCTCGAGGCCCAGCTCGTCTGCGGCCTCGCGGGTTATGAGAGACACCACTCGGTGAGGTCCGGCCTGTATCTCGACCAGCGCGGAGACCTTGTCGCGCGTGACCTTGGTGACCACTCCCGGGAACGCGTTCCGACGGCTGGTTCGGCCCTGCGCAGACGAGGCGCGACGCTCGGCGAGGAGCCTGGCGACTTCCGCGGCGGGGACGAGGCGCTGACCCCCGGCCGTTCGGGACGTGCTCAGCTTGCCCTCCCGTTCCCAGCGCCGCAGCGTCTCGACGCGAACGCCCAGGGCCTTGGCCGCCTCTCCGATCCGGTAGCCGTTATCCGTCATCAGGGTCGCAAGGATACAGGTTTACCGCGACAGGAGATACAGCGAAACTGGATACGACGGACGCGGGCCCTGACGCGGCCCGAGGATCGCGGCACCTAGACCGCGAACCGCACGTGCAGGATGTCGCCCTCCTGCACCAGGTAGTCCTTGCCTTCGACCCGAACCTTGCCGTGGGACTTCGCGGTTTCCATCGACCCCGCAGCCACCAACTCGTCGTATGCGATCACCTCTGCGCGGATGAACCCCCGTTGCAGGTCGGTGTGGATCGCGCCTGCGGCCTCGGGTGCCGTGGCGCCGCGCCGCACTTCCCACGCCCGCGTTTCGTCCTCGCCCGTCGTCAGGAACGTGATGAGGTCGAGAGCCCGGTAGCAGGCTGAGATCACCTTCTCGAGACCGGGCTCCTCAACGCCGAACTCCTCGAGCAGGGCGCGGGCCTCCTCGGGATCCATCTCTGCCACCTCGGCCTCGATCGCTGCGTAGACGCCGGAGGCGTCTCCGAGCTCGTGGGGCACCGACGTTCCTTCCTCGAGGTTCGCGACCAGTACCTCGGGCTTCAGCGTCAGGGGCGCTATCCCCCTCAGCTCGGCCGCGTGCTCGGTGGACAGGCCGGCATCCCGCAGCGCGGTCCCGGCGTCCAGCGCGGTCTTGGCCGCCCGCAGCGCCTCCACCTCGAGACCAGGTTTCCCGCGCGCCTTCTTGTCGGCCTTCTCGAGGGCCGACTCGATGACGGCAAGGTCTGCAAGCAGGAGGTCTGCCCGCAGCCCGCCCAGCTCCTCCGCCGGCTTGGCGTCGGCTCCGAAGCACCTGATCACCAGGGCGAGGGCATCCACCTCCCGAAGGCGAGCTAGGCCCTGGGCCGACGAAACGCCGCCCGGGACGTCCACGAACCGCACCTGCGCATGGACCGTCTTCTTCGACCTCTCCAACTCCGTGAGGACGGCCAGGCGTGGATCGGGTACGGGAACCACGGCCACGTTCTCCTTGCCGCCGTGGCTCCCGGCATGCGTGAGGGCCGTGAACAGGGTGGACTTCCCGCAGAAAGGCACACCGACGAGCCCTATCTCCTTCACGGCAGGCCACGGTAGCAGCCATCCCCCGCACGCCCGCGGCCATGGCCCGAAGGGGCTATACCGCGGTAACCCGCTACCCCATCGAAGTTAGGACCTCGGACCCCTCGGAGACCACCCCCTCATGCCGACAACTTCATCAAAGGCCCGCACCGTGCGAGACCGTGTCGTGCGGGTCGACAGGGAGGGACTGGCCGTCCCACCGAAGGGAGGGGTTGAGATGGCCAGAAGGGTTAGACGTTCATCCGCGGTTCTCGTTCTTGGGGCGGTATGCGGGGCAGTCATCTTCTCGCAGGCGGCGTTCGCCGCACCATCGGGTGACCGTGACGGCGATGGCATGCCGAACCGGTGGGAGCGAGACCACGGGCTGGATCCCACGCGCAGGAACGCTTCCGGTGACCGTGACGGAGACGGCCTGGTCAACATCGCGGAGTTCAGGAACGGCTCGGATCCGCGCATGGTGGACTCGGATCGCGACGGACTGACAGACCGATACGAGGTCAAGCGGTTCAGCTCGAGCCCGAAGACCAGGGACACCGATCGCGACGGCATCCGCGACGGCTGGGAGGACGGCAACGAGAACGGGATCCTCGATGAGGGAGAGGATCACGACCGCGACGGGTTCGTGGGCGTGATCGCCTACTACGACCCGAGCGACGACGAGACGGTCATCGAGCTTGCCGCCGGGTGGCCGATCCTCGCCTTCATGCCGCCGGGGGCCACGCTCGTGATGGAGAAGGCTTGCGACACCGCTCCGCTGGAAGCCCTGAGCCTTGACGACGGCGTGGACGTCCTGGAGCTCTACCTGGAACCGCAGCTGAAGAAGGGCATGGTCGTCATCCAGAAGATGGTCCTTGGCTGCCCCGAGGCATGGATGAGCTGATCCACCGGCCGGACACGTCCCTCCTTCCGGTCGAGTAGGGGGGCGGGAAGGGAGCACGGCCCTTCCCGCCCCCCACCGTTTCCCCGACCCGCGTTCGCGTCACGTCCTATGCGACCGGAGGACGCTCACCACGTCCGTTCGTAGGCGAACTACCGACTTCCGGACCCTGTACGCGTCTGACGGACCGTGCCGATGATGGCACCGAGACCGGCTACGGCCGGGGCGCCGCCAGACCCGCCCCGGCCGCCGGCCTCCTATGAAGCGTGCCGATCGTGTTGGGGGGCCGGGGACCGACGGCCCCGGCCCCCCAACCGCCTCGCGGGGGCCGCCGCCGGAAGCACAGGGGACGACAGAGGGGGGTTCCCGGCGGCGGCCCCCGCGGCGTATCCTGGAGTCCCTCGAACTGGAGCGGCACATGGGCGTTCTCCAGTCCGCAGATCGTCTGCCTGCCCCCCTCGGGCGTGCCCCGCCCAGCCCGCTCCTTGCGCTCCGGTTCTCGATCGAGGGGAGGGAATGATGCCCAAGTACGTGAGCCTGCTCGGATGGACGGAGCAGGGCATCCAGAGCTACAAGGAAACGCTCGCCCGCGCGGACGCTGCCAAGAAGATGGCGGCCGAACTGGGTGGAACCTTCGACCTCCACTGGACCCTCGGTGAGTACGACCTGGTGGCCGTCTCTGAGTTCCCGGACGATGAGACCGCGACGGCTTTCCTGCTCAAGTTGGGGTCTTTCGGGAACGTCCGGTCGAAGACCATGCGAGCCTTCGACGAGTCCGAGATCGAAGCGATCATCGCCAAGACCTGAGATCGGGGGGCGGGGGGCGGCGCAGGCGCCGCCCCCCCTCGCTCGCCCCGACTTTCGCTACGACTTCGTCGCCCAGAACACCTTGGCGATCTCGTCGATCGCGTCGAGCAGGCCTTGACCCTGCTGGGGGTCCTCCGACTTCTTCGCCGCTCCTGCTTCCTTGGTCGCTTTCCAGAACAGCTCGTGCAGCTCCGGGTAGGTCTCGAGGTGCTCGGGCTTGAAGTAGTCGGTCCAGAGCACCCACAGGTGGTGCTTGACCAGGTCGGCTCGCTCCTCCTTGATCGCCAGGGCCCTGGCGCGGAACGCGTCGTCGCTGGTCGCTTGGTACTTCTCCTGGATCGCTTTGACCGACTCGGCCTCGATGCGGGCCTGAGCCGGGTCGTAGACGCCGCACGGCAGGTCGCAGTGCGCGTGTGCAACCCGTCTGGGTGCGAATATGCGGTCGAACATGGAACCCCCTCCTTCCAACCACCTACGGTCCGAATCCTACCTTCGCGGTCGGATAATGACTCCGGCGGCGGCGCTTGTGGCGAGCGCCGGCTTGGCGTGGGCACTCCTGCGGTACCGACCTTCCCGAGTGGCCGTGGAGGGGCTGAGCATGGCGCCGACCCTGCTGGAGGGCGACTGGGTGCTCGTCGCGGTACCTCGCCGGTTCCGAAGGGGTCAGGTCGTCGTGGTGGAGCATCCCGGACGACCGGGCTACGAGCTGATCAAGCGGATCGTCGCGATCCCCGGAGATGAGATTGACCGCCGGGTGCTGCGTTCCGATGAGTTCTGGATTGAAGGGGACGACCCTTCGGCTTCGACGGACTCGCGTCACTTCGGCCCGGTCAGGCGCGATCACCTGAGGGCTCGCGTCGTGGCCGTCTACCGGCCGATGTCCCGGCGAGGCCTCGTGCGCTGAGGATCACGATAGAGGCAGACCATGGAACCCCCCCGACCCGACGAGCACACCCCCGGCAACGCCGGGGAGTTCCGCGCGCCTTCGAGGCCGGATGCCGGCGAGATCTGGACATCACGGGACTGGACAGAGCCGATCCCCCGCAAGGGCGGACCGCGGCTGCTGGCGCTCTTCGTCGCCCTGACCGTGGCGCTGTCGGCCATCGGGGCCGGTGTCGTCGTCGTGACGCGCGCGTTCCATCCCCTCGGAGAGGCCGCCGACCACCGGTTCCTAGCACGCCGGTTCGACGGGTCGCCGACGCGCTGGAACCCGTGCGAGCCCATCCACTACGTGGTGAATCCTGGACGCGCTCCCTCGGGATCGGTGTCGGACGTGCACGAAGCCGTGCGCCGGATCTCGTCGGCCACGGGGATCGAGTTCGTCTATGACGGCCTAACCACCGAGCAGCTGACCCGTGCACGGCGGCCATACGTGCCGGCGCTGTACCCCGGGCGTTGGGCTCCCGTCCTGGTGGCCTGGGTGGATCCGGACTCGAGCCGGATCCCATTCGAGCACAAGGGGGATGTCGCGGCTGCGTTGGCGCGCCCGATGGCCTCCTCGGCCTCTCAGGACGTGTACGTGAGCGGCTGGATAGCGATGAACCTGGACGATCCAAACGCTCCAGGCTGGAGTAGTCCCGGCGCCCAGGGACCGACGCTGCTGCACGAATTCGGACACATCATGGGCCTCGGCCACGTCAAGACCCCGACCCAGTTGATGCACCCTGCCGGCGGCTTCGTCACCGACCTGGGTCCCGGCGACCGGGAAGGACTGAGGCTCCTGGGTCACGAGATGGGCTGCCTCACAACTCCTGAGCCTGGGTTCTGAAGCCCCTTGCGGGAATACCTAGCGTCGCGGTAGCATTTGCACCTGCAAATGGTCTGCACGCGCGAAGCCGGCACCGTGGGGGCGATGATCCCCGACCGCTGCTGCTGTCCCTGTTGACATAGGGACAGCGCGGACCGACACGCACATCCGCGTCCAGCACTTCTGCTCCCCCGTTCCCTCTCCCTTCGGAGGTTCAACGCACCCATGAACGTCATCGTTACGACCGTAGATGCCAGAGGGCAGTCCTGCCCCGGCCCCCTGGTCTCACTCGCCAAGGCGCTCAGGGAGGCCGCTCGCGGCGACCTGCTGGAGCTCCTCGCGACCGACCCGGGCTCGCAGTCCGACGTGCCCAGCTGGGCTACCATGAGCGGAAACGAGTTGCTTGAGGCCGGAGTCCTCGAGGACGGCTCGTTCCGCTACGTCGTCCGCAAGGCAGCCTGAGATGGCAGCGACCGAAACCCGTACCGAGGACGCCGCGGCCTTCGTCGACCTCCTCCACAGGGTGGAGGCGCTCGAGCAGAACCAAGCGAAGACCGCCAAGAAGAACAAGCTCACGATCATCGCGTGGGGCGGCGATCTGGACAGGATCTGGCCGACCACGATCCTCGCCTCGACGGCGGCCGCGAGCGGCATGGAGGTCAGCGTCTTCTTCACGTTCTGGGGTCTGTTCTCGATCGTGAAGCCGGACGTGCGGATCACCGGCGACAACTGGATGCAGAAGATGATGTCGGCGATGAACCCCGGATCTGCGCAGAAGGCGAAGCTGTCCCGCTACCACTTCGCGGGAGCGGGGCCGGCCATGTTCAAGAAGCTCGCGAAGGAGCACAACGTCGCGAAGCCGGAGGAACTGATCGCCGTGGCCAAGGACATGGGAGCGAAGCTGATCCCGTGTCAGATGACGATGGACCTGCTGGGTCTGAAGAGGGAAGATCTGCTCGACGGCCTCGAGGAGCCGATCGGAGCGGCGACCGCGATCCTGGAGATGAAGGAAGCCGCGGTCTCCCTGTTCATCTAGCTGCTCGGAACCTCGCTTGACGTAGCCAGAGGTTCTACGGGAGCATCCACACCGATGAAGGGGGGGTTCCTTCGCATCAGTGCGCTCTGTCTCGGCGTGCTGTCGATCATGATCGCGCCGGCGAACCCGGCCCGTGGCGCCGTGACGTCCGATGTGACGGCGGGTGTCCTGACCGTGCAAGGCGACGATGGTTCCAACCTGAGCATGACCGTCACGTGTTCCTCGGGGAACGTGAAGATCAACGGGGCGGATCCCGGAACCGGGGCCGCTGCCTGCGCAGACATCACCTCGATCGTGATCAACGGGGAGGACGGCACCGACAAGCCAAACACCGCGTCGGTCACAGAGGCGCTGTTTCCTTCGGTCACGTCCATCACCCTGAGCGGCGGACAGGACAGCGACTATCTGGACGGCGGGCCGCTGGCCGAGACCCTGAACGGCGGCGCGGGCGACGACAGCATCGAAGGGCGAGGTGGGGATGACTCCATCGACGGGGGTAGCGGCTACGACGAGGTGACGACGTTCTCGTCCTCGACGACGGGTACGGTCACCGATAGCTCGGTGACGACGACGGATCAGGGGACGGATTCGCTATCGGACGTGGACAGGGTGGGGATAGTCACGACCGGGGTCAACGTCAACCTTGATGCGTCCGCTGCGACCATCGATGTCTCGCTCACCTCGGCTGTGAACGGCAACGATTCGATCACAGGGGGCAGCGGCGATGACGCTCTCAACGGTGGCGGTGGCCAGGACGTCGTGGACGGTAACCGCGGGGACGACACGTTCGCCGTCGGTGACGGGATCAAGACCATCTACGGCGGAGGCGGGAGCGATCACATCGACCTGAGTGGTGGTGGGGTAGCGGATCTCGTGATCGCCGACACCTTCTTAGGAGGGGATCGTGCCGACACCATATCGTCGATCGAGTCGATCTGGGCGGGCATCGCGGGCACCACCGGGGGTTCGATCGATGCGACGGGGTTCTCCGGAGTAGCGGAACTTCAGGGGTCCGAAGGGGACGATGAGATCTTGGGTGGTTCCGGTCGCGACACCATCTACGGCGCCGGCGGCGACGACACGCTGGACGGCAACGGGGCGGCCGATGACGTGTTCGGACAAGAAGGCGACGACACCCTCAAGGGGGGAGACGGGCCGGATGACCTCGATGGGGAGGCCGGTCGTGACGTACTGAAGGGGAACGATGGCCGCGACTACCTGCGCGGTGGTTCGGGAGACGATGATCTGGCCGGCGGGCCTGACTCGGATGAGTGCGCCGGTGGCGGCGGAACGAACTCGCTCTCAGGCTGCGAGCTGTGATCGGCGGCCGCCCCTCGCCCGCCCTGACGTCAACCGCCCCTGGCGCGCGTGAGGAACCGGATAGCCCTCTTCGGCCTCCGGTGCCGGCCCTTCGACGATCGAGCCCGTGCCCGCCTACCCTTCGGCGTGGTCCTCGTCGCGGCCGTAGACGGACTTCAGGTCCGCGAGTTGCGGCACGGCGATCAGGCTGTCGTCCGGCTCCTCGGGTATCCGTACGACGACCGGCGGTCTGGGTTCATCCTTGACCGCCTCGGGGATCTGGATCACGTTGCGCGGCTTGCCGAGGACGCGCTCGTCCAGCATCGCCTTGTACCAGCCCGGCTCGTAGGCATCCTCGGTGCAGTCGGGGCAGTCCGGCTGCGTGCCCGGCTCGTGGTCAAGGTGCCCTCCCATGGCTCAAGGTTCCTACCGCGAGGCCTCGGGCGCAAGCCCGCTATGGGACCCACTGATGCTCGATGGCGACGATCTGGCCGTCCTGGACGGTGAGCCACCACCAGCTGGCTGCGGCCTCGGGGTAGTCGCTCATCACGTCCCCGTTCATCGAATCGACCCAGACGTCCAGGTCTCCGGGCTGCAGGTCGCAGCAGACGGAGATGGGTACGAACCGCACGGTTGCGTCGGGAGCGAGGGGGACCTGCCGGAGAAGCGGGTTGTCGTTGACGATGTAGTAGCCGTTCAGAACCTCGTCGTCGTGATCGGCTGCCGCCTGCTCCGCCTCGGCGCCGGTGAGGAAGTAGGCGAGGTCGATCTCGACCTCGCGCGGTCCTTGCTCGGGAACGATCACCTGCACGACGCGAACGAAGTGCCTACCGTCCTCGAGTTCGTCCCCCGTGGGCTCCTCACTGGGGGATGGGTCGGACGTCTCGGTCTTGGTCTGCGATCCGGTCGGCGTTGGCTCGTCCGTCGGAGTGATACCGGCGGCGGGCGAGCCAGAGGGCGAGGCCTCGTCGGTCCCCCGGCTGCCGAGGAGGTAGCCGCCGGCGAGCGCCAGGACGCCGGCGAGCGCCAGGACGAGGATCAGGTTCTGGTTGCGGCGCGGGCGAACGCCGTGCCGGGCGCGGTCCTTGGGCATCGGGTGGACTCCTTCGGGTTCGGTGTCGCTCACTGTATCGGCGCGGGTCGGCCGGCCGTACAACCAAACGGGTAGTTCGGCAGTCTAGTTAGGCAGCCGTACTATCTGGTAGCATGTTCCCCGTGCCGTCACCCGCCATGTCTTCGCTGGAAGCAGCCGAGCTGGCTTCTCGTTTGCGTGTGTCGGTGTGGAGGGTCGCGCGCCGTATGCGTCACGAGTCGGCGCCGGGCATATCGCCCACGCTGCACGCCGCCCTGTTCACGATCGAGACCCACGGTCCGATCACGGCCGGGCAGCTGGCCAAGCACGAGAACGTGACCAAGCCGACCGCAACCCGGACCATCCAGGCGTTGCTAGAGCACGGCCTCATCACTCGCACGACCGACCCCTTGGACGGCCGCGTGACGTGGCTTCAGATCACGCCGGAGGGCAAGAAACTCCTCCAGCGGGCCAGGCGCCGTACCGACGAGTACCTGGCCAAGCACCTCAAGAGGTTGACACCGGAGGAACGGGGATTGCTTGACGCCGCCTCTTCGCTGCTTCAACGCATGGCCGAACGGGATGCACGGACATGAGCCCACGCGTCACGGCCGCGTTCAACAGGACGTTCTCCTCGTTGCGTGGTTCCCGCAACTTCCGCCTGTACCTGTCGGGGCTCTTCGTGTCCGCGATCGGCACATGGATGAACTTCACGGCTTCCTCGTGGCTGGTATTGAAGCTGACCGGCAGCGGCACGGCGCTGGGGGTGAACTCAGCGCTCGCATTCGGTCCCGTGGCGATCCTGGGGCCCTGGGGCGGCGTCCTGGCCGACCGCTTCGACAAGCGCCGCATACTCGTTTGGACGCAAGGGGCCTACGGGATCATCGCGGTGACGCTGGCCGGTCTCGTGTTCGTCGATGTGATCCAGCTCTGGATGGTCTACGCGCTGTCTGTGGCCGCCGGGGTCGTCACGGCGATCGACAACCCGGCCCGGCAGAGCTTCTACGTCGAGATGGTGGGCGAAGAGGCGCTGACGAACGCGGTGAGCCTGAACAGCGCTGCCTTCACCGGCTCCCGGGTCATAGGTCCGGCGCTGGCGGGGATCCTGATCGCGACCGTAGGGATGGCGGTGTGCTTCCTGATCGACGGGCTCTCCTACATCGCCGTGATGGTTGCGCTGGCCGCCATGCGACCCGAGGAGCTGCACGCGCAGAAGAGGACGACGCTCGAGAAGGGGCACCTTCGAGCCGGCCTGAGGTACGTGTGGACCACCGATGACCTTAGGCGCCCCCTCCTGGTGCTGGCGGCGATGTTCACGCTGGTCTTCCAGTGGCAGGTGCTGATACCCCTGCTCGCCGAGCGTGCCCTCGGCGCCGGGCCGCGGGAGTTCGGGATGTTGTCGGCAGCTGCCGGGGTGGGGGCGTTCGTCGGCGCCATCGCCATGGCTCATGGGGATAGGCAGCCTTCGATGCGGAAGCTGGGCGTGTACGCGGTCGCCGTGGGCCTTACCACTGCCGTGGCGGGCGCAGCTCCGACGCTTTGGCTCGCCGGTATCGCCATGGTGCCGATCGGGTTCGTGGCGATGTCCTTCATGATCACAGGGAACACGATGCTCCAGCTGACGTCCGTTCCGCAGGCGAGGGGTCGCGTCATGGCTCTGTACGGAGTGGTATTCCTGGGCTCGACCCCGATCGGGGCCCCGCTCGTCGGATGGCTCGGGCAACACGCCGGTCCCCGCGCGGACTTCTTCGTTGCGGGTTCGGTGGCGGTGGCCGTCGGCGCTGTCGTGCTGCTTGCTCGCAGGCGCGCGCTCCCTCAGACGCAGGCGAACTCTGGCGTGGTCACCAGGAACGGGTCCGCGATCGCCTCTCGGTAGGCGGCGAGGGCCTCCGGAGACGAGTCCACGCGCAGATCGCTGACCTTGCCGTTCCCGTTGCGCCACTTCTCGCTCCAGTAGGAGACGAGCGAGGCGTCGTAGACGGCGGTCGGTGGGACCAGCTTGGAGTAGGCGTCGGTGATCCACCCGGCCTTGTCGCCGGCGGCTGGATCCTCCGTAACGCCGAACTCGATGACGGCGAAAGGTGCCGGAGGATCCAGCCGCCGGATCCGGCTGTAGGAGCTGGACGGATCGGACGCAGAGCCCAGGTCCTCGCCGAACATCGCCCAGTGCGAAGGCTTCCCGCTCGGCACCTGTTCGCCGTAGTTCGAGACCGAGAGCCAGTCCACGTAGGAGTCACCCGGGTAGTACCACCTGGGCTGGTTCCACCATCGTTGGGGCCAGCTGTCGGCGTTCACATGGAAGTTCCACGTGATGAGGCGTGCGGCGCCGGTGGCACGTGACAGATCGACGACGTGCCGGTAGGCGTCGCGGAACCTCTCGGGACCGTCCGGCCTCTCCGGTGAGCCATACCCGTCGGTCGTGCCGCCGCCGTTCCACCGACCGTTCCACGGGAACCAATCGCCGTTGACTTCGACGCCGAACTCCAGCAGCAGCGGGATCCCCGTATCCCGCGCGTCACGGAACCACGCGCGCAACTGGTCGTCGAACCGCCCCCTGGCCACCGCCTGCATCGAGATCTTCGGGTCGGCGCCGCCTGTCCACAGCTTCGACCAAGGCATCATGCGGACCATGGGGAGCGCCCCGTGCCGCCAGAACATCTGGACCTTGGCCTGCGGGAACGTGATGCGCACGTCGCCGTCCGCGTCACCCCAGTGGTCGGATAGGTAGATACCGGCGACACGCCGGCCGGTCATCTCTCGCCACGAGACGATCGCCTCGTCGGTGTAGGCGGTCTCGCGGCCGGAGGCAGAGAAGTAGGCGGTGTGATAGGCGTGGCCGGCGACGGGGACGAGAACCATCCGCTCGCCGGGGTCGCAGTCGGGCAGGAGGGCCGCGCGCGCCGGCCGGGGGAGCGGCACGGTGTCCCCGACCGGCGCCCACGATGGTCGCCCAGCCGGCATGAGCATCGCGAGCACCACCGCTGCCGCGGCCAGGGACCCCCTCAGCCTGCCCATACCGACAGGTATCGGCATCCGGCGGGTTCCCGCCGAAGCCTGGGTGCTCCGCGGACGGTTTACCAGCCGCAGACATGGTGAGCCCTCGTTGCGGCGAAGGGGATACCCGTGGTGCATGGTTCCCCGGTGCCGCAGAGCCGGTAGGCCGAAGGTCCTGGTTCCGTTTCAGGCGTCGCGCTGGCGATCGATGCGCCACCGGCCGGCGGGCTCGGCGCGGCTGACGTCAAGGATGGTTCCGTCTTGGAGTTCGAGCCTGAAGCTGCGCCGCTGCTCGCCGTCTCGCCCCTCGACCCAGGAGCGGAGGACTTCGACGGGCTCCTGGGCCGCACCCCAGCGGATCGCCCGCGGCCATTCCTCGGCCCTGGCGCCTTCGTAGGAAACGAGCCGGATCTCGGGCACGCCCGCGATCCAAGCGGGCAGGACCGGGGTCCACGCGAGGAACACGATGCCGATCGCGGCGAGGGACCACACGGTGCCCATCGTGGGGATCATCGGGACGGCGAGCGCGGCGGCGATGACCCGAGCCGAGTTGTAGAAGACGTCGTAGACGGAGAAGACCCGCCCGCGGTAGCCGTCGGGCAGCGACTCCTGGACGAGCGTGTCCACGGGGATCTTCTTCCACGCGAACGTCAGGCCGACCAGGCCGCTCGCCACCAGGATCAGCGGACCGTTCAGGAAGAGAGCGGTGCCCAGCAAGGCCAACCCGCCTGCGGCGAACGCCCCCGCTACGATCCGCTCCTTGTCGAAGCGGTCTTCCAGCCAGCCGACGGTCGCGATGCCGAGGAGCACGCCCACGCCTCCCGCGCCTATCACGTTGGAGAAGGAGCCGACGCCCTCGCCGAACTCCTCGCGGAAGACGACGAGGGCCAGCGTGAGGACCACCCCCTGTCCGATCTGGTCGATCGTGATCGAGGTGATGGGCCCCACCGCCCGGGGCGTGCCGAACAGCTTGCCGGCGCCGTCGCGCATCTCGACCAGGACGCGCCGGACCTCGTGACGCAACAACTCGGGCCGCGCGGGCAGGGTGAGCGGTGCCAGGTCGCTGCGGATGCGCGCCGCGATCCAGGACGCGATGAGCCATCCGGCAGCGGCGGTCACGACCACCGGCACGGAGCCCGCCGCGTCGGCCACCTTCCCCCCGAGGAACACACCCGTCGGCAGCGCAACGGTTCCGCCGACGGTAGCCATCGAGTTCGCGATCAGCAGATTCTCGACCGGGACCAGCCTCGGAACGACGGCCGAGGCCGACGACAGGTAGAAACGGTTGATCGAGATGACCGCAAGCGCTCCCGCGTAGAAGGGAACGCCGAACCTATCGGGGTCGAACAGGACCAGCGCGACGAGGGCGGCCTTGGCCAGCGGCGCGAGTTGCAGGATCCTGCGTCTGGACCAGCGGTCGATGAAGACCCCTACGAACGGCCCGAGCAAGGTGAATGGGAGCGCCGTGATCAGGCCGGCCTTGAACAGGCCTACCGCTGTGCTTCCTTCGCGAGGCGAGAACACCACCGACGTGACCAGGGCAGCCTGGAAGAACCCGTCACCGCACTGGCCGACGAGCCGGATCGCGAACAGCTTCCGGAAGTCCGATCCTCGCAGGGCTGCGCGTGCCCGCGACAGGCTTCCGGGTTTCGGGGTCGTCGTCATGGTGCAGGCATCGTAGACGGGGTTCCTCTCCCGTCTCGTGCTTAGACTTGCGCCCACACGCACGGAAGGGATCTGGCATGGCGCTACTCAAGGTCGGAGCGACATTCCATCCGCAGCACACGACGGCCCGAAGGATGCGCGACGCGTGGAGAGAGGCCGATGCGCTAGGCGCCGACTCGATATGGACGTGGGACCACTTCTTCCCGT
This sequence comes from uncultured Actinomycetes bacterium, assembly GCA_964535065.1. GTDB lineage: Bacteria > Actinomycetota > UBA4738 > UBA4738 > HRBIN12 > AC-51. Next base: position 26,921 of record CAZHRY010000002.1, read on the forward strand.
TGTACGGCGACGAGGATGGCCCGCATTTCGAGGCGTACACGCTGCTTGCGGCCGCCGCATGCGATACCCAGAACGCCCGTTTGGGCGCCATGGTGACCTGCAACTCGTACCGCAACCCGGAGCTGCTGGCCGACATGATCAGAACGCTCGACCACGTATCCGGTGGCCGAGCAATCCTGGGTATCGGCTCGGGTTGGTTCCAACGCGACTACGCCGAGTACGGGTACGAGTTCGGGACTTCCATGTGGCGTCTCGAGCAGCTCGAGGCTGCGCTGCCACGGATCCGGGCACGGCTCGGCAAGCTCGATCCGCCGCCCGTCCAGGAGAAGCTGCCCATCCTTATCGGCGGTGGAGGCGAGAAGGTCACGCTGCGGCTGGTCGCGGAGCACGCCGACGCCTGGAACGGCTTCACGCCCACCGAGGAGTTCGCCGCCAAGAACGCCGTGCTAGACGACTGGTGCGAGCGCGTCGGACGTGACCCTTCCGAGATCGAGCGCACGGTGCTGATCGACGATGACGAACTGGATCAGGTCGAGGCTCTCGTCGAGGCGGGCGCCACCCATGTGATAGTGGGGCTGGGCTTCGAACACCCGAGCGACGAGCCGTTCGACCTGGCCCCGCTCGGGGAGTTGCTGGCTATGCGGACCGGCTGAGCTTCGACCGTCAAGCCTTCGAGACGTCGAAGAACTGCGTCCAGTCCGCGTTGGCAGACTCGCCGTTGCCCAGGATGAACTCCTCGACCACCTCACGCGCCATGTCGTCGGTGAACTGGACCGGCGGGCTCTTCATGAAGTAGGCGCTCGGTCCGATCAGGGGACCACCGATGCCGCGGTCCTTCGCGAGCTTCGCGCAGCGGAGCGCATCGATGATCACGCCCGCTGAGTTGGGCGAGTCCCAGACCTCGAGCTTCATCTCGATGTTCAGCGGGACGTCGCCGAAGTTACGCCCCTCCAGGCGGATCATGGCCCACTTGCGGTCCTCGAGCCACGGCACGTGATCCGACGGGCCGATGTGGATATCGTCCTTGGCAAGCGGTTCCTCGAGCTGGGACTGGACCGACTGCGTCTTCGAGATCTTCTTGGAGGTCAGCCGCTCGCGCTCGAGCATGTTCATGAAGTCCATGTTGCCGCCGAAGTTGAGCTGATAGGTGCGGTCGAGCTCCACCCCGCGGTCCTCGAACAGCTTGGCCAGAACTCGGTGCGTGATCGTGGCGCCGACCTGGCTCTTTATGTCGTCACCCACGATCGGAACCCCTGCCTCGGAGAACTTCTTGGCCCACTCCGGGTCGCTGGCTATGAAGACGGGAAGCGCGTTGACGAAGGCGACCTGGGCGTCCAGGGCGCACTGGGCGTAGAAGCGGTCCGCCTGCTCGGAACCGACCGGCAGGTACGAGATCAGCACGTCGGCCCGCGTTTCGCGCAGCACCGAGACGACGTCGGCCTCCGCCTCGTCGGACTCTGTGACGACCTCGCGGTAGTAGTGCCCAAGGCCGTCGAGGGTGTGACCCTTCTGGACCGTCACGCCGAGCGGTGGCACGTCGGCGAACTTGATGGTGTTGTTGGGCTCGGTGAAGATCGCCTCGGAGACATCCCTGCCGACCTTCTTGGCATCGACGTCGAACGCGGCTACGACCTTCACGTCGCGGATGTGGTATCCGCCCAGTTCGACGTGCATCAGGCCCGGCACGCGATCGGCCGGGTCTGCGTCCTTGTAGTACTCCAGCCCCTGCACCAGGGATGAGGCGCAGTTGCCGAGCCCCACGATGGCGATGCGAACTTCGCTCATGCTGTGCGCTCCTTCCTGTGCAGCGTCGCCTTCGAGCGACGCCGTTCGCCCACGGGGGCGGTGATGCCGTACATCGTGCGCTCTCGCTGGATCAGGCCGTTCAGCCACGCGATGTCGGACTCGGTGGCGGCGCGGCCATGTTCGGCGAGCGAGCGCTGGTAGTCGTCGAGCGACTCACTAAGGTGGATCTTGAGGTTCACCAAGCGCTCCTCGAGCCCTTGCCGCCTGCGCTCCAGGAGTCGGATTCGGGTCTCGGGGGAGAGGTACCTGAAGAACGCGAGGCGGATACGGAACCGTGCATCCTCCGCCTGGCCTTCGTGGGGGGACTCCTGCAGGAGCTCGAGGAACATCTGCTCGCCGGTTGCGGTGATCCGGTAGACGTTCTTGCGGCGTCGTCCGGCGGCGGGGGGGTCGGTGGAGACGGACTCAACCGCTCCCGCCTTCTCGAGCCTGCGGAGGGTCGGGTAGAGAGAGCCGTAGCTCACACGCCAAAGACCGCCGAGGGCCTCACCGAGCTCGCGCGAGAGCTGGTAGCCGTGCATGGGGTGCTCCTTGAGCAGGCCCAGGATCGCGAGTTCGAGCACTTCCTTACCCTTCGTATCGACGTGATATATCGGTGCGATACATCGCTTCGATATACGTGTACCACGGGCTGCCCCGAGTGTCCAGCCGGGGCTAGGAGGGACGGGTGGGATGAGTTACGTAGGAAGGGATGGGGATGTCGGGGGGCATGTCGTCAGCCGGCTGGGGCGGCCCGTATGTCGTCCAGATCGGCAGCACCCCCACCCAGAAGGGCGCATCGGCCTCCTCGGGGTCGCCTGGAGGGCCCTTGCGGATCTTGGCGCTCGCTTCGTCGATCGGAAGTGCCAGCATGAGGGTCTGCCTGTACTCCTCCTCGGTCGGCATCCTGGTGTCGTCCTCCCGACCTGGAAGCACATGGCGGGTGATGGCGCGCGCGGCGATGAGCAACTCCTCGGGATCGCTGACCTCGCGTGCGACCCCGTACACGACGGCGCTTCGGTAGTTCATGGAGTGCGAGAAGGCGGATCGGGCGAGCACAAGGCCGTCGACGAGCGAGGCGACGACGCAGACCTCGGCTCCGGCCGCGACCGCCTTCCAGGCGCGTGCAGCCCGCGAGCCGTGAAGGTAGAGGGTGTCGCCGACGCGCGCATGGATGGTCGGCAACATGCGCGGCCGGCCATCCTCGACCCAAGCGACATGGCAAACGAACGCTTCATCGAAGATGGCGTGGATCGTCGTGCGGTCGTAGTCGGCCCTCTCCGGATGCCGGTGGACCCTGGTGCGCTCGGTCGGTGCCTTCGACATGGCCGGGGATGCTACCCAACGTGCAGGCGCATGCGCCGGGCTGCCCGGTCGAGTGAGGCGAGGAGGGGCCTGCCCAAAACGATGACAAGCGCGGCGTTGCCGGCCGCACGGAAGGAATCCCATACCAGCGACGTCGCGGCGTAGAAGCCCGCGTACCGGCGGAGGTTGGTTGCCGCTCCCGCTGCCGGATCCCAGGCCAGCGCCGACCCATCGGTGAGGAACGGCCAGGACCACAGGTTCATGACCGCCCCGAACAGGAAGCCGGTCACGATGCCGTAGGCGGCCAAGGCGACCATGCGCGTGCGCCAGGGGGTGCCGGCGCGGGGCATCAGCCCCGCGCCGGCACCGACCCATCCCACAGCCACCATCTGGAAGGGCAGCCAGGGCCCGAGGCCGCCGATGAACAGCCCGCTGGCGAACGTGCCGACGGCGCCGAGCAGGAACCCGAACGCCGGACCGAAGGCGTTCCCGGCAACGAGGACGACGATGAACATCGCGCTGAACCCGGCGACGAAGCCGGGCAGCCGCAGCGCCACCATGGCGGCTCCCAGGACGCCCAGCAGCGCAACCGTCTTCGGCCCGAGGCCCCCTCGTCCCAGTTCGAGGAACAGAAGGGCCGCCAGGATCGCGCCGAGGGCCACCAGGATCCAGGGCCCGTCGGCGCCGTGGTTGTCGGTCACCGAGCCTGCGAGCGCGGGCAGGGCGAACGGCCAGAGGAAGGCCAGCGCTCCGAGAACGTTCGCAGCGATCAGCAAGGCGATCCTGATGCGGCCGCTCACGCGAGGGCCTCCGCCACCTGCTCGGGGGTGAGCCACCCCGGGCCGAACACGCGCGTCATCTGGGGCGCGAAGACGTGGGAGTCGCCGAGGACGGCCGCCGGCCCGCCGTCGGCGATCACCTCTCCGTTCGCCAGCATGACCACCCGCGTCGCGACGGCGGCCGCCAACTCCACGTCATGGGTGGCCAAGACCGTCGCCGCGCCGTCCGCGGCCCTGGAGCGCAGGAAGCGCACGAGCCGTTCCTTCGAATCCGGATCCAGGCCCCTCGTGGGCTCGTCCAGGAGGAGCAGAGGCGCGCCGGTCGCGGCGATGGCCGCGGTTGCCAGCAGCATCCGTTGCCCGGCCGACAGGTCCCTGGGGTGCCTCGCGGCCAGTTCCACGATCCCGAGTCGCTCGAGCCATGGGGCTGCCGCGTCGGGGAGGCCTCGGGCTTCCAGAGTCGCGCGGACCTCGTGCTCGACGGAGTCGGTGAAGAGGACCGACTCGGGTTCTTGCGGGCAAAGCCCCGCGTCCATGCCCGGGCGGGGTTCGCGGCCGAGCACGCTGACGGTCCCGCTGGAGGGCCGATGGACGCCGCCGAGGGTGCGGAGCAGAGTGGACTTGCCGGCGCCGTTTCGCCCCATCACGGCGAGGATCTCGCCTTCGCGGACCCGTAGGTTCACGCTCCGGAGGGCGATATTCGCGCCGTAGGCGGCCTCGAGCCCCTTCGCATCGGCGACCACGGATCCGGGCGATCTCTCCGGGGTCCCGTTCGCGCCGGGCAGGCTGTGTTCGCTCGCGGCACGACGGGCATCGCGGACGGTCAGGGGTACGGGACTCCAGCCCACGAGCCGCCCCAGGCGTGCGACGGGAGGACCGGCTGCGAGCGAGTGGATGACGTCCGCGGGCTCACCCGAGTGCACCCGGCCCTGGTCGAAACCGAGGGCCATGTCCACCCAGCCCGCGACTCGCTCGAGCCGATGCTCGGCGAGAAGGACGGTCATGCCGTGGTCGTGGACGAGCCTCTGCAGCGCCGCCACGACGTTCTCGGCGCCCTGCGGGTCGAGCTGCGAGGTTGGCTCGTCCAGCACGATGATGCGCGGGCCGGCCGCCAGCGCAGCGGCGATCGCGACCCGCTGGCGTTCCCCTCCTGAGAGCGTTCGGACCGAGCGGTCGCGGAGCACGGCGAGGTCCATTAGGTCCAGCACCTCCTCGACGCGACGCCGCATGTGCGCCGGGTCTACGCCGAGGTTCTCCATGCCGTAGGCGAGTTCGTCTTCTACCTTGTCCAGGACGAACGACGAGGCCGGATCCTGGGGCACGAAGGCCACGGTGTCGGCCAGCCGGCGCGGCGCCAGCTGCAGGGTGTCCCGGCCGCCCACCTGGACGCGGCCCCGGAACGAGCCTCCCGTGAAGTGCGGAACGAGACCGTTGGCGGCCCTCAGGAAGGTGGACTTGCCGGCGCCGGTGGGACCGACGGCCAGAGCGAAGGCGCCCTCGGGGATACTCAGATCGACCTCGCTGAGGGCAGGCCGGTCGCCCTCGGGGTAGGTGAACGTCACACCCTCGTAGGCCAGAGCCGTCATCGCTTGCTCCCCGGGCGAAGCAGGCCCGGCAGGGCCAGAGCCGCGATGGCCGCGACCAGCCGGGGGTCGGCATCTGGAGTGAGCGCGTCAGGGTGGAGGATCGCCCAGCCGCCGAAAGCCGCCCAACCGAAGACGGCGGCGGCCAGCGCGGCGGCGAGAGCCGTCGCCGCGGCCGGCGCCGACCACCTCTGTGGCCGGTAGCGCGACCGCCGGCCGCGGCCGTGACCGCGCGCGTCCATCGACTCCGCGAGCGTGACCGCCTGTTCCATGCCGGACTCGAGCACCGGGATCGCGAGGGCGGGCAGCGACCTCAGCGGCGACACTTCGATGCCGCGCAGGCGCTGGGCCTCGCGAACGCGCGAGACGCTCGCAACCGTCCGGGGCGCGATGGACAGCGCGAGGGCGACGGCCAGCGCAGGTTCGTGGAAGCGGCGCGGCGCGAGTCTCACGACTCCGAAGGGATCGGTGACCGCGTTGAAGGTTCCGAAGACGACCAGGATCGTGGCGAGGCGAAGCCCCTCGAGGAACGCGAAGGTGACGCTGCTCGCGCTCACGGTGCCGAGGAATACGAGCGCGGTCCGGAGCACGATCGTGACCGTGCCCGCCAGAAGGAAGATGCGGAACGACCTCGCTTCGGGCCCGTCCAGGCGGTGCTCCGCGTAGACGAACCACGAAGCCGCGACGATCAGGATCAGGTACTTGGGGTCGGTGGTCACGAAGGCGACCATGCCGGCCCCGGTCGCCCACGCGATCCATGCTCCGGGATGCCACGTGCGGCGGTTCACGGCGCGCCACCCATCGCGCGAGACCTCATGCGCAGCCAGCCCCCGGCGACCAACGCCAGCGCGAGCCCCAGGGCGAGGATCGGTCCTGCCCCCGCGGGCGGGGGTCCCGGGGCTCCCGCCGATGCGCTCTCGCCCACCTGGCCACCCGCCTGACCGTCCGCCGGCCCGCCGACCTGCTGGTCCGCGCCCGCCGTTGGTGAAGCCGGCGTCGCGCTGCGATCCCCCTTCGGGCTCTTCGAACCACTCGGTTCCGGGGTCGCGGCCGGCGAAGACGCGGCTGTGGTCGGCCTGGCCGACGGGGAAGGCGCCTGTGAAGGTGCAGGCGTCTGGGTCGGCTTGGGCGTCGCGGTCGGCTTCGAGGACGGCGTGGGCTCGTTCTCCTCGCACACGTCGTCATGGGCCAGCGGCGGCGGAGCTTCGTGCGACTGGCCCGTGTCGCCTTCTCCCCAGACCCACCCTTCGACATCCCCGTCGCTCACCTGGTAGCCGCCGGCGCCGGTCGAGGCCCACGCCCAGCCGCCCTTGCCGTCGCCGTGCCAGTAGCCCCAGTACTCGGGGTAGTCGGCGAAGCAGTCGTCGCCTGCAGGACCCACGCCGTCCAGGCGGCAGACGGCCAACCCTCCCATCCCGAAACCGTACGAGAGCCCGTGTTGTGCCCCTGCCAGTTCGATCAGGTGCAGGCCGCTGACGCTCTCGTCGTCCAGAGCCACGCACATCGTCAGCACGCGCTTCCCGTTGTCCACGACGAGTGCTGCTGTGGGATAGGCCTCCGACGCGCAGGCGACCCCCGGGGCGCTGGCGACGGGCAGCGCGACGCCTATGAGCATCGCGAGCCCGGCCGCCAGCGCCCTGGTACGCATGGTCAGACCCCAGGGCAGGGCGGCGTGCTCGGCGCCGGACCCTCGACGGGGCCGGTGTAGGGGAACGCCTTGCCCAGGATGCCCGGGACCGCGCCGATCGTGGCGCCCACGTCGGGCGCTCCCTTCTCCCCGTCCGAATAGGTGAAGGCGAAAGCGCCACAACCCCCGTACTGCAGGCCTCGGAGGGCCGGCAGCGAACCGCTCGGCGCGTCACGCCCGGCGGCCGCGTAGGCCTGCAGCACCAGCGCCGTGGAGTTCGCATCGGTGGTCTCGTAGCCCCACGTGTAGCCCCAGCCGCCGTATCCCGTGTCGCGGATCGAGCGGAAGAAGTCCCATGGCGTGTTGCCTGAGAAGGACGGGACGGCGCCGTTCCCTGCGGCCAGGGCCATGAGCGCGTACGCGGTCGTGTTGGTGTCGGACATGAACCAGTCGCCGTCACCCGAGTAGCAGTGCTCGTCGTCGACCTCGGAGTCGTACGGCGCGTCGTATGCCCAACCTCCGTCGGGGCACTGCGCGTCCGCCAGCCAGACCAGCGCCCCTCCGGGCGCGTCCTTGCCCGCCGACTCGACGGCCAGAACGGCCAGGGCGACATCGAGCACCGACTCGCCGTCCGGCGTCGAGAGGCCGGTCCGAAGGGGGGCCGCGAGGTTCTGCCCCGCGATGTTCCGGGCCGACCGGCCGGCCGATGTCCACGCCAGCACGACCTTCGCCTTCAGGCCGAGCGTGTTCACGTTGCCGGCCTCGACCTGTGCCCTCAGGTAGTCCAGCGCGTCACGCATCGCAGGCTTGCCGCGTCCGGTCGCGACGAAAGCCAGCACGGAGTCCGCCGTCGAACCGATGGGGGAGAAGGCCGGGATCGAGCCGTCTTCCTGCTGTTGCTTGGCGATGTAGCCGACGGCTCGCTCGGCCCTGTCCTGATCCGACAGAGCAGCCGAAGCCGGGGACGGCAAGGCGAGTACGAGCGAGCAAGAGATGACCCATCGAAGGGTCCGGCCCATGGGGCCCTCCTTTCCGGGCGTCCGCGCGCCCCTAACGGAACGACCCTTCGGGGAGGGTCCAGGCGCGGAGCCCGCAGGCCCGGCGGCCGCCTCACCCCGTCCTCGAGGGTTCGTTCAGCCGGTGCGTCGGGAGGGCGGCCTGGCTCGCCTGAAGGCTCACAGTTGCGGGACAGCGCCGGTTTGGTTACCGGACTTCGCCTCCGCGACGCGTTAGCAGGCGAACGATAGCACGCCGGCCCAGAGGGCCCCCCCTCAGGACTGCGGGCTGGCGGGACCGGTGGTCAGCGGCGTCCTTCTCGCTCTTACCGCTGCAGCTGCAGATGAGGTCAGGAAGACCAGGAAGGCGATCCCCGTGAGCAGGCCGCCCCAGCGGAGGAACGAAGAGCTCGCGATGAGGTCACCCACCGCGCGCAGGAGCATGCTGGCATGCAGCAGCCCCAAGTGCACCCAGAACGAAGGCGAGTACGTCAGGGGGACCTGAAGCACGGCCGCCAGGACGATGGGCGCATGCGCGAAGACCATCGAGAGAACGAAGCCGACGAGCACGGCGTGCAGTCCGAGGTCGCGCTCCGGGCCGGCGGGGGCTCCTCCCATCCAGATCCAGGCTGCGCCGCCTACCGCGAGCCACGCGTACCCGAGCAGCAGGGCCGCCGCCATGAACCGCGTAACGCCGGTCTGCCTGATCGTTCGCCGGGCCACGTCCTCCAGACCGAGCCAGGCAGCAAGCAGCAGTAGTCCGGCGCCCGCGATCTTCACCCCCGCGTCCAGATCCCAAGGGGTCGCCAGCAGCCCCGCCAACAAGACCCCGAGGCAAACGAAGAAGGAGGCTCGCGCGGGCCGCCCGGGCAGCGCGAGCCGCGCAATCGCG
>CAZHRY010000002.1:35896-65666 GCA_964535065.1 uncultured Actinomycetes bacterium
CCCCCCCCCTGGGGGCGCCCCCACCCCCCCCACCACCCCCCCGAGCAAACCTACTAGGCGGGCGCGGCCGCCCCCCCCGGCCCGCCCGAGCCTCGAAAGCTCGAGCCGCTCGCCCGCGATCGTCACGACGAGGGATCCCGCGAGCAGAGGCGACACCTCGAACACGAACCAGTGACCGAGCCATAGCGCCACCGCAAGCATCCAAAGGAGCGAGCCGAGGAGCAGGACGGCTCCGTGGATCGAGGGCTGCTGCCGGAGTATCGAGGCGAATATCGCGACGAGCCCGAGCCCGGCCACCAGCCAGAACCACTGCGCAACCGAGTCGGGGAGCGAGGAGAACCACGCGACGCCGCCCAGGACGCTGGCGAGAGGGGCGACGTACGCCCACCTGGCGCCGACCGAGACGGCCCTCTCCATCCCGATGAGCGTGCCGAGGAACCCAAGGATCATGAGGGGGCCGTGCTCGCCGGGGGGGGGGGCGGGCGGCCCCCGCCACCCCGCCCCCCCGAGCCCCCCCCCCCCCGCGCGCCCCGCCCCCCCCCCCGCCGCCGCCCCGAAGGGCGCCCTTACGGCGCGCCGAGAGAAGGCCTTCGTCTGTAGATCCCCAGGGAGTCCCACGTGAACCCCCCGTCTGTGGTTCGAACGAGGTTCCACCCACGCCGGCCGCCGTAGCGCACCGCGATCCCGCTCTGCATGTCGAACCACCAAGCGCCGAGCAACTCGGAATGGCCGGTTCCCCGCCAGACCTGGCTCCATGTCCGGCCACGGTCCGTCGTTCGGTACAGGAAGGCGTTAGCGCCGCCCGTCCACGCGAACCCGTTTCCGTCTCGGAACATACTCAGACCCATCGCGGCGCCGTTGATCACCGGGCAGCAGGGGGATCCGTCGCGGGTCTGCTCCAGCCTCGACACCCAGGTGAGACCGCCATCACGCGTTTCGTAGATCGCCTTGTACTGAGGAGATCCACGCCTGAAGTCGCTCGCCGCGCACAGGGCCCACCCGCGAGTCGCTGTGGGGAAGGACACACTCACGGTCATGTCGTAGGGACGGTGGCAGGGTCCCTGGATCTCGTGCCAGGTGTGCCCGCCGTCTGGCGTCACCGCGATCAGCGACGTGCCCTGGATCACGTGACCCGTGGGGGCGAAGCCAACGGTGTCGGAGGCGAAGGACGGACCTATCAGTTCACTCCTGTCCGGGTTCCACGACAAGCCTGCATCGCGCGACTTCAGCAGCATCTTCCCGCAGGCGACGAAGGTGTAGTGGCAGGTGGACGAGGTGACCCACACCGTGCGCGTGCCCGGGACGGCGGTCACGTGCGTGACCGATCGCTTCGTGATGGCGGCCACGTTCCACGTCACCCCGCCGTCCTCGGTCCGGGCGATCACACCCCGGCCCTCGCTCTCGCAGCGCTCCGGGCAGTCGATCACTCCGCCCATGACCCCCCGGGTTCTATCGATGAACGCAACGGCTCGCGGCACGAACCCGGACAGCACCGGGTTGTGCGGGTCCCAATACGACGGGGGCAGGTTGGAGGCTCCCGGCGGGGGTGACGGGGTGGGTCTCGGACCCGTAGACGCCGCCCAGGAGTCTGAAGGCCTGTCCTCTGGCGAACTTGTGTCGGTGCAGGATGCCGCCGCCAGCGCGAGGGCGACCAGCATCACGGCTCGGCGCTTCCTAGGTGTCACTTCTTCCCCTCGGGGGCTTTCTCGGGTTCCCAGCAGGGTACCGCGAGACCAGCGCGAACATCTGGAACCGCTACCCGGTCGGCGGGATCGTTCCTCCACCCTCGCCCGTACCTCTGTTCCGCAGGTACCTCTCGATCTCCGCAGCCAGCTGGTCACCTGAAGGGATCTCGGCATCGTTGGCTTCCTCCAGCCGCTCGAGCGCCTCGCGGATCTCGTCATCCGATCCGACGAGCGCATCCAGACGCTCGCGCTGCGAGTCGGCCTCCTTCTCTAGGTCGTCAAGTCCCAGTTCGAAGTGAAGGTGGCGGCTCAGGTGACGCAGAAGCGCGAGCGTTGCCGGGGTGAATGGCCCCGCCACGTAGTGCGGCACCTGGGCGAAGAAGCCGACGGCCGGGATACCGCTTCCGGTCACGGACATCTCGACGGCTGACAGGCACGCGCCGGGAACGCGGAGGAGCCCGGGAGGGCCCTTGGTCTCGTCCTCGTGGAGCAGATCGTCGGAGGTGGCAGTCGCGAGCACGCCGACGGGTCTGGTGTGAGGAACCGCGGCGGGGATGGCCCCTAGGCTCACCCACTCGACGACCCCCAGGGAGAGGCAGAGCTCGAGCAGATCCTCGCCAAGCTCACGCCAGCGGAAGTCGGGCTCCGCGCCGTGCAGGATCAGGAGGTCTCTGCCGCCGGCCGTGGTCTTCCTGATAGCGAGGGAAGGCCAGTCGAGGCCCGTTGGAGTCCCATCGATGATGTCCAAGACCGGACGACGAGAGCGGTAGTCGAAGAGCAGGTCCGGTTCGAAGGTGGCGATGACCTGAGCGTCTGCCGCCAGGCGCGTGGCCGCCGCGCTGGCCGCTCCGGCCGCATCGACCCAGCCGTCGAAGGCGGCGACGAGCACCGGCGCGACCAGTGCGTCTATTGAGGTCTCGAGTCGGTACAGCCCCACCCAAGCAGCATAGAGGGCCTGCTCGGTCCACGCGGTCCTCAGGCTGGCTCGACGGCTACCTCGAGGCACGCCTCCTGGGTCGGCCGCGCCACAGAGAAGAGCGTCTCGTCGAACACGAGCGTTTGCGATCCGGCGATCCCGTAGGTCGTGAAGCGCAGCGGGATCGTGTCGTACGCGAACCCGCTGCCCTGCTCTTCGGTGAAGATCTCGCAGAGCAGTCCGGGGTTGGCGGCGAACACCACCAAGATCCCGATGCCGGTCCCGGGGTCCAGCCGCGTGGGGGCGAAGGTGGCGGAGCCCTCCGGAGACGGCGTGGTCCCGTTCCCCAGGCGCAGCTCGACGGGCAGGTAGGGGAGCTGGGTGGAGTCGTCCATCTCACCGATGCCTTCGAGGTTCACGGGGAAGCGGCCGGTGTTGCGGACGATCGTCGCCACGTAGACCTGTCCGTTGGGCTCGAGCACGAGCCGATCCAGCGGCTCGGAAGCCAGCGCGTCGTTCACGCCGACCTCGGAACCGCCGAGGGCGAGCGGCTGCATGTTCCGGATGAAGAAGAACATGCCGCCGCTGACGACGAGCGCGACGGCCAGGAGCCAGGCGATCACCTTCGCCAAGATCCCTCCTCCTTGCCCGTTCATCCCTCCGAGGATAGGCCTCACCCCCCCTGCGATGTTTCGGCCAGAACGGACTTCAGGGTTGACATGGCATTCATCGCCACGGGGAAGCCGGCGATAGAGGCCGTCTGGAGGATGACTTCGGCCAGCTCTTCCCCGGTGACTCCGGCCTTGAGGGACGCCCTCAGGTGCTGGGGGATCTGTGAGGACCGGCCCAGGGCGACCAGAGCTGCAACAGCCGCCAGCTCGCGGTCCCTCGTGGAGAGGGCATCGCGGGAGTAGACATCCGCGTAAACCCACTCGATGATCGCGCGACCCACTTCACCGAGACCCTCGACGGCCTTCAAGGCCTTCTCGTCGTGAACCTCCAAGAACCGCTGCCGGCCGCGTTCGTACGTTCCGTCCATCGCCTGAGCCTTCCTCCCGTGAGGATGCGAGCCTACGCTCCCGGAGGCGCGCCGAAGGCGTTCGTCTTTGGGGGCCGGCTCGGTCGCCACGACGTGCGTGAGAACGAAACACGCCGCTCGAACCCCGCGGCAGCCGAGTGGAGGGAACGAGTGCGAGGCCACTGTGCCACCTCGCCCTCATCGCTGCCGACCCGGGATCAGTCGTCCCCCCCTTCATCCCGGCCGCCTGAGTGCGGGGCGAGGATGGGACCTTCGGAGGTAGCCGTACAGGCACCGCGTGGTGCATGCTCTTCGCCGAGAGAGGGAGGGAGCAAGCCCCATGCAGACCGAGATCCACTTCGTGGACGGCAAGAGCCTGGTTCTGGACGAGTCCGCCACGGTGAAGACGAGCGACCTGGGTGTCGAGGTCGTGGAGCGGACCGGAGACAACACGGCGGTCCGGGTGCTGTACCCGTGGGCGCGCATCGAGAAGGTGGTCCAGACGGGCATAGGAGTGGGCTCGGTCTACACGTACTGACCCCGGTCCCAGGCAGGACGCGTTTCCTGGGAGAACAGGTCGCGAGATCGGAGCGCGTGTGCGGGCCCCTGCCCGCGCCGTACCGATCAGTTCACGCCAGCCAGGCGACCCGCGACCCGTGGCGGCCAGGGCACGACGGCGTGACGCGCCGTGGTGAAGACCCACAGTACGAGCAGGTTCGCGGCGAGCGCGATCAGCCATCCTTCCGTGCCGACGACGAGGGCGACGATCAGCACGATCCCGGCGGTGCCACCCAGGGTGGAGCCCGTGATCAAGCCCGGGCCCCTCATCCTGGCCTTGTCGGCCATCTCGTCTGTTCGTGCGCCGGCCGTGCACATGGCCATGCCCAGGATCCCTAGGGCCACCATCCCCGCGCGCGGGCTGCCCAGGGCGGGCCACCCCCGTCCTTGAACGACCGCGAGGGTGACTGCCGCCACGGCGGCAGCGAGCAGCGTTGCGATGGCGTCCTTGTATGTGAGTCTCATGCTGGAACCTCCTTCCACGCCGGCTCCAGCCTTCCGAGCCGCGGGTTGCGCGCCAGCGGGCGAAGGTCCCGGTCCGCACGTGCCGGCAGGGTCTGTGATGCCTTTTCTCGGGAACGCGATACGGTAGGCGCAACCGGCCTGAAGGGGGGAGCAATGGACAAGGTCGTCCACTTCGAGATCACGGTCGATGACGAGGCCAGGGCGAAGGACTTCTATCGCTCGATCTTCGACTGGGACCTGAACGACGTCGACATGGGCGGCGGCATGACCTACACGACCGTCTCGACGGTCGAGGTCGACGAGCAGATGATGCCCAAGGAGCCGGGCGCGATAAACGGCGGCATGATGAAGCGCTCCGCCAAGACGCCGTCGCCCGTGATCACGATCGGCGTCGGGTCCATCGACGAGACGCTCAAGAAGGTCGAGGCTGGCGGCGGCAGCACGATCACCCCCAGGACACCGATCCCAGGCATGGGCGCCTTCGCCTACTTCAAGGACAGCGAAGGAAACGTGCTGGGCCTCTGGGAGACCGCGTAGCGGCGGGGTCCGCCCTACCCGAAGGGCGCGGGAAGGGAAACCCTCGGGCTTCGGTACACTCCCGGGGTTCCTGACCTGCGGAGATAACCCTTCATGTCACGAGTCATCTTGATCGCGTGGGATGGTGCCGACTGGCGCATCCTCGACCCCCTGCTCGAGCAAGGCGCACTGCCCAACCTCCAGGCCCTGATCGACCGGGGTCAGAAGGACGTCCTAAGGAGCACGGTCCCGACCCACTCCTGGTCGGCCTGGCCGAGTTTCCTCACCGGCGTCGACCCCGTTGACCACGGCGTGTACGACATCCTCGAGACCGTGCCGGGGACTCACAAGCAGTACCCGGTCACCTACAAGTCGATCAAGGCACGCACGTTCCTGGATGACCTCACCGCCGCGGGCAAGAACATGCTCCTCGTGGATGTGCCCCTCACCTTCCCTCCGCCCCAGCCGTTCAACGGGAGCCTGCTGGCCGGCGGGGTCCTTCCCAAGAACCGCACCTTCACGGCGCCACAGGACCTGCCGGACACGCTCGCCAAAGCCGGCCTGGACTGGCCTATCAACGGCATGAGCTGGACGACCTACCACAACAAGCCGGACCCCTACTTGGACGAGGCATACGAGGTGACGGCCAAGCGCATCAAGGTCTCCGAGTGGCTGATGGACAACACCGACTGGGACCTGATGGCCAGCGTCTGGGTCTCGATCGACCGGACGCAGCACTGCCTGTCGAGCCACATCGCTCCCGACCACCCCGACTACGCGGCCAACCGCAACACGCGCATCGGGAACAAGGTGGCCGACATCTTCAGGCAGACCGATGAGGCGATCGGCTCGTTCGTCTCTCGCGCACGCCCAGACGACATCATCCTGTTCATCTCCGACCACGGCTTCCAGTCGTGCACGCGCACGATCAACATGGACCGCCTGCTGAAGGAGTTCGGCTACCTGGACTTCAGCGCCTCGAACATGGTCTTCGGACCCATGCAGTGGGGCCCGGTTCGCAAGGTGGCTCGCAAGGTGTACGACATGCTCGGCCTCCATGGGAAGGTGAGCCTGCCGCAGTCCGTGAACTGGTCCAAGACGAAGGCCTACACGACGATCCGCTCCACGGGCGAGGGGGTCTCGATCAACCTCGCAGGGCGTGAGATCGACGGCATCGTGGCGCCCGGGGACTACGAGAAGATCCGGGGCGAGCTGATGGATCGCCTTGGCAACTACGTGGATCCCAAGACCCGTAAGAAGCCGGTGAAGGAGATCTACCGTCGAGAGGAGATCTTCAAGGGGCGTTACGCCGAGACGGCGCCCGACATCCTCATGGTGCCCGCGGAGGGCTACTCGCTTACACATGCGAAGGCCGCGATCGAGGACGCTGACTGGGTGAGCGGCGACCACAGGATCGAGGGGTGCATCGTGGCCGTGGGCCCGAACGTGAAGCCGTTCGAGCAGACGCCGGCCTTGATCGACATGGCTCCGACGCTGGTCGCGGCCCTGGGAGCGCCTACCGCCGCGAAGCCGACGGGCCGGATCCTGCACGAGATCGTCGGCGCAGATGCCCAGCTCGTCGAAAGGGAGGCCAGCGAACCCTCGACGGCGGGTGCCGGCATCCCGGGGATGGGGAACGAGGCCGGCGTGAGCGACACCGAGGCCGACGAGATGGAGGAGCATCTCCGCGGCCTGGGCTACATCGAGTAGGGCAGGGACAGCCTCCCGGCCAAGGTCGTCACAGAGAACGGGTTCGGGGGGTAAGGCGAGAAGGGAAACACGCCTTTCCCTCAGACGGGAAGGGTGATCTCGAGGCGCGAACCGCCCGCGGGGCGGTTGGCGCCTCGAAACGAGCCGCCGTGGGGCGCGGGGGGGGGCGTTACGAGCGTGGGGCCGGGGCCCACGGCGGCTCTCGCACCGCCGGCGGACGTTCCCGTGGTGAACGGCTCGAACGCGGTCGCGTTCAGCTCGGGATCGAACCCTTCGCCTTCGTCTTCGACCGCGATCGTCGCAACGCCGTCGCGCCCCGAGATCCGAACGCCCACCAGTCCGCCGTGGGGCGAATGCCTTATCGCGTTGTCCAACAGGTTCCCCACCATCTGCCTCAGCCGATCGGGATCGGCGGTAGCGCGAGCCTGGCCGGTGACCTCCAGCCGGACGCCTGTATCGCGTGCGCGCGCCTCGAAGGTCCTCACGGCATCGCCCACCGCGGCCGACAGGTCGAGGGGCTCCGGCCTGATCGGCAGCTCACCTCTGCGGGCCCTCGCTATTACCAGCAGGTCCTCCGCGAGCCGCGAGAGGCGCTCGGACTCCTCCGCGGCGCTCAGCAGGGCCGCCTCCATCTCCCTCGGGCTGCGCGTACCGCGGAGCGCAAGGTCGAGCTCGGCCTTCAGGTTCGCGAGCGGGGTGCGCAGCTCGTGGCTGGCGTCGTCCACGAACCTGCGCTCCCGCTCCACGGCCTCCTGGAGCCGGTCGAGCATCTGGTTCAGCGTCTGTCCGAGCCGCCCCACCTCATCCGGAGCGGGGCCGGGGGACAGGCGAACGTGCAGGCCCCCAACCGCCATCTCGTCGGCCTGGGTCCGCAACCGCTCGATGGGACGAAGGGCACCGCCGGCCACCCACCAGGCCGCCAGCGTGGCCAGGGCCACCGCCAGCGGCACCCCTATGGCAAGGAGCAGGGCCAGGCGGTCGCTCGCTTCGGTGGAGTCGCCCAGGGAGGAACCGACGACCAGCACGGGGCCATCACCCATGGGGACCGCCAGAAGGAGCGAGTCCTCCGCTTCCTCCTCGGTCAGGACCGCCCTCTCGATGAAGAGCGAGTCACCGACGCCGGCGACCTCGTCCCCCGCGAGGAGGGCCGAGGTCGAGATGCCGTCGGAGGTGTGCTGCACCGATCCGTCGGGCCCGAGTATCTGCGCGAAGGCTTCGTCGGGGGCGCCGATAGAGGGCCCGCCCTCGATCGTCGAGCCCGGCCCCTCGAGCGCAACCAGCAAGGACTGCGCCCGCGACCGAAGGCTCGCCTCTTGGGCCTCCCTGAGCCCAGCCGTGAAGCGCGAGTGCAGCGCCAGCGCGCCGACGCCCAGCGCCACCGACATCCCCACGGCGAACACGAACGTCAGCCTGGCTCGGATACCCACCCGTCGAAGGCGCTCCAGGCTCATCCGTCCTCCCTGAGCCTGTACCCGGCGCCTCGAACCGTCTCCAGCGACCTTCGCCCGAACGGCCGGTCGATCTTCTCTCGTAGGTATCTGACGTAGACGTCCACGACGTTGGAATCGCCTTCGTAGGCGAAGTCCCAGGCGTGCTCCAAGATCTCGGTCCGGGACAGTACCTGGCCGGGTCTTCGCATGAAGAGCTCCAGCAGGGACAGCTCCTTGGCCGTCAGCTCGATCTCCGCCTCGCCCCTCGAGACTCGCTTCGTCGCGGGATCGAGCGAGAGGTCCCCGACGGAGAGCACGGCTGGCCTCTCGTGGGGGCCTCGCCTGATCAGAGCCCTCAGGCGCGCGAACAGCTCCTCGAAGTCGAACGGCTTGGGCAGGTAGTCGTCCGCGCCGCTGTCGAGCCCTTTCACCCGGTCGTCCACGGCGTCGCGCGCGGTCAGCATCAGCACCGGCGCCCACTGCCCCGCATCGCGGAAGGCGCGGCAGACCTCGAACCCGCTCAGGTCCGGAAGCATCACGTCGAGCACGATGGCGTCGTAGGGCTGCTCGGCGCCGAGCCAGAGCGCGTCCCGGCCGTTGGGAGCCACGTCCACGGAGTAGCCCTCTTCCTGCAGGCCTCTGCGAAGCAGGCCCGCCATCTTCTCTTCGTCCTCCACGACGAGGAGCCTCATCGCCGTGAACGCTACTCCCGGCAGATGAGGATGGGATGAGAAGGAAAGCCCGAGCCGCTCACGGATCTCTCATCGACCGATAGGCATCCTTGCCCCACGGATCCAAGGAGGAGGTGGCAGGGTGCTGGACAAGATGATCAGGCGAAGGGCTCTGTCGGCCGCGGCGCTCGTGCTCGTCGCCTGCGGCGGCCGGTCGGCGCAGCCGCAGACGCCCGCAGGGACGGGGTCGGGGTATGCACCGGTGATAGACCCTGAGGGGTTCTCGGCGACCATCGACAACCCCTACATGCCGTGGCTCCCCGGCTCGCGGTGGATCTACGAGGCGCGCACGGCGGACGGGCTCGAGAGGATCGTCGTCGAGGTGACCGACCAGACGCGCGTCGTGATGGGCGTCACCACCGTAGTGGTCCGCGACGAGGTGAGTGTGGACGGAGAGCTGAAGGAGCTGACCTTCGACTGGTACGCGCAGGCTTCGGACGGATCGGTCTGGTACTTCGGTGAGGAGACCGCCGAGTACGAGGGCGGCCAGGTCGCGACCACCGCGGGGTCCTGGGAGGCGGGGGTCGACGGCGCTCAGCCCGGCGTCGTGATGCCGGCCGAGCCGGTGATCGGCGAACCGTACCGGCAGGAGTACTACGAAGGCGAAGCCGAGGACATGGCGAAGGTGATCACTCTCGACGAGATGATCACCGTCCCGGCGGGGTCCTTCACCGACGTCCTCGTCACGGAGGACTGGACGCCGCTGGACACCAAAGTGCTGGAGAGCAAGTACTACGCGCCTGGCATCGGCGTCGTGATGGAGGAATCACTCAAGGGAGCGAAGGACACGGTCGAGCTGATCTCGTTCGAGCCGCCCGGACCTTCATGATGGACAGCATAGGAGATGCCCCGATCGGAAAGTTCCGAACGAACTGACCTTGCGACCAGTCCGGGACCCCGGGGTATCGGCTAGCGTCCCTTGCCTTCCCCCGTCCTCGGTTCCCTCCGATCAGGGCATGACGAACCTACGACTGCGCTCCGCGGCGGTCAACCCGGGGAGCGCGTTCTTGTCACACTTTCTCTGGTGTGACCGGACTGACTGCCGGGTGCCGCGCGTGGGATGCTTCCCGCCCACATGGACGGGTCGATCGAAGAGGCTGAGCCGAGGAGAACCGGCGACCAGCGGCTGATCGTCGGCCAGACCGGCCAGAACGTCCTCGGCCTGGGCATCGGAGCGGTGGCCACCTTCGCGGCTCAGGTCATCATGTCCAACCGCCTGGGCGAAGAGGCGTATGGCGTCGTTACCGTTGCGACGCAGTTCGCGTTCATCGCTGCGGCCGCCACGCGCTTCGGGATGGACGTGGCGAACGTCCGACTCGTGGCGATCCTGGTTGGCCGGAACGAGGGGGCAAGGTCCCGGGGTCTCGTCAAGCGTTCGGTGGGCATCTCTCTAGCGGTCTCGGTCCCCTTCGCGGTGCTGACGTACCTGGTCGCGCCCTGGCTGGCCGACCGGTTCAGCGGCCTGCCCGGCGTTGCGGAGCCGGCGTTCCGGTGGGCGGCGGTGACGGTGCCGCTGGCGGCGCTCGCGTTCACGTACATGGGGGCTACGCGGGGGCTCAAGATCATGCGCTACACCCTCTTCGCCCAGTGGATAGCGCAGCCGATCGGCTGGATCTTGATCACCCTGGCCGTGTGGGGGATCGCGAGCGCGACCGCCGGGTGGACGAGCGCCTCCTTCGCAGCATCGTGGGCGGCCGCGCTCGCGATCGCCTGGTTCGGCTGGCTCCGTGAAGAGGCCAAGCTTCCGCACGAGGCCGATGGGGAGGGCATCCCCGAAGAGCATGCCGGGGCCTTGTGGCGGTTCGGTGCTCTCAGGGCGCCCGGCACCCTCTTCTCCCAGCTCATCTTCTGGACCGACCTCTTCGTCCTCTCGGTGCTGATGTCGGATCTCGGTGAGAGCGGCGCCGCGAAGGTGGGCATCTACAGCGGCGTGCTGCGAGCCGGCCAGTCCCTGTTCCTGTTCCTGACAAGCGTCTCGCTGACCTTCAGTCCATTCGTCGCGGACATGCACCACAGGGGGGAGACGGAGCGACTGGATCGCCTCTACAAGCAGGTGTCGCGCTGGACCCTCTCGGCCACCATCCCCGTCCTCCTGGTCCTTGCGATCCTGCCCGAGCAGGTGCTGCGGATCTTCGGCGGCAACTTCTCCGAAGGCGCCGCCGCCCTGCGGATCCTGATCGTCGGGATGATCGTCCCGGTCATGGTTGGGACGGTCGGCTTCATCCTGATCATGGCGGGGCGCACCGGCTGGGACCTGCTCGTGTACCTGGGTGGCTTCGCCATGGACGTCGGCCTTGCGCTCGCCCTGGCTCGCCCCGAAGTCCTGGGCGTCAAGGGAGCGGCCATCGCCCAAGCGGCGACCCTCACCTTCAGCGCCACTGCTCGGCTGCTGCTCGTGAAACGGTTCCTCGGGATCTGGCCGTTCGATGCGAACCACTTCCGGCTGATCGTGCCTGCCGCGGCCGGCGCGCTGGCCATGGCCGGCGTGCACGTGGTGATGCCGGATGCGAAGTGGTTCGTGGACCTCGCCGGTTCGGCGGTTGCGGGCGGCCTCGTGTACATGGCGGCGATGCTTGCGGCCGGGCTCGCGCCGGACGAGAAGGCCAAGCTCGCCGGACTTGTGAAGAGGAAGAGCCTCAGCCGGCCTCGGTGACGGGCTCGGGCGCCGCTTCTGGCATGTCGGGCACGACGATCAACTGCCTTTCGGCCAACTGGGTCAACTCCCTGAGCACCTCGCGCTGCCGGTCGGCCGTCTCGCGCAGCTCGAAGGTGCGCTGTCGGGCGCGGCGCATCTCCTCGTAGGCCGCGTCGCGTTTGTCGAGCAACTCGTTCAATGACGTTTGGAGCTCGGCGATCCGCCAGGACAGCAGCTCGTAGCGAGCCATGTCGCCGGCGTGACGCTGGGAAAGCTCTTCCCAGCGATCGTCGAGCTCCGCGGCCATCCGGCGCTCGAGCCGGCGCCCGCGAACGCGAGCGATCGCGGTCACCAAGGCGAGCGCTGCGGTGGCCGACACCGCACACAGGGTCAGGGTCAGCGGCCTTCCGGAAAGGGGGGCCACGTTCCTTCCGAACAGCAACAGCGAATCCCGCCGCGTGCTTTCCAAGACGAGGTCCGCGGACGCGAAACAACACAGGGTCGCAACGGAAACGAAGAGGTAGGAGGGAAGCATCGGGGCGCAGTGTGCCTCCGGACCGGACGAAAGGTCAACCCGCCGAAGGGCTACTGAAGATGAAGGAGTCAGCGCAGGGACGGGACTATCGCCCGGAGCCGGGCGAGAGCATCGTCGGCCGTTTCGGCGCGCACGATCGGATCGCCCCCCAGATCGTCGCGGCCCAGCTCCCAAGTGCCCACACCCACCACCGGCTTGCCCATCTTCAGGGCAAGGGCGATCTCGGACAGGGTGCCGAACTCGCCGCCCACGGCGATGACGGCGTCGGCGCTGCGGGCCACTATCGCGTTCCGGGCCTCGCCGAAGCCGGTGGCGACGGCGACGGACAGGTGGGGACTCGCCACGTCGCGCTCGCCTCCGGGCAGGATCCCGATCGATGTGCCGCCCGCGGCCTCACACCCCCTGGCGGCGGCGTTCATCACGCCTCCCAGCCCCCCGCAGACGAGCACGCAGCCGGCTTCGGCAAGCAGTCCGCCGAGCCGCTCGGCCGTCTCCAGCTCCCATTCGGTCGCGTTGGAGGCTCCTATGACCGCTACGTACGGTGCTCGGATCGCGTCAGTCACCGCTGGAGTATGGCACCGTGGCCGTAGGCGACGGCTCGCCCGGTTCGTTCAGCTCCTCGTAGGACGCGCGGAACCCGTCGCGGAGGAGCCCGCGCACCCGGTCACGATGACCGACCAGCAGCCACAGGCCCAGGATCACGTACACGATCCCGACGCCGATCCGCTCCACGCCGTGCACCTCCTCGGGCACGACGGCGCCAAGGACGAACTGGATCCAGAACAACCCGAACAGGAACCCGGCCTCTCTCAGGGACATGGAGAGGTTCAACAGGACCGCAAGAGCGAAGAAGGACTGGGCCGCGGTGAGGAACAGTTCCTCTCGTTGGACCGCGTCGATGGGCAGCCCATGGAACCCAGAAGACGAGATGGCGAAGACGATCGGCAGGGTGCCCACCAGCAGGGTCCACTGATTCACCTTGGACGACACCAGGGTCCCCAGGGCCGCGTTCGTGTTCAGGCGCCAGGCGAACAGGCCTGCCACCAGGAGCTCGGGTGCCTCGGACGCAAGGGGAGCCAGCCACTGGACCAGGACGAACTCGCTGATCCCGATCGACTTTCCACTTGCGACGAGGGCCTCGGCGAATGGCTCGGCACAAGCCAGGATCACCGCTCCCGAGAACAGCAGCATGCCGACCACGGCGGCTCGTCTCTTGGATGTCGCCAGCGCGCCGAGGAGGCGTGCCGGCCCCACGAGGTGTGGTTCCTCTGCAGGCGCTCGCGACACGCGGATCGTGTACAGAACGAAGATGCCGACGAGCACGGCCGCGTCGACGAGGGTGACCGAATGCTTCAACGGAAGCAGTAGCGAATAGACGGTGGCCAGCGCCAGGTACGCGATCTCTATCGAATGCTGCCTGTCAAGGCGAACCCCTGCCCACGTCTCGCCCTTGCGGAGCCTGCCCGTGCCGCGCACCCGGTAGTAGGCGATGAACACGACCATCGACCACCCGATGCCGATCAGCAGCCGGTTGGCGCCGGTCATGTTGGCAAGCGCGAGCGAACACGGTGACTCGGTGCCGTCACCGGAGGGCAGGCAGGCGGGGCCCGTCGCCTCGAACGACGCCCCGCCTTTCCATGCGAACACGAAGTCGACCGCGTACTCGGGCAGGACGGCTATGAGCGCAAGGATCGCGATCGCGAGACCGGCGGATATGTCGAGCTGCGCCGTCTCGGCTGCCCAGGAGAGCATGAAGGCAGCGCCGACGATGGCGATCCCGAAGATGAGGGCCTCCAGCGGATGCGGCATCTCCGGGTGCAGGAACCGCAGCAGGATGCCTGGGATCGTTACGGCGACGGCAGCGAGGATCGCCGTCTGCTGGCGTAACGGGTGAACGTCCCTGAGGTCGTTGGTGAGGGTTGTCATCGTGGGGCTGCGGGCGATGGCGAGGTTACCATCGGCCTCCGACAAGCACGGGGACCTAGGCGGCGGCCTCGCAATCCCTCTCCTCGAGCACGAGCGGTTCCAACGGGTCCTGCTCGAAGTCGAAGGCGCCCATCAGGTCGTTGGCGGTTCGGTCGCGTTCTGTGAGGGCGGGCAACCCATGTAGCAGCTCTATGAACCGCAGGACCGAGGAGAAGTCGCTCGTCTCGGAGAACACGTAACTGGGTCTGGCGAAGGGGCTTATGACGAGGAGTGGAACGCGAGGGCCGTAGCCGTAGATGTCCACGTGCGGCGGCGGCACGTGGTCGTAGAACCCTCCGAAGTCGTCCCAGGTCAGGAAGATGGCCATGTGTTCCCACTCGGGGCTCCGCATCAACGCGTTGATCGTCCGAACCGTCCAATTCTCGCCGTCGCACAGAGCTCCGTAGCCCGGGTGGTCCGAGACCGGGGTCGGAGGTACGACCCAAGACACCGCGGGCAAGCGCCTGGCTTCAACGTCACCCTCGAAGGTGGCGGTGGGAACGATCTTCTTCCACATCGGCCCGTAGCGAACGTGAGGGATCGTCTTGAAGGCTTGGTGATACGGAGAATCGGACGTGTAGTACTTCCACGAGATGCCTCTTCGTTCCAGGAGGTCGGGCAGGGTGCGAACGTCGTCGCATGGCCATCGCTCGATGAACCAGTCTCGCTCCAGCGTCTCCGCGTCTGCGTTCTCTTCGAGCTCGAAGATGACCTCGCGATCCTCGGCGCTGAGCCTTGGGAACGACCAGATCAGCTCCTCGCGATCGTCGCAGTAGCCGCCGAGGCGCCCGTCGCTCCCGCCCTGGCCTTCGAGTGGCCGCTGGTTGTCCACGTATCGGTTGGTCGTCGATGCCACGATCCAGAAGTGCTCGATGAACGTAGGGCCGTACGTGCTGGAGAAGAACCGGTCGCCGAGGGTGAACTCCCGCGCGTAGCGCCAGTAGTTGGGGATCTGCGACTCCTCGTACTGGATGTAGGTCTGCCCCGACTTGCCGCCGTCTATGGCGTCGAAGCAGTTCATCTCGCCGCCGTTGATGACCTTGATCCCGGCTGCGAACGAATGCGTGGCTCCGGGGGAGTCGTCCTCTGCCCGAGCCAGGGGGACGACGGTGCCGTCGCACCTTACGCCTTCCCTGGCTCCATCGGCTCCCGGGAACCTGCCGAACAGGTGATCGAAGGTCCGGTTCTCCTTGACGATGAAGACGACGTGGTCGATCTTGCGGCGAGCCAGTGCGAGCTGAGCCTCGCGCTCGCTCGGCGTGTGGGGTGAGCTCGTGGGCGAGGCCGACGTGGGTACGGAGGTCTCCGTGGTCGTGGCGGTCGCTTCGCACGCAACAATGAGTGACAGCGCCGCCAGCGCCAGTGAGCGCCCGGTGAGGCCGCTACGGGATGTCGTCGGCCTCGTCGGGGATGTCCTTCTGAGGGATGTATCCATCGGCGGCAAGGTTCTGGAAGAGAGCGGTGTTCGCGTCGGAGAGGTTAACGATGCTCGTACCGCCTGCCGACCCTGTGGTCCCCACCGCGACGAGGTTGGTTACCGACTTGGGGTCGATCTCGGTGGCCAGGAAGGCCAGTTGCGTCAGCTCGTCGATGGAGAGAGAGGTCTCGACGTTCCGCAGTCCGGCGCCCAGCCACTTGAAGAGGGTTTCGGGGTCGGCCGCGAAGTCCGTGCGGAACTGGGCGAGGGCGGCTTCCATCAGGCGTCCCTGGTTGAGGGAGCGGTCGAAGTCACCGCGCGAGAGCGACTTGCGCGTGCGGGCCAGGCCGAGCGCCGAGGGGCCGTCGAGCGTTTGCGGCCCTTCGGGGAAGTCCCGATCGTAACCGTCGACCGCGTACGGGAGGTCGATGTCCAGCCCGCCCAGTTCGTCCACCGCTGACTTGAGGCCTTTGAACCCGGTCAATGCGTAGTAGTCGAACGTGATGCCGGTCAGGGCCTCAACCGTCGCGATCTGAGCCTCGGGCCCGCCGCGCGGCATCGCGGAGTTGATCTTGCCCGTGCCTCCCACCGAGAGCGGTACGTAGGAGTCGCGCGGGATGCCGTAGAGCGTCGCCCGGTGCTCGGCGGGGTTGATACCGAGGATGTGTATCGAGTCGCACAGTCCTCGGTTGACCGGCGTGCCCGGGCGTGCGTCGGAGCCGAGGACCAGGATGAAGACAGGCTCGTTGCCGGAGAGCGCCGGCTTGTAGTCGGCGTGGGCCCGCCCTATCGACATGAAAGGGCTGGCGCCGGCGACGTTGCCGCCAACCGATCCAGCGATGGTGCCGGACACCCAAGCCACGAGGACGACCGCGGAGGCGATCAACCTGCGCGTCACGGTGTGGCCTCCGCCGACACGGTTGCGGTTGGGGTGACCGGCCCCTCCGCGGCCTTCTCGTTGCGGGTGACGTCGAACGAGAAGATCCGCCACTTCCCGTCGATGTTCTTGAAGTAGAAGGTGCCCTCGCTGACGACCTTGGTGAACGTTCCGTCGTCGTGCTCGGCGGTGGCGGCGAAGAAGACCTGAGCTATCGCTTCCACCGGTTGGTCGTCGGTGCCTGTGAGGACGCTGATCTGAGCTCTGCCGATGTTGGGCTCGACGAAGTCGTAGATAGCGGCAGCGCCGAGCCCGAGGGTGAGCGTATCGATCGACTTGGCGGCCTGAGCTGCGGCACCGCCATCCATCACGGAGTCGAACAGGTCCTCGAAATCGCCGTCCTCCCATACACCGGGATCGACGAATCCCCCCGAATACAGGATGTCCAGCTGGTGGGCCACGTCGTCCGCGACCGACTCGGCCTTCTCCTCGAGTTGCTTGAGTGGCGTCAGCGTCGTCGTTCGGAGGGCCACGTCGATGACGTTGAAGTTGAACCTGGGAGTGGCGGGCTCGGGGTCGCCGAATCCCAGGATGCCAGGGCCTTCACCGCGGGTCGCCAGGAAAGCTCCGCCTCCGGCCAGCAGGAGCACTGCGGCTCCGCCCGCTATCAGCCTCCTGCGAGCCACAGCCCTTCGGCTGGCTGCTTTCTGGGCTCGCGTGGAGGAGGAGGCGGCCTCGCTCAGGGGGGTCTTAGGTTTGGTCGCCAATGCGCCGTCGAGGCTACCAGCGAAACGCGCGGTTCCAACTATTTCAGCGTGTTGAACCCGATCCCGGCTCCAAGAACGCGGGCGCTGATCCTCGCGCATCTCTTGCAGCAGGTACGATGTGGGTCGCTCTGAAGGTGTGCCGGGAAGTCTGGTCGGCGAAGGGGCAGCGATGGTCAACCCCGCCGGCCCCCCGGGTTCTGCGCCTGGGATCCGGCAGCCGTGGTCTAGGTCTGAGCGACGCGTGCCGCGCGTCGTCCTGCAACCGCTGCAGTCCTTCCTGGCGACCGAGGCCGCGGGCGGGGTCCTCCTGCTATTCGCCACCGCGGTCGCGCTGGCGTGGGCGAACTCGCCCTGGCAGGCTTCCTACAGTCGTCTCTGGCACACCGAGCTGGCGATCGGGCTCGGACGCTGGCATCTCTCCTACAACCTCGGGCACTGGGTGAGCGATGGACTGATGACGCTGTTCTTCCTCGTGGTGGGGTTGGAGATCAAGCGCGAGGTGCTGACGGGCGAGCTCCGCAGCCCTCGGACGGCGGCCGTCCCGATCATGGCGGCGCTCGGTGGCATGCTGATGCCGGCTCTGCTGTTCACCGCTATCGCGTTCGGCAGCGATGGGGTGCGCGGCTGGGGGATCCCGATGGCCACTGACATCGCGTTCGCCGTCGGCGTCCTCACACTCGCGGCGCGCTCCGCGCCTCCGGGTTTGAAGCCGTTCCTGCTCACGCTCGCGATCGTTGACGACATCGGCGCGATCTTGGTGATCGCGCTCTTCTACTCGGGTGGAGTGATCGCGGCGCCTCTCGTCATCGCCGGGCTAGCAGGTGCAGCGATCGCTCTTCTACAGAAGATGTCGATCCGCTCCGGTGCCTTGTACGTGTTCCTCGGGATCGTCCTGTGGGCCGCCTTCGCCGAGTCCGGCGTTCATCCGACGATCGCTGGGGTGATCCTCGGGTTCCTCACCCCGGCAGTGCCGTTCCAGCGGCCCAAGTCGGTCAGCCGGGAGGCCCATCGCGTTGCCGACGAGACGGTCGATGATCCTTCGCCCCCGGATGCCGATGCGGCCTACTGGCTGTACCTGGCGGGCCTCTCACGGGAGGCCGTTTCACCGCTCGCGAGGGTGGAGGCCCTGCTGCACCCGTGGGTGAGCTTCGTGATCGTGCCGGTGTTCGCTCTGGCGAACGCTGGCGTGGACCTGTCCGCAGGGGCGATCGCCGAGGCGGCGAGCTCGACCCTAGCAGTCGGGATCGTGCTGGGACTCGTGATCGGGAAGCCACTCGGCATAGCGTTGGCGACCTACGCGGCCGTGCGGACCGGTGTGGGCCGGTTGCCGAACGGCCTGGGGTGGACGCACGTCGTCGCCGTCGGCGCAGTCGCCGGCGTCGGCTTCACGATCTCTCTGCTGATCACCGACCTCGCGTTCGACGGGTCCTTGCTTCTGGGCGTAGCCAAGGCGGGCATCCTCGTGGGGTCGGCGCTGGCTGCCGTCATCGGGACGGTGATCCTTCGGCGCCAGCCGCCCGGGAACCCCGGCGCGCCGGAGTAGGCTCGCGATGAGGTCCGGGCCGAAGGAGGTGGTACGCATGCGAGCACGCGACATCGCCAGCCGGCATTTCACGGTCGCATCTGATGCCTCGGCGTCCGCCGTGGCCGCGACCCTGTCTCGCTTGGATGTCCGCGCCGTACTCGTTGTGGACCCTGCGGGAGGGTTGGCCGGTGTGTTGTCGGACAGCGCGCTCCTGGCAGCCTTGCTTCCCGACTACGTGGAGGAGGACCCCGCCCTCGCCCGGGTGCTGGAAGAGGATGCGACGGACCTGCTCCGGCGCCGGCTGGAGGGGCAGACAGCAGCCGACCTGTTGGACGCGCACGAGGGTCCGAGTCCCCAGGTGGATGGTGATGCGAGGCTCCTTGAAGTCGCCGCGATGATGGTGCGAACCCGACTGTCGCTCGTCGGCGTCATAGACAACCATGAAGTCATCGGCGGCATCTCGATCGACGACCTACTCACATACCTCCTGCGAGCTCGATGAACGACGTCGTTGCGGTATTCGTCTTCGTGGGCGCGTACGTGTTGATCGCGACGGAGTGGGTCCACCGCGTGGTGGTGGCGCTCGCGGGTGCCGGACTCATGCTGCTGTTCCGCATAGTCGATGCCTCGGAAGCGTTCAGTTCCGAGGCGTTCGGCATCGATTGGAACGTGATCGCCCTCCTCTTCGGGATGATGGTGATCGTCGGTGTCATGCGACACACCGGGTTGTTCGAGTTCCTGGCGATCTGGTCGGCCAAACGCGCGAAGGGACGTCCCTACCGGGTGCTTGCGCTGCTCATCGTCATCACGGGAGTCGCCTCCGCGCTCCTGGACAACGTCACCACGGTACTGCTGGTCGCCCCCGTGACCGTCCTGATCTG
Source organism: uncultured Actinomycetes bacterium (assembly GCA_964535065.1). Taxonomy (GTDB): domain Bacteria; phylum Actinomycetota; class UBA4738; order UBA4738; family HRBIN12; genus AC-51. The sequence goes on from CAZHRY010000002.1 coordinate 55,528, forward strand.
CGAACGCCTGGGCGTGCCTCCGGTTCCGCTCCTGATGGCCGAGGCGATGGCCTCCAACATCGGTGGCGCGGCGACCCTGGTCGGCGATCCGCCGAACATCATCATCGCGAGCGAGGCCGGTCTTTCGTACATCGATTTTCTCGCGAACCTCGGCCCAGTCGTCGCGATACTGCTGGTGGTCTACATAGCGATGGCCAAGTGGCAACTCCGTGGGTCTCTCAGCTACCACGCGGAGCGCGTGCGAGAGGTCATGAGCCTGGACGAGCGCGAAGCTCTCGTACGCGGGCCCCTCCTGTCGCGGTCGCTCGCGGTTCTCGGGGTCGTAACCGCCGCCTTCCTGCTCCAGGAGGTTCTTGGGTATCAGCCGTCCGTGGTTGCTCTTCTGGGCGCAGGCGTGCTGCTGCTGGTCGCCCGCGAGGACCCCGGTCTGTACCTGCAGGAAGTGGAGTGGCACACCCTCGCCTTCTTCATGGGCCTCTTCATCATGGTGGGTGCGCTGGTGAAGGTCGGCGTGATCGAAGATCTGGCGGAGGGCGCGGTCGCCCTCATCGATGGGAACCTACTGCTTGCGGTCGTGCTCCTGGTGGTGCTATCCGGATTACTGTCGGGCGTTGTGGACAACATCCCGTACGTTGCCACGATGGCACCGATCGTCGCACGTTTGACGGAGTCGATCCCCGGCGACGCCGTCGTGTTGTGGTGGGCGCTGGCCTTGGGTGCCGATCTTGGGGGGAATGCGACCTCGATCGGCGCCAGCGCTAACGTTGTCGTCCTTGGCGCGGCTGAACGCTCCGGGACGAAGATCCGCTTCACCGAGTGGGTGCGCACGGGGGCTCCGGTCGCCGCGGTCACCCTCGTACTCTCGCTCGCCTATCTCTGGCTGAGGTACTTCGTGTTCGACTGAATGGGGGCGAACCTACCGTTCCTTGGCCGTTCCGCGGTAGGCGATGATGTGAACCGTCTCCATGGTGACGAGACCCTCGCCGACCATCTCGTCCAGGATCGGCAGCACGTGCTGGATGCGTTCCTCGGTGTCGACGATCTCGATCAACACCGGAAGGTCCGACGAAAGCTCCAGAAGCCTGGTGGTGTGCAGCCGGGTGGACGCGCCGAAGCCCTCTATCCCACGGAAGACGGTGGCACCGGCCAGGCCCTCGTCGCGGACCCGTTCGACGATCGCCCGGTACAGGGGCTTGCCGTGCCACGTGTCGGATTCGCCAACGAAGAGACGCAGCAACTTGCCTTCGCCTTCGATCTTCATGCGAGCGCCCTTCCGAGGACCATGCCCAGCCAAGCCGCGCCGAGCCCGAGCAGCAGGCTTGCCAGCACGTTGAGCCCGGCTTGTCCGACGGCGCCGTCTTCCAGCAGCCGGATCGTTTCCAGCGAGAAGGTGGAGAACGTGGTGTAGGCGCCCAGGAATCCGGTGGTGATCGCGGTGCGCGCGGCCGCCGACAGCCCCGTCCGTTCTGTCAGCAGGATGAAGAGCAGTCCCAGGGCGAACGAACCGCTCACGTTGACCACCAGGGTCCCCCACGGGAAGCCCGAGAACCGGCTACCGATCCAAGTGGCCAGCCCCCATCGGGTCAGCGCACCGGCTGCCCCGGCGACGGCCACTGCAAGGACTGCAGACATGGCCGCATCCTAGCCGTCCGTCGGCGCTCTTACCGCAGGTCAAGGCCGATACCACTCCGGTATCCTTCTGCGGTCACCGGCCGGGTCTCGGCCGGCGGGAGAAGGTCCCTACCCCAGGAGGTTCGATGGTCGGCTGGCTTGCCCAGGAGGGCGGCCCTATCGAGGCGGTCTTCGGCTCTTTCGAGAACACTGCCCTATGGGCCATCCTCGCTGTCTCATTCGTAGCCCTCGCGTTCGCTTGGTACCTGGTCCGTGAGGTGCTCTCTGCGCCTGAGGGCACCGAGAAGATGAAGGAGATCGCGACGGCCATCCAAGAGGGGGCTAGGGCGTACCTCTCCCGTCAATTCCGAACCCTGGGCATCTTCCTGGCGATCCTGACCGTCGCCCTCTTCTTCGTCCTTCCTGCTCCCAAGGACGCCTCGCACTCCGAGATGTCCATCAAGATCGGACGTTCCCTGGCCTTCATCCTGGGCGCGGGCTTCTCGGCCGTGACCGGCTACGCGGGCATGTGGCTCGCCGTCAGGGCGAACGTTCGCACGGCGAACGCGGCCCGTGAGTCCGGCCTGCGCAAGGCGCTGCGTGTGGCCTTTCGCGCCGGCGGCGTGGCCGGCATGTTCACGGTTGGCCTCGGGCTGCTGGGCGCCACCGTGATCCTGATCATGTACAAGGAGGACGCCACCAGCGTGCTGGTCGGCTTCGGCTTCGGCGGCGCGCTGCTCGCGATGTTCATGCGCGTGGGGGGCGGCATCTTCACCAAGGCGGCAGACGTCGGCGCCGACCTGGTCGGCAAGGTCGAGAAGGGGATCCCGGAGGACGACCCGCGCAACGCGGCCACCATCGCGGACAACGTGGGCGACAACGTCGGCGACTGCGCAGGCATGGCGGCGGACCTGTTCGAGTCCTATGAGGTCACCCTGGTCGCGTCGTTGATCCTGGGCGCGGCGGCATACACGGGTTCTTCGAAGGGCGCGATCATCGGCGTGATGTTCCCCCTGTTCGTACGCGCCATCGGTGTGATCACCTCCATCATCGGGATACTCGCGGTCACGCCGCGTTCGGAGGACGAGCACGGCATGAGGGCCATCAACCGAGGCTTCTTCGTGTCGGCTGCCATCTCGGCGGCCGCCGTCTTCGTCCTGGCCGGCGTCTACATGGACAGCTACAAGCCGGCGATCGCCGTCCTCATCGGCCTGATCCTGGCGAGCGTCATCCAGGTGCTGACCCAGTACTTCACCGACACGAAGTTCAAGCCCGTCCAGGACATCGCGGAAGCCACCGTAACCGGACCCGCCACGACGATCCTCTCCGGCTTCTCCGTCGGACTGGAATCCACCGTCTGGTCGGCGTTGATCATCGCGGGCGCGGTCATCTCATCGTTCTTCCTCGGCGAGAGCACGGCTGAGCGTCTCTATTTCATCTCGCTGACCGGCATGGGCATGCTCACCACCGTCGGGGTCATCGTGTCGATGGACACATACGGTCCCGTGTCCGACAACGCTCAGGGCATCGCTGAGATGTCCGGCGAGTTCGAGGGCCGTCCGGCCGAGATCCTGGGACGCCTGGACGCGGTGGGCAACTCGACGAAGGCGATCACGAAGGGTATGGCGATCGCAACGGCTGTCATCGCAGCCACCTCACTGTTCGGGTCCTTCGAAGAGGCGCTGAAGGAGGCACACGGAGCCGGCTATGCGTTCCCGGGCATCCGGGTCGATCAGCCGGACGTCCTCGTCGGGCTGCTGATCGGCGGCTGTGTGGCGTTCCTGTTCTCCTCCCTGGCCATCCGCGCGGTCGGCCGCGCGGCCATGCAGGTCGTGGTCGAGGTCCGCAACCAGTTCCGGGACAACCCCGGGATCATGGACCACACCGTCAAGCCGGACTACGCCGCGGTCGTGGACATCTGCACGAAGACCTCCCTGCGCGAGCTGATGACGCCTGGGCTGCTGGCAGTGCTCTCTCCGATCATCGCGGGGTTCTTCCTGAAGGAGGAGGCGCTCGGAGCGTTCCTGGCCGGCGCCATACTGACTGGGCAGCTCCTCGCCGTGATGCTTTCGAACGCCGGTGGAGCCTGGGACAACGGCAAGAAGTTCATCGAAGAGGGCAACTACGGGGGCAAGGGCTCCGACAGTCACAAGGCGGCTGTCATCGGCGACACGGTCGGCGACCCCTTCAAGGACACTGCGGGTCCGGCGCTGAACCCGCTCATCAAGGTCATGAACCTGGTCGCTCTACTCATCGCGCCGCTGGTGGTCGAACACGCCGAAGACGTCGCGATCCGTGTGGGGGTCGTGGCCGTGGCAGGAGCCGTGGTCGCGGCCATGATCTGGGTCTCGAAGGCCCGGAAGTCCGAGCTTGATCTCGAGAGACCCTCGATCGTAGGAGCTTCAGCCTAGACGGGCGTCGTAGTCTGGTTCCATGGGCGTTCTCCGCAGGTTCCTGAGCCGTATCGCGGAGACCGATGAGGAGCGGCTCGCCGGCGAGACCCGCGGATGGGCCGCCGGGATAGCCGGCGCGGTTCCTCTCTCCGAGGCGCCCGCCCGGCAACGCGTGAAGGTGGCCGGCGTCATCCGTCGGCTGACGGTCCTTCCCATGGCGGACCACGAGGCACTGGAAGCCCTCGTGTTCGACGGCACCGGGGAGATCGTCGTGCGATTCATGGGCCGACGTGGCATCAGGGGCTTGACCCTGGGGACGCGGGTCGTTGTTGAGGGCGTGCTCTCGGACGAGCGCGGCCGCAAACGGATGATCAATCCGCGCCTGGAGCTGACGACCTAGGGACCGACGAGGGTGTCGCGCAACGCTCGCTCCGCTGCTCCCGGGGTCGAAAGGGCGACCAACTCGTCTCCGGCCACGAGAACGGTCTCGGGCTGAGGGATCACCACGTGGCCCTCTCGCAAAACGGCGACCAGCACCGAGTCCTGAGGGAGGCGCAACTCGTACACCGGCCTGCCTGCCGCGGGGGAATCCTCCTCCAGCTTCACCTCCACTATCGAAACTCGGCCACCCTCTAGGCGCAGGAGCCTGACCAGGTCGCCCGTGGTGACGGCTTCCTCGACCATCGCGGTCAGCATGTGCGGTGGGGAAACCGCTTGATCGACCCCCCACTGCTCGTTGAAGAGCCAGACGTTCTTAGGGTGGTTCACGCGAGCCAGGACGCGCGGGACAGCGAACTCCTGCTTCGCCAGGAGCGAGGTGACCAGGTTGTCCTCGTCGTCGCCCGTGGCCGCCACAACTACGTCGGCGGACGCAAGTTCTGCAGCCTCGAGGACCCACGGCTCGCAAGCATCGCCGAGCAGGACGGTCACCTCGGGGATCTCGTCTTTCAGGTCTTCTACCGTCTGCTTGTCCTGCTCGATCAGGGTCACGTCGTGACCCCGGCTCACGAGGTCGGCGGACAGGTGCCGCCCGATCGCCCCACCCCCCGTGACGATGACTCGCATCAGTGGTGCTCCGAGGGGGGCTCGAGCTGGGCGTCCAGCAGTTCCATCCCGTCCTTGGACAGCATGACCACGAGGTAGTCGCCCTCCTGCAGGGTGCTCTCGGCGGTTGGGATGAAGCCGGAGCCGCCGCGCGACACGCCGGCGACCAGGACCCGGCCGTCCACGTTGAGGTCCGTGGCGGCCTTGCCCACCAGGTGGCCTGTGACCGGGACACGGAGCCGCAGCAGGTCGCCGCCGCCGAGGCTCTCCCGGATCTCCTGCCGATCGTGGAACAGCATGAGCTGGATCTGCTTGACACCCCACCGGACGGTGGCGACCGTGGGGATGTTGAGGCGCTCGTAGATCTCAGCCCGGCGTGGGTCGAAGATCCGAGCGATCACCTTCGGGACGTGATAGTGCTCGAGTGCGACCCGGGCGGAAACGATGTTGGAGTTGTCACCCGACGAGACCGCGACGAAAGCGTCCGCCTCCTTGATGCCGGCCTCCACCAGAGCGTCACGATCGAAGCCCAGGCCTACCACGGTCTTGGCATCGAAGCCCGGGGGCAGCTTCTCGAACGCGGCGGTGGACTTGTCGATGATGGCAACCTCGTGACCGCCTCGGCAGAGTTCGACGGTTAGCTGGGAGCCGACCCGCCCGCATCCCATGATCACTACTCGCACGAGGCGGAAGCGTACAGCGGCGCATCGGGGATGACATGGTCCGGATGGATCCCGAAGGGCTCGTGAGAGACGCTTGAAACGAAGAAGCCCGCTCGGCCGGCGGCCTCTCCGCCGCCGGCCTCACGGACGGGCTCGGAGGAAAGTGGTCGATGGTGCTCTAACGTTCCGCCGACCCTCCGTGCACGGGGGTGACTCCGTGCCGATGAGTCGGCAGAAACCCTTTCCCCATGCAAGGGTCGTCCTTCAGGCGTGAAGGTGACGTGAAGGAACCTGGGGGGGGCGTGAAGAAAGCGTGAACGGCGGGAAGCGTGTACCCATGGGAGCCGGGCGGTAGCTTTCCACCATGGACCGGCCATCCCGCCGATGGGCAGGGCTGACGGCACGCGCCGTCCTCGTGGGCTTGGTTGCGTCCCTGCTCGCATCGCTCATGGCCGTGCTGACCGAGAGGCTCGGACCGGCCAGCGGCGTGGCGGTCTTCATGCTGGCCGTGACCATCTCCGCGGTCACTGGAGGCCTCTGGGCCGGGGTGGTGTCGGCGCTCCTAGCTTCGGTGATCCTGCCCTTCCTGGAAAGGCCGGGCGTGACGCTGAGTCTGGAAGAGCCACGCGAGATCGTCGCAGCGGTGGTGTTCCTGGCGATCGCGGTGGTCGTCGGCCTCGTCGTAGGCAACGCAGCCGACGAGCGCGACCGGGCATCCAGGCGAGAAAGGGAGTCGAGGCTCCTGGCCCACCTCTCGACGAAGCTGCTGTCCGGTGACGTGCCCGACCGCGTCCTTGACGACTTCGTCCAGGTCCTGATGGAGCCCTTCGGTCTGGCGTCCTGTCAGGTGAACGTGACCTTGGACGGGCAGGACGTCGTAGCCCGGGCCACGAGGGAGGGCGTCACGGGTGGCGGCCCCAGCGAGGCGGTCCCGGTCGTCGCGGCAAGCATGCCGATGGGGATGCTGGTTGCGGAGCTGCCTGCCGGGCGGCGGCCGTTCACCAGGGACGAGCGGCTCCTGCTCGAAGCCGCCACCCGGCAGGCAGCGGTCGCGCTCGATCGTGCGAGGCTCGATGCTCGCGCCAGGATCGCGCAGCTGGACGCCGAGACCAACCAGCTGCGCGCCGCGATGTTCTCTTCAGTCACGCACGATCTGAGAACGCCGCTCGCGTCCATCAAGGCCGGAGTGACGAGCTTGCTCGATGAGGGGGTCAGCCACGATCCCGAACAGGCGCGCGATCTGTTGGTCACGATCCTCGAAGAGACGGATCGGCTGAACCGCCTCGTAGGAAACATCCTCGATCTCGCGAAGATCCGCGCCGGCGCCCTGATCCCCCGGCGCGTTCCTACCGCGGTGGACGAGGTGGCGGAAGCAGCGGTCGCCAGGCTGCGTGGCACCTTCCAGGACTGTCACCTCGAGCTGATGATCGCGCCCGACCTTCCCGAGATCCCGGCCGATCCCGTGCAGCTCGATCAGGTCCTCACCAATCTGCTGGAGAACGCGGCGAGGCATTCACCGCCCGGCGGCACGGTGAGGTTGCACGTGAGCCGGACGCGGAAGGCGATCCGTGTCCGCGTTTCCGACGAAGGCCCCGGCATCCCGGTGGAGGAAAGGGAAAGGGTGTTCGACGCCTTCTTCCGCGGTCGCGAGAGCCCGGAGTCGGCAGGCAGCGGGCTGGGTCTCTCGATAGCGAAGGCCATAACGACCGCGCACGGCGGCAAGATTTGGGTTGAAGAAACGACCGGAGGTGGGACGGCGATGGTGCTCGAAGTCCCGCTCGATGAAACGGTGGTGCTGTGAAGGTCCTGGTGATCGACGATGAACCGCAGATCAGGCGAGCGCTGCGTACCAGCCTGGCTGCGCACGGTTACGACGTCGCTGCCGTCGGCACCGGCGAGGAGGGCGTAGTAGCTGCCGCCGAGGGCTCGCCCGATCTCGTCCTCGTGGATCTGGGCCTTCCGGATCTGGACGGCAGTGAAGTGATCCGCCGGATGCGCAGCTTCACCGACGTTCCCGTGATCGTGCTCTCCGTTCGCGAATCGCAGGCGGACAAGGTGGCCGCCCTGGACGCCGGCGCCGACGACTACGTGACGAAGCCGTTCGGGATGGAGGAGCTTCTGGCGCGGATGCGCGCCACGCTGAGGCGCGCGGTTCCCGATGAGCCACCCCAGCCGATCGTTCGTTTCGGACGGTTCGAGGTGGATCTGGCGAGGAAGCTCGTCAGCGACGGTCGGGAGCAGGTGCGTCTGACCCCGACCGAATACGCTCTGCTCGAGGCCCTCGTGACCAATCCCGGGAAGCTGCTGACCCACCAGTGGTTGCTCCGCAGGGTTTGGGGCCAGGGCTACGGCACCGAAACGACGTACCTGCGCACCTACATCAGGTCGCTGCGCAAGAAACTCGGGGACGACGCGTCGGCGCCCAGCCTGATCGTCACCGAACCCGGCGTCGGCTACAGGTGGATCGGGGAGAGCGCCACGTAGGTCTCGGCCGCAGGTCGTACCATTCGCGCGATGTCTGTCACGACACGACCCTCAGCCGGGTCGGGCTCATTCAAGAGACTGCTGGTCGGGCGCGCGCTCACGTCGTACAAAGCCGAGCACCAGCTCCTCCCGAAGGTGCTGGCGCTGCCGGTCTTCTCGTCCGACCCGCTCTCCTCGGTGGCGTACGCAACGGAGGAGATGATGCTGGTCCTCGCGCTGGCAGGCTCGACTGCGCTGAGCAGGAAGGTGCCGCTGGCGCTCGGCGTGGCGCTGCTGCTCGTGATCGTCGTGTCCTCGTACAGGCAAACCGTGCGCGCCTATCCGCGCGGGGGCGGTTCCTACATCGTTGCCAAAGAGAACCTGGGGATCCTGCCCGGACTGGTGGCGGCAGCCGCGATCCTGACCGACTACGTACTGACCGTCGCGGTGAGCATCACGGCTGGAACGGTTGCCATCACCTCAGCCGCTCCCGGACTCGCAGAGCACAAGGTGCTCATAGCTGTCTTCCTGGTCGCGATCGTCATGCTCGCGAACCTTCGCGGAGTCAAGGAGGCCGGCACGCTGTTCGCCGTCCCGACCTACGGCTTCGTGGCCGTGGTCGCGGTGACACTCGTCATGGGCGCCATCCGGTGTATGGGCGGGTGTCCCGAGGCCGCCACCGCGGATCTCGAGGTCCACGCGGAGACGACGCTCTCGCTGTTCCTGCTCCTTCGCGCGTTCTCGTCGGGCGCGACGGCGCTGACGGGGGTGGAAGCCATCGCGGACGGGGTCCAGGCTTTCCGCCGTCCCCAGGCGAAGAACGCGGCCACGACGCTTTCGATCATGGCCGTCATGGCCATCTCGATGTTCCTGGGCATCACGTTGCTGGCCGAGCTGTTCCACGTCCGCATCACCGAGGAGATCGCTTCGACCAACTCTGTCCTCTCTCAGGTGGGTGCCACGGTCTTCGGCGCGAAGAACATCGGCTTCTACCTGCTCCAGGTGTTCACCGCCGGGATCTTGATCCTGGCGGCCAACACGGCCTTCCAGGACTTCCCCCGCCTTTCGTCGATCCTCGCGCGGGACCGGTTCATGCCGTCCCAGTTCCGCAACAGGGGAGACCGCCTCGTCTTCTCGAACGGCGTGCTGATCCTGGCCGGGCTCGCGATGCTCCTGATCTGGATCTACGACGCCGAGTTGACGAGGCTGATCCAGCTCTACGTCGTCGGTGTGTTCACCGCTTTCACGTTGTCGCAGGCGGGCATGGTCCGTCGCTGGCTGAAGCTGAGGGGGCCGAAGTGGCAGCGGAGCGCGGTGCTCAACGGCATCGGGGCGCTCACGACCGGGATCGTGCTCGTGATCGTCACGATCACCAAGTTCAGCAAGGGAGCCAAGGTGGTCGTTGCGGCCATCCCGCTGATCGTCCTGTTCTTCCTGGCGGTGCATCGCCACTACGAGAAGGTGGGACGCGTTCTGCGGGCCGGTCGGATCTCGGCGCGCATGCGGGCCGAGAACGATTTCGTGCTCCTGGTGAAGGACCTGAGTCTCGCGACGCTGGATGCCATCGCGTACCTGCGGGCGGTGCGACCCGAACGCCTGACCGCCGTCTGGGTGGGACCCGACTCGGGGTACCGGGAAGCCGCAGCGGCGTGGCCCGAGTGGGCGCCAAGGACGGGGAGCCTCGAGCGCATCGAGGGGGGGCACGAGCACACGGTGCGCGCGGTCCGTCGTCTGGTCAGGGCCAGGAGGCGCTCTGCAGACGCCTTCGTCACGATCGTGATCCCGGAGGGGGTCGGCGGCGGCCTGTTCTCGCAGCTGTTCCGGCAGCGCTCGGCCTTCGCTCTGAAGGCCTCGTTGCTGTTCGAACCGGGCGCCGTCGTCACCGACGTGCCTCTGACGGCCGAAGAGCGGGAGCGGGCGGGCTCCACCGGCAGGCCCCAGGAGCCCGCCCGCACCGTCGTCCTGG
>CAZHRY010000003.1:0-3153 GCA_964535065.1 uncultured Actinomycetes bacterium
TCGGCGCCTGCGCGAGGCCGACGCCCTGCGCGTCGAGCAGGCGACGGTGGACGTTGCCGGCCGGCTCGCGAGGCGTCTCGCCGAGCTACGAGGCGTGTCAGGCGAAGCGGGACTCGCCATCTCCCAGCAGGAGCTGGCCAACTGGGTGGGGGCGTCGCGCGAGGCCGTGACCAAGGGACTCGCCAAGCTGCGACGCCGTGGCATCGTCGAGACCAAGCGCGGCCGCATCGTCGTACTGGATCCAGAAGGTCTGCCAGTACTACGCATCTGCTGTGTGACCGATTACCGGTCGCTGCGTGCCGTTCGTCCTTCTTCGATCGAGGAGCGCTCCCTAGGGTGCCGCCCAGGGAGCGAACGATGCAGACGGCGAAGAAGATCGGGAGACAGGAGCAAGGGGCCAGAAGTGGAGGGCCCCGGCTCCTCGATCCAGCGGCCGATCCGGTCGTGACGCTCCTGCAGATGGCCGTGGAACTGGTGGGGGCCGAGCTAACCCCCGCTGAGGAGCGCGTCGTGGTCATGGCCGCCTCCGGCGTGTCCAACCGTGATATCGCGGAACGGCTCTTCCTTTCGCCGCGGACCGTGGAGTGCCATCTCTCGCACGCGTACGCGAAGCTGGGGGTCAGGTCGAAGGCTGAGCTGGCTGCCTGGTGGGGAGCCGAGAACTCGGGCTGACCCCGATGCCGGGCATCGGCCGCCCCCCACTCCCTGACGGGAGCCCGGGATCGGGAGGATCTGCCCCCGCGCTCGATGAGTTGGATCGCCTCGCAGGACTCCGATGAGGGCGGCGTCTCCGATCGTCTACTCACTTGAGCCGATCTCCGGCTAGGAAACAGGCTGTGGAGATGCCTAGCTGCCCGGCGTGCACAATGCAGAAGCCTAACGGCTCCAAGAGGCCATCCCCCCGCTAGAACGCGTATCGGGTCTTGGGTATGTCCACGGTGGGGATCCTCGCCGGTCGTGCCCTGGGTCGCGATACGAGGCCTTCGCGTCGCTCGATACACTCGGGCGCGATGCCTGAGAAACACCGAGTGATAGTCGCCAAGCCCGGCCTGGACGGACACGATCGGGGAGCCAAGATCGTGGCCCGGGCCCTTCGGGACGCCGGGTTCGAGGTCGTCTACACGGGGCTGCATCAGACCCCGGAGCAGATAGCCGAGACGGCGATCCAGGAGGACGCGGATGCCGTGGGGTTGTCGCTTCACTCGGGGGCCCACATGACTCTGTTCCCGAGGGTGGTCAAGCTGCTTCGCGAGCGTGGGGCCGGCGACATCGTGGTGTTCGGCGGCGGCGTCATCCCCGACGCGGACATACCCATGCTCGGCGCAGAGGGCGTCGAGCGCATCTTCACTCCCGGCGCGAGCACTCAGGAGATAGTGACCTGGCTCCGTGAGCGCCTGGGCGGAACCGGCTAGGAGTCGAGTGGATCTCTACGAGCACATGGGGAAGGACCTGTTCCGTGCCCACGGCATCCCGACGCCGCTCGGGCGCGTGGCTCGCACGCCCGGCGAGGCAGCCGAAGCGGCGGTGGCGTTCGGAGGCAAGGCGGTAGTGAAGGTCCAGGTCCAGGCCGGCGGTCGCGGCAAGGGTGGGGGAGTCGCGCTGGTGGATTCTCCCCAGCGGGCGTCGGAAGAGGCCGCTCGCATGATGCGAGAGGGCTTCAAGGGCCACGAGGTGGACCGGGTGTTGGTCGAAGAGTTGCTACCGATCAAGCGCGAGTTCTACACGTCGATCCTGCTCGACCGCTCCGTTGGCGAGTACCTCTGCATGATGACCGCCGAGGGGGGCGTGGACATCGAGACGCTGGCGGCCGAGCGGCCCGAGGCGATCAGGCGCGTTCACGTGGACCCGATGCTCGGCTTCCGGTCCTATCACGTGCGCGAGCTGGTGGGCACGCTGCCGCCGGACGCGCGTGCGGGCGCGAGCGAGATCCTTCACAAGCTCTTCGAGCTGCTGTGGGAGAGAGACGCAACGCTCGTGGAGGTCAACCCGCTGGTGCAGCTCGAGGATGGACGCATCGTGGCGCTCGATTCGAAGGTGACGATCGACGACAACGCGCTGGCTCGTCAGGCGGATCTGGCAGAGCTGAAGAAGGAGTTCCCGATCGATCCGGTGGAGAAGAGGGCGAAGGACGCGGGGCTGCAGTACGTGAAGCTGGACGGAGAGGTCGGGATCATCGGTAACGGTGCGGGCCTGGTCATGTCCACGCTCGACGTGGTCGCGCAGGCGGGCGCGAAGGCTGCGAACTTCTTGGACATCGGGGGAGGTGCCAGCGCCGACACGATGGCGACGTCGCTCGAGGTCATCCTGTCCGACCCGGCGGTCAAGACGGTGTTCATCAACGTCTTCGGAGGCATCACGCGGTGCGATGTCGTAGCGAACGGCGTGCTGGAGGCACTCGCCAGGGTGGAAGCGACGGTGCCGATCGTTCTCCGCTTGGACGGAACGAACGCCGAAGAAGGCCGGAGGATCATCGCGGAGGCCGCGCACCCGAGGATCGTCAGCGTTCCCGCGATGGACGAGGCGGCGGCCGAAGCCGCCCGGCTCGCCAAGGGCGGCGAGGCCGCATGAGCGTTCTCGTGAACGAGGACACCAAGCTGGTCGTCCAGGGCATCACGGGCAGTGAGGGGACCTTCCACACGCTGCGCGACCGTGACTACGGCACGAACGTCGTGGCCGGGGTCACGCCTGGCAAGGGCGGTCAGGACGTGGAGGGTATCCCCGTGTTCGACACGGTGGCCGACGCGGTGCGCGAGACCGGGGCGAACACGTCGATGATCTTCGTTCCGCCGCGTTTCGCCGCGGAGGCGATCCTGGAAGCGGCGGATGCGCACCTGGACCTTTGCGTGTGCATCACCGAAGGCATCCCGGTCAGGGACATGGCCGAGGTTCACTCGTACGTGAAAGGCACCTCGACGACCCTGGTGGGACCGAACTGCCCCGGCGTGATCAGTCCCGGGAAGTCCAACGTCGGCATCATCCCCGGCGAAGTGTGCATGCCCGGCCGGGTCGGGTTCGTCTCGCGCAGCGGCACGCTCGTCTATCAGATCGTGCACGAGCTGACGTCGCGTGGGATCGGGCATACAACTGGATAAGGGAGGGAGGCCAACCCCTTCCCCGGAAACGGTTACTACAATCCGAGCCGAATTTACATTA
>CAZHRY010000003.1:3163-29975 GCA_964535065.1 uncultured Actinomycetes bacterium
GCATAGGGATGGGAGGCGACCCCGTGCACGGGATCGGGTTCATCGAGTCGCTGCGGATGTTCGAGTCCGACGACGAGACAGACCTGATCATCATGACCGGCGAGATAGGCGGCGACGACGAAGAGCGGGCGGCGGCGTACATCGATCAGAGCGTGACGAAGCCCGTGGTGGCCTACATCGCCGGGTTCGAGGCGCCCCCGGGTAAGAGGATGGGACACGCCGGAGCGATCGTCACCGGATCCAAGGGGACTGCGGCCGCGAAGGCTGAGGCGCTGGAGGCGGTCGGATTTAAGGTGGCGATAACCCCAACTCTGTGGGCCGCTATGGTGGCGGAGTTGACGGGGTTTGGGGCGGGGCGGGGCGGGATCCCCTCGGCCCGCCGGCGCCGCCCCGCCCACACCTCTCGTACCTGTTGCCGGCCGGCCTGAGGCGCGGCGCCCTCCAGGTCTTCGTGCCCGTGGCGCTCGCCGGGCAGGCGATCGCCTGGCTCACCTACGCGGTCAGCGGCGCCTACCGCCCGTGGTCGTGGTTCAAGATCGGACTGGCCTACGCGCTAGGCGGCGCGAGGGTCGGGTTCACAACGACGAGCGTCCGCGCTTCGGCGGACGACGTGACGGTCACCGTGGCGCCCCTGGCGGTCACGATCGGCGCGCTGGCGATCGCTCTGGTCGTCCTTGCGTTCCGCGCGGGCCGGGAGCAGGGCCGGGAGGCCCCGCGTTCGTCGTGGAAGGCAGCCCTCGCGGGTTCGCTGGTTGGACCCGGTCTCGCTCTCCCGATGTTCGTCGGTGCCCTGCTCGTACGGCTCGGCTTCCCCGACTACTCGATCGACTCGATGCGGCCCGTCATGTGGCAGGCACTGGCGTTCCCGCTGGTCGTGGGCTGCGCGGCGGGCGCGGCAGGGGGAGCTGCGGCGACGCGCGAGGCGCTGGACGGAACCGGTAGGGGCAGGCGGGCGGTGGGCGTTGCGCGCGGCGGCCTGCTCGCCTTCGTCCTGGGTATCTCGTTCGCCTTCCTGGCCTTCCTCGTGCTCGCCGCCGTCGAGACGCACGCGACCGCCGCGTACGCGAGGTTCGTCGACTCGGCCGGGACCGGGGGAGCGGTCACCGTCTTGCATCACGCACTCGTGCTTCCGAACCAGTCCTCGATGGTCCTGGGCGTCACGATGGGCTCGCCAGCCGTGTTGAGCCTCGCCGGTACGCCGGACGCGCATATCGGGCTCACCGGCATCGGGTTCGAAGGCGAGCTGGCACGCCTCTTCTTGGCGGAAGGGCGACGGCTGGACTTCCCCGGTTGGTACTGGGGCTTCCTGGTGGTTCCTCTGGCGGCGACGGTCCTGGGGGGGCGCAGGGCCGGCTCGGGCGCCTGTTCCCGGCGCGAGCAGCTCTTCCGCGGCGCCCTCGCCGGCGTCGTCTACTCGCTACTCTGTGCCGGGACCGCCTGGGCGAGCGCCATCTCGCTGCCGGTGTTCGCCGAGATCCTGGGCGGTGCTCCCAGGCTCGGAGCATCCGCGCTTCGGACGCTGCTCGTGTCCCTGCCCTGGGGCGTGCTCGGGTGCGCCGCCGGAGCGCTCTACCCGGAGAAGGCTCCTCAGCCTACGGTTTGACCTCCACGAAATTGGTCTCGATCGCGGTGTAGCGGCGCCAAGCCTGGGTCCAGCCGTCATCCGTGCGGGGGAAGCGCTCGGCAGGCTGGGCGGGCGCCTGGCGGTCCCAGATCCCGAAGAAGCTGTGGCCGTAGCCCAGCAAGTAGCGGGTTCCCGAGTGGGTGTATCGGATCGCGGCCGTATCCGAGGGGTCCACCGCGGCGGGAGCGCCGCCAGATGGGGCTGCCTCCGCGGGAGCCGCACCCGATGGAGCGTCGGCCGAGGCACCGCCGGCCTGCGCGTGGGGAACCTCCACGCTGTTGGGTTCGAGGGCCACGAACCGGACCCACGCCTGCTGCCACCCGGTGTCCGAGCGGGGGAAGCGCTCGGCCGGCTGGCCGGGGGCCTGCCGATCCCAGATGCCGAAGAAGTCGGCGCCGTAACCCAGCACGTAGCGATAGCCGGAGTGCGAGTAGCGGACCTCGGACGCGGAGGGTGCCGTGCTTGCCACAGGGGTCGCTGCCGCCGCTCCGGCCTCTCCCGCCCCGGATGACGCCGCAGGCGCTTGCTTCAGGGCTTCCTCCCTCGGCACGGTCAGGTCCGAGTAGCAGTACCGGCACTTGATGGCTTCGTCCTGGATCTCCTCAGCGCAGTAGGGACACCTTTTCACCGCTTCCGTCCTTCGCTCGGTTGTGCCGCACAGCTTACCCCCCTGGCCTGCGCGGATAGGCGCTCGGTTAGCATGGCCGCCACTCATGGGCAGGCGCGTCGCGGTGCTGGTGTCGGGCTCGGGGACGAATCTGCAAGCGCTCCTGGATGACCCCGTGGTCGCCCCGGCCATCGCCCTGGTGGTGTCAGACCGTCAGGGCGTCAAGGCGCTGGACCGCGCGGCGGCGCGGCGGGTTCCCGCCGAGGTCGTCGATCCCGCCGGCTACGCCGGCAGGGCGGAGTGGGAGACCGCGCTGCTGGAGACCCTTCGCGCACACGGCATAGACGTGGTCGTCTCGGCGGGATGGATGCGCCTGCTCTCCGGTACGGTGCTCGACGCCTTCCCGGGGCGTGTGCTGAACGTCCATCCCGCGCTCCTGCCGGCCTTCCCGGGCATGCACGGTGTGCGCGATGCACTCGCTTACGGCGCGAAGGTCACCGGCGTCACGGTGCATCTGGTGGACGAGGGGACGGACACCGGACCCATCGTACTGCAGGAGGCGGTGGAGATCCGCGACGACGATGACCAGGGCTCGTTGGAGGCACGTGTCCATGCCGTCGAACACCGCCTGCTGCCTCGTGCCGTTCGGGCGTTGCTGGAAGGGCGGCTGGTCGTGGAAGGTCGTCTGGTGAGGATCGAGGAGGAGAGATGAGCGAGGTTCGGGAGGTCCGAAGGGCCCTTCTTGCGGTCTTCGACAAGACGGGGATAACCCAGCTTGCGTCCGGGTTGCGGGAGCTTGGGGTCGAGCTGGTATCCAGCGGTGGCACGGCGGCCACGCTGCGAGATGCGGGCGTCGAGGTCACGGAGGTGGCCGAGGTCACGGGGTTCCCCGAGATGCTCGACGGCCGCGTGAAGACCCTGCACCCACGGATCCACGCCGGGCTGCTCGCGGACAGGCGGAAGGCCTCGCATATGGAACAACTCGCCGAGCAGGGCATCGAGCCGTTCGACCTCGTGGTCGTGAACCTGTACCCGTTCCGCGAGACGGCCGCCTCAGGGGCAGGCTTCGACGACGTGATCGAGAAGATCGACATCGGGGGGCCCTCCATGGTCCGGGCCGCCGCGAAGAACTTCGAGTCCGTGGCGGTGATCGTCGATCCGGCCAGGTACGAGACGATCCTGGACGAGATCAGGCTGGAAGGAGGCACGACCAGGGCGACACGCTTCGCGCTGGCCGCGGAGGCCTTCGCACACACCGCCGCGTACGAC
The DNA here is from genome assembly GCA_964535065.1 of uncultured Actinomycetes bacterium. Classification (GTDB taxonomy): domain Bacteria; phylum Actinomycetota; class UBA4738; order UBA4738; family HRBIN12; genus AC-51. The sequence goes on from CAZHRY010000003.1 coordinate 6,664, forward strand.
GCTGCGGTTGGCGGATGGCTCGCCTCCCAGCAGTCGGGCGAGGAGGGCCTGCCCGGGTTCGTCGGCCTGGCCCTGGAGAAGGTGCAGGATCTGCGTTACGGGGAGAATCCGCACCAGAGAGGGGCGCTCTTCAAGGAGGTGGCAGGTCCCGGCGTCATGGGAGGGGCCGAGGTCCTTCAGGGCAAGGAGATGTCCTTCAACAACTGGCTCGACGCCTGGGCGGCGTACGACCTGACCATCGCCCTTCCCCAGAACGCCTGCGTCATCGTGAAGCACAACAACCCCTGCGGCGTGGCCGCCAAGGGAACGGCCGCCGAGTCCTACGCGGCGGCCTTCGAGTGCGACACGGTCAGCGCGTTCGGCGGCATCGTCGCCTTCCACGGGGAGTGCGACGAGGCTGCCGCCGAGGCCATGCGGGAGGTCTTCACCGAGGTCGTCATCGCCCCCTCGTACTCGGAAGGCGCGCTGGCGGCCTTCTCGGGGAGGCAGAACCTGCGGGTGGTCAGGGCTCCCCTCGAGCAGGTGACCGGCTGGGATGTCAGAACCCTCCCCGGGGGAGCGCTCGTGCAGGATGTGGACGCGGTTCGCGAGACCCGCGGCGACTGGAAGGTCGTCTCGAGCCGGGAGCCCACCGCCGAGGAGTGGCGGAACCTCGAGCTGGCCTGGACCATAGCTTGGAGGGTCAAGTCCAACACGATCGTGTTCGCGAAGGACGGGGCCATGGTGGGCGTGGGCGCGGGTCAGATGTCGCGGGTGGACTCGTCATGGATCGCAGCCCGGAAGGCGGGCGAGCGGGCCGAAGGGGCCGTCGTTGCTTCCGACGCCTTCTTCCCCTTCCCGGACGCGCTGGAGGTGGCGGCCGACGCGGGGTGCACGGCGGTCATCCATCCCGGAGGCTCGAAGGGGGACGAGGATGTCCTCAAGGTCGCCGAGGACCGAGGGATGGCCGTGGTGCTGACTGGGGTTCGGCACTTCCGCCATTGACCGCGCGCCGACCTCGGGTTGACCGCGGGATGCGGGTCGGTTTGGTCAGGCACATGCGCCGCGAGTAGCATCGGCGCGCCCCTTCCACAGGAAACAGGAGAACCCCATGAGCGCGCAGATCATCGACGGCAAGTCCATAGCGGCGCAGGTTCGCGCCGACGTCGCCGAGCGGGTGAAGGCCCTGCAAGAGCGCGGGATCCAGCCCGGCTTGGCGGCCGTACTGGTCGGTGACGACCCCGCTTCGCACATCTACGTGGGTTCCAAGCAGAAGGCGTGCGCCGAGGTGGGCATGCATTCCGAGAAGGTGGAGATGCCTGCTGACTCCTCCGAGGCCGCCGTGATCGCCGAGATCCAGCGGCTCAACGCCGACCCGAAGATCAGCGGGATGATCGTCCAGCTTCCGGTGCCGGGCCACATCTCGGAGCTGGCGCTGCAGACGGCCGTGGCTCCTGAGAAGGATGCGGACTGTCTGGGCCCGACGAACGTCGGGCTGCTCGCACGCGGCGAGGGCGTGCTCCTGCCGGCCACCCCGTTCGGCGTCGTCGAGCTGCTGGTCAGGTCTGGGATCGAGACACAGGGCAAGGACGTCGTGATCGTCGGGCGGAGCGGGCTCGTCGGCATGCCGCTGGCGATCATGCTCGCCCAGAAGAACGACAGAGCGAACGCGACCGTGACGATCTGCCACACGCGGACCCGCGACATCGCGGAGCACACGAGGCGCGCGGACATCCTCGTCGTAGCCGCAGGCAAGGCGGCAGCGGTCACCGGCGACATGGTCAAGCCCGGCGCTGTCGTGATCGACGTCGGCATCAACCGAACCGACGACGGGATAGTCGGTGACGTCGAGTTCGAGTCCGCCAAGGAGGTCGCCGGCTGGATCACGCCGGTTCCCGGCGGGGTGGGCCCGATGACGGTCGCGATGCTGATGATGAACACGGTCAGGGCGGCCGAGGCTCAGGCAAGCGGGCGGTGACCGATATCGGAGGCCGGCTCGCGGCCGTCATCGCGAGCGGGGGGTTCGCGGTCACGGGTGAGGTCGTCCCCCCGCGTGCCGCCGCGGGCTCCGTGGTCTCCGAGCACGCCAGGGCGCTGGTCGGCTACGTGGATGCCGTCAACGTGACGGACAACCCGGTGGCCAGCGCACACATGTCGCCTCTGGCGGGGGCCCGTTTCGTCGCCGAGGCCGGGATCGAACCGACGCTGCAGATCACGGCGCGCGACCGCAACAGGCTGGCCCTGACGGCCGACCTGTTGGGTGGCTGGGCCCTTGGAGCGCGCAACCTGCTGTGCTTGACGGGCGATCCCGTGCACATCGGCGATCACGCCGGTGCGAAGGTGGTGGCGGATCTGTCGGTGAACGAGCTGGTGGCCCTTGCCCGGCGCCTCCGAGACGAGGGAACGACCCTTGGCGTCAAGGAGGTGGCCGACCCGCCCGGGTATCTGATCGGAGTGGCCGACGTGCCCCTGGCCGACCCCTACGACCCGGCGAGGCTGGAGTCGAAGATCGAAGCCGGGGCCGACGTGATCTGGACGCAGATCACCTACGACGTCGAGGCTCTGGCTGCCTGGGCGTCATCGCTGTGGGACCGCGGTGTATTCGAACGGGCGAAAGCGCTGATCGGGCTCGTGCCGCTGCGGAGCGCCGCGCAGGCCAGAGCCATGCAGGAGAAGCTGCCCGGGGTCAGCGTGCCCGAGGCTTTCATCCGAAGGCTCGAGGAAGCCGGCGACGCCGCCGAGCGGGAGGGGATCGTGATCACGGTCGAGGTCGTGCAGGCGCTCAGGGGGCTCGGCGGCGTCGCCGGCGTGCACCTGATGGGCATGGGCCGCGACGACCTCGTGCGTGAGGTGGTCGAGGCAGCGGGCCTCTTCCCGCGCCCGGTGGTCGCCGGCTGAGGGCCGACCGCACGTCTCCTGACGCGCTACCCAACGTGTATCGTTGGGTACGTGGCACGCCCAGCGCATCGAGTCATCCGGTCACGGGTCACCCCGGAGCAGCGGCTCGCGGGTCTCATCGACGCGCTCGGCAATAACCGGGTCGCAGAGCTCCTGGGGGTTAGCCGTTCCCAGCCGTCGCGATGGCGGTCGGGGAAGGAGGGTATGAGCCCCGAGAGCCTCAGGCGTCTGGCGGACCTCGACTACGTTTGGGAGCGGATAACCCAGCTGTACCTGGACGATGTCGCCCTCGCGTGGCTCGCGTCCTACAACTACCACCTGGAAGCCAGGCCTCAGGATGTTCTCAGGTTGCGAGGCGCCGGACCGGTGATCCGGGCCATCGATGCCGAGGACCAGGGGGCCTACGCTTGACTTCCCGGATCCTCTACAGGGTCTTCCCGCATAGCTCGTCGGCGCGCAAGAACGCGCCCGGACACGCGCTTCACGTGCCTGCCACCCAGGGAGCCGGGCGGCTGGACAACCCCGAGCACTATCTCGTCCTGTATGCATCGGATCACCCCGCCGGTGCGGTTGCGGAGGCGTTCGGGAACCACACGCGATGGGGCGACAGGATGTTCGTTACCGGGCACGGTTACCGCCGCTCGCTCGCAGTGCTCGAAACGAGCATCGACGTCCTCGACCTGGATGACGGCCGGACCCTTGCCGCCAGGCATCTGCGGCCTTCCAAGGTCGTTACCCGGAGATACTCCACCACCCAGGCGTGGGCGCTGCGGCTGTTCCGGATGCGCCGCTGGGGCGGGGTTCGCTGGTGGAGCCGACATGAGTCCACATGGGGTTCCTTCGGCATATGGGATCGGACGTCCATGCGCGTGGTCGATGTCCTGAGGCTCGACGGGCAGCATCCCGCCGTGGAAGAAGCGCGGGACCTGCTGGCACGTGAGTGGATCTGAATCGTCAGCGCTCTTCGATCGGAACGTACTTACGTTCGCTCGGGCCGATGTAGTCAGAATCGGGCCGGATGATCCTGTTGTTCGCGTACTGCTCCCTGACGTGTGCCGTCCACCCCGCCATGCGGGCGAGGGCGAACAGCGGCGTCATGAGGTCGGTCGGGATCCCCAACAGGTGGTAAACGCCGGCCGCGTAGAGGTCCACGTTCGGGTATAGGCCTTTCTGTTCGAAGGTCGTGGCCTCCAGAGCTTCGAAGATGTCGTGCCAGACCGTCTCACCCCGGCGCTCGCCTAGCTCCCGGCACAGCTCCTTCAACACTCGCGCGCGCGGGTCCATCGTGCGATAGACCGCGTGTCCGAATCCCATGATCTTCTGCCTGCGTTCCAGCCTGTCGCGAACGTACGCCTCTGCGTTCTCGGGCTTCCCGACTTCCTCGGCCATCTTCATGGCCTCCTCGTTGGCGCCGCCGTGTAGCGGTCCCTTCAACGCCCCGATCGCAGCCGTGATGGCGGAAAACATGTCCGACAGGGTCGAGGCCACGACCCGCGCCGTGAACGTCGACGCGTTCATCGTGTGGTCCGCATACAGGACGAAGGTCTTGTCCAGGACCTCGGCGTCCGCCGGATCGGGCTCCTCGCCGTGCAGCATCCACAGGAAGTTGGCCGCCAAGCCCAGTCGCGAGTTGGCCGGGATGGCCTTCTGACCGGTCCTCAACCGGTCGTACGTGGCGATCAGCGTCGGCGTCTCGGTGATCAGGCGCATCGCCTTGCGGTACTGGGCCTCGGCAGAGTCGTCCCACCCGTCGGGGTCGAAGGCGGAAGAAGCCGAGATGCTCGTGCGTAGCATGGACATCGGGGATGTGTTCTGGGCGAGGGTAGGCATCATCCGCGCCAGGAACGGGTGTAGTTCGCGCTCGCCCACCAGGAAGGTGTTGAGCTGGTTCAGCTGGGCGCGGCTGGGCAGCTCCAGGTGATGTAGCAGGTAGACGACCTCCTCGAACGAGGCGTTCTCGGCAAGGTCTGCGATGTCGTAGCCCACGTACCAGAGCCGTCCGGCATCGCCGTCGATGTCGGAGATCTTGGTCTCCGCCGCGACGACCTCGCGCATGCCTTTCTCTGTCACATGGGCTCCTTGGAACGAGGCCCGGGGGCGCCCCGGGCGGTATCTGCCAGGATAGTCGGCGCGCGGCGGGCAGGCCAAAACGTCAGCATGATTCCAGGTGAACGGATGTCCTATCGAGTGACCCTCATACCGGGCGACGGCATCGGCCCCGAGGTCGTGGAGGCCGCTCGCCGAGCCGTGGAAGCTACCGGCGTTGCGATCGACTGGGATCGGCAGGACATGGGTGCGGGGGCCTTCGCGAGGGTCGGCCATCCTCTCCCGGCAACGACCCTCGACTCCATCCGATCCACGCGAGTGGCCTTGAAGGGACCGATCGAGACCCCTGTCACCAGCGGGCTGCGAAGCGCCAACCTCGCTCTCAGGCAAGAGCTGGACCTGTATGCGAACGTTCGGCCGTGCCGCCTCTACCAGGGGGTCCCATCACCCTACGACCGGGTGGACCTCGTGGTCGTCCGTGAGAACACCGAGGGCATGTACACGGGGGTCGAGTTCGAGATGGGAACCGCAGCCGTCAAGGAGCTGATGATCCTGATCGAAGAGACGACCGGCCGGCGGGTGCGGCAGGACAGCGGCATCTCGATCAAGGCGATCAGTGAGTACGGGAGCGAGCGGATAGCGCGGTTCGCGTTCGGTTGGGCGAGAGCCTTCGGCCGCTCAAAGGTCACCGCGTCGCACAAGGCCAACATCATGAAGCTCACCGACGGGCTGTTCCTGGAGGTGGCCGCACGCGTGGCCCAGGACTACCCGGAGGTCGCATCCGAGGACAGGATCATCGACGCTCTCTGCATGCAGCTCCTGCAGTTCCCCGAGAGGTTCGACGTGCTGGTGCTTCCCAACATGTACGGGGATCTGGTTGCAGAGCTGTGTGCCGGCCTGATCGGAGGGACGGGCACAGCGCCCGGAGCCCATCACGGCGGTAAAGACGGCCGGGAGCTGGCGGTGTTCGAAGCGACCCACGGAACGGCCCCGCACCTGGCCGGGACGAACCGGGCGAACCCGATGGGGCTGCTGCTCTCGGGGGCGATGCTGCTGCGCCACCTAGGGGAGAACGAAGCAGGAGACAGGTTGGAGGCAGCGGTGGCCGCCGTGGTCGCAGACGGGTCAGACGTCACCTACGACCTGCGAGCCCCCGGCGACGACCGGCCCGCGGCCGGAACGATGCAGATGGCCGACGCGGTCGTCCGGCACCTCTGATGTGCTCCATCCGGCCCGATCGGAGGCCGCGACGGGCTCGATAGCATGTGGACCCATCTACACGTAAGGAGCACCGATGAAGATCACCGTCGTTGGAAGCGGGTTCGTGGGGCAGACGGCCGCCATGCGCCTGCTGGAGAAGGGGCTGGGAGACATCTGCCTGATCGACATCATCGAGGGCAAGCCGCAGGGCCTGGCTCTGGACCTGAAGGAGGCGGCACCGGTCGAGGGCTACGAGCCCACGATCGTCGGAACGAACGACTACGCCGACACGGCCGGGTCGGACATCGTGGTCATCACCGCAGGCTTCCCGCGCCAGCCGGGCATGAGCCGGATGGACCTGCTCGGCAAGAACGCGGCGATCATGAACTCGGTCATCGAGTCCGTGATTCCCGGCTCGCCCGGCGCCATCTTGATCGTGGTCTCCAACCCCTTGGACGAGATGACCTTCCTGGCCGCCGACAAGAGCGGCTTCCCGAAGGAGCGCGTCTTCGGCATGGCCGGCGTGCTGGACTCGGCACGCCTTCGCTACTTCATAGCCGAGGAGCTGGGTGTCTCCACGAGCGTGGTCGATGCCATGACGCTCGGTTCCCACGGCGAGTCCATGGTGGCGCTGCCGCGCCACGCCACGGTGGACGGCAAGCCTCTGCCCGAGCTGGTGGACGATGAGACCCTCGAGAGGCTCTTCCAACGGACCCGTGACGGGGGAGCAGAGATCGTCGCCTTCCTGAAGACAGGCTCCGCCTACTTCGCGCCCAGCGCTTCGGTGACGGCCATGGTCGAGGCCGTGGTCAAGGATACGAAGGAGATCCTGCCGGTGTGCGCATGGACGACCGGCCAGTACGGGATAGACGGCGTGTACGTGGGCGTGCCCGCGCGACTGGGGCGAGGGGGCGTCGAGGAGATCGTCGAGATGGACCTGAACGAGGACGAGCTGGGCAGGTTGCGAGAGGCGGCCGAGGGCATCAGGTCCAAGTGCGAGGATCTGGCGAAGCTCTGATGGGCTTCTGGGAGGCCGCGCGGGAGCGGGGACGCGACTTCTTCACCAACTGGTCGGAGTCTGACCTGCCGATCGGGAAGCGCGCCCTGGTCCTCGCCAAGAACCGAGTGAAGGCGCTGCGGCACGGCTGCTGCGGGAACGACGGCCAGCCGGGGTGCTGACGCGCCGATCAGGAGGGCGCCGGTCGGCGCCCAGAGGGCCACTCCCACTAGAAGGCCTTCAGGGGGGCGCGACCTCGGCGGCAACCGCCTCGGCGATCTGCATCGTGGAGGAAGAGCCGCCGAGGTCGCGCCCCCTCACTCGACCGTCTTCCAGAACCGAGTCGACGGCGCGCTCCACTCGCTCGGCCGCCTGAAGCTCGCCCAGGTGCCTCAGCATCAACGCCGCCGAGAGGATCATCGCTATCGGGTTCGCGACGCCCTGGCCTGCGATGTCGGGGGCGCTTCCGTGGACCGGCTCGAACACCGCGTACTCCCAACCGATGTTCGCCCCGGGGATCAGACCAAGCCCTCCGACCAGGCCGGCGCACAGGTCGCTGATGATGTCGCCGTACAGGTTCGGCAGCAGCAGGACATCGAAATCGGATGGGCGCAGGGCGAGCCGCGCCGACAGGTGGTCGATCTGCATGTCCTCCCAGGGCACGTCGCGGTATTCGGCGGCTATCTCCCGCGCGGTCGACAGGAACAGGCCGTCGGAGTAGCGCATCACGTTGGCCTTGTGTCCGGCCGTCACCCTCCGCTTGCCGTTGGCTCGTGCGTATTCGAATGCGAAGCGAACGATCCGCCGGGTCCCCGACACCGAGATCGGCTTCACGGTGATCCCCGCGTCCTCGCGTATCGTGCCGCCGCCCAGCCGTTCCACCTTATGGCGGAGCGCCCCCGCCTCCATGGTTCCTCTCTCGAATTCGATGCCCTGATACAGGTCCTCGGTGTTCTCTCGGATCACGACCAGATCCACGCCGGTGTGGCGGGTGACGACCCCGGGGAGCGAGCGAGCCGGGCGCACTGCCGCGAACAGGTCCAGGTTCTGGCGAAGGGCCACGTTGACGCTGCGGAAGCCCGTCCCGACCGGGGTGGTGATCGGGCCCTTCAACGCAACCCTGCACTCCTTGATGGCGTCGAGCGTCTCGTTGGGCAGGAGAGCCTCGTGGGTCTCGAGCGCACCCGCTCCGGCGGGCAGTTCGACCCACTCGATCTCTATCCCGGTCACCGCTAGCACCGCGGTGGCCGCGGCAGCCACTTCTGGCCCTATGCCATCGCCCGGGATCAGCACCACCCTGTGAGCCATGGGCAAGAAGCTACCTGACGGGGTCGACGCGGCAGGGGATAGAGTTACCGGATGATCCGTCGGTCGCTCGTAGCTGCGCTCGCCGTCATCCTGCTCTGGAGCCCATCCGCGCAGGCCGCCGTCCCTCCGGGTCAGGGACCTCGCACCTGGGCTGCCATGTACGCCGAGAGGAGCTTCCGGGACGGACCAAGGGTCCAGATCCTGGACCAGGTGTGCGAAGACCTCGCGCTCGTCAGGGACGGCACACCGATGTCCCCTGGGCTCAAGCGAGCCATCGAGGACGCTTTCTCGCGCCGGCTCGTCTGGGTGAGCCGGCGACGCTCCGAAGGACCGGAGTTCTGGGTGTTCGCGCCCGTGCGGTTCAACGGAGACGCCGCGACGGCCCGGTACACGTGGCGAGAGACGGGTGACTACGGGTGTCTCGGAGGGGTTCGCCTCCGGTTCAAGCGCATCGGTGGAAGCTGGAGTTCTACGTCGGGGATGGGTTGGGCACTATGCCCAGCCACATAGGAGGTAGCGTGCGCCGTTCGATCTTCATTGCAGTGGCCGTCGTTCTAGGGCTGATCGCCGGGCCGCCAGTCGCCCAGGCGACCTCGGCGGACATCGTGATCTCTGGGCTCGCCTACTCGCCGTCCATCTTCAAGGCCGACGTTTCCGACACCATCATCTGGGACAACCAGGATGGCCCGACCCACACGGCGACCTCGGATATCAAGGGCTTCTACAACACCGGCGATATCGGCGGATCCCTCGTCTACGAGGCGGCTCTGGTTGCCGGTGCCATCCCGTTCCACTGCAAGTACCACGCGTCGATGGAGGGAACCCTGAAGGTCCGCACGGGGCTCGGCTCCTCGAACCTTCTCCTGGGCAACTCGACCTCCGTGATCGCAGGCGACTTCGCAGCGTCCGGCCAGTTCACCTACGACATCCAGAAGAAGTACGGGGACGGCAAGTGGCAGCCCTGGCGCACCGGCATCTCCGACCCCCAACCCCAGTTCACACCGGGCAAGGTGGGCGTCTTCCGGTTCCGCTCGCGTGTGCACAACGCGAACGGGAGGGCCTCGGGCTGGTCGCCGCCGGTGAAGCTGGTCGTCACCGTGCCCTGACCTGACGCAGGCCCGCCCTTCCCGTGCCGTCCGACCCTGGGGGGCGATAAGTGGTCGCGCGCACGATGTCGCCGAACGCTGGAAGGGAGGTCCCGTGATGTCCGCTTCAAGCGCGGCACGGCCGATGCCGCCCAAGGCTGCGCTGGGTCACCGTGCCGGGGTCTGGTCACTCCTGATGTTGCCTTTCCTGATCGTCTCGGGTGGGGTGGCCGCGATGGTGGCGCTCGCCCTCTACGGGCAACGCGATCTGGAAGGCTCGGAACCGATGTCGGTTCAGGGCGCCTACGGCTGGATGGTGCTGGCCGTCACCGGGCTCATCCTGCTGACGCCGATGCTCGTGGGGTTGGTGCTGGGGGCGAAAGCACGCAGGCTCGGCGAGAAGAGGCTCGGGACGATCGGCATGGTGCTGGACGGCCTCGTCGTGGCCGGCTACGTCACGCTCACGGTCACGAACTCGCTCGGACAGTGAGCTAGAAGCGTTCGAACAGGATCGCGCGCTTCACTTCCTGTATCGCCTTCGTCACTTCGATGCCGCGTGGGCACGCGTCGGTGCAGTTGAAGGTCGTGCGGCAGCGGAACACGCCGGTCTTCTCCGAGAGGATCCTCATGCGGTCCTCGCCGGCCTCGTCCCTGGAATCGAAGATGAACCGGTGGGCGTTCACGATGGCCGCGGGGCCGATGTAGGCCTCGTCTCCCCAGAAGACGGGGCATGAGGTGGTGCAGCAGGCGCACAGGATGCACTTGGTGGTGTCGTCGTAGCGGGCTCGGTCCTCGGGTGACTGGCGCCTCTCCTTGTCGGGCTCGGGAGAGTCGTTGATCAGGAAAGGCAGGACGGCCTTGTGAAGCTCCTTGGCCCCCCCTGCCTTCGGCCGTTATGCCTCGTTCCGGGGCGATTGGGTCGAGCTGACGGGGGAACGGTGCCGTGAGCCCGAGGACTACACTCACTTCGGGCACGTGGCTCACCTCCTGTTCGCTCAGGTCAAGGTGAGCCTACGTGGCCCTTCCTCTTTGCCCCGGAGGTTCGAGCTACGGTGGGTGAAAGCATCCTCGCTGGCGGGGCCGCTTGACTTTCGTGGGGGAGCTCGCTAGTTTCGCTGAAAGGAAAATAGAGAGTCGAGGTAAACGTTGGAGTCGTTGCTTGGCAGTCGTGCTTTCTATCGCCGCTACTACGCTGCCTGTCAACGGGGCGTTCGCGGCCCCGGCGGCGCCCGACCCGTCGTATAGCCACTATCTCACATGGGCGTCCAATGCGAGCGTCTGCGACATGGGAGAGGAGACGGCGCAACGACAAGCAGCCAATACGACAGATGACGATGCCTTCGTGATTCTGCACTTCTACGCGCCGCAGGTGTTTCCAAACGGGGCATTCGGCGCCTCGATGGGTGCGGCTGGCAACGCCAAGAGAATCAGTGGCGCTACCGGAGCGAACGCAGCGGGACTCGAACTCACCCTTCAGCGTTTCGCCGAGTGCTACGCCAGCAACAACCCGAGTGGCTCGACCGTCAAAGTCGTGGCGGGTGTGACCAACGACGACGTTGACGATCCCAAGTCCGCGGTGACCAACGGACACGGTCAGGCGTGGGGCGATCTCATCGTGAGGATGAATAACTGGGCGGCGTCAGCCTCGGCTGGATATATCAACGGTCAAGTCTCGTTCAACGGCGGCTTCGATCCCGAGCCCGGTTTCGACAGCAACGTGAATCCAGCGAAGCACTGGACGAATGGGTATCGGGCGGCGAACGGCAACTGGAACCTCTTCTACTACGGCGGAGGTGCTGCAGGCTGCCCATCTGACAAGCACCCAGGGTATACCTGCACCTGGAATCACGTTGATATCGAGTACATGGCGTGGACCGCTGGGGAAACCACGGTATTCCCTCAGATATACGACGAAGAGCCGCCCGAGGCTGACCCACCGACGAGTGTTAATGCCCAGCAATGGCAGAAGCTGAGCCTCAACGTCCACCTAATGTATGGTCGTATGAACTTCAGCGGTGGCCTGTCCCAGAAGGCAGACTGCCAGCCGGATTGCGGAGGTGCAGGGCTCGGCCCCAAGGACTCGTGGAGAGATCTCTGGAACGAGCTGAATTGTACGTACGACCCTGACGCGTACGAATGCTACACGGCGGACGACCTGCGTTGGACGACGAACATCGCCCACAATCAGGAGACACCATCACCATGATGGCGATCGGAGGTGTCATGTGACAGGCAGACGTCAGACTCGGTTTCCACCTCTACCCCTCATGGTTGCCGGGCTGATTACCCTTGGCCTCGCGGTCGTCGGTGCTCTAGTCGTTCCTGCGATGGCTGACCAAGATTCGATAGCAGCGGAGATCGAGGAGCTTAACGACAAGTACGAGACGCTGGAGGCGGCCGTACCAGAAGGACCGGAGTCGGGGCCCAGCCTCACGGCTCTGAACGAGGAGTACGAGAAGGAGTTCGCGGAGATCGGGCCTGGCGACCAACCCAACGGGGCTGAACCATCTCTTTCCGCGGAGGAAAGGGAGCCGAACCTCGTGCCCGAGGGCATCCATCCGGCGAAAGAGAACCCAACTGGCTATCTCCTGACGAACTACTGGGCGAATACCTCCGTCTCGGATGGTGCCCTGTTCATAGCGGGAGCCTCGCTGGAGGAGGATACGAGCGTAGGGGGTGTATACGCGGTGACAGCTGACGGAGAGGCCTTCATCCCTTCACCCTCGAAGTCGGGCCCCCTGACGATCGAGTCCGTGTCGGGCACCATCCTGACCCTGACGACCGAAGGTGGCGATAGCCTTCACTTCGACTACGCATCCATGGAGTTCACGTCCCCGTAGGCGGAACCACGGAGCCTGGCGTCGTCGAGTCAGAAGCGCTCGAACAGGATCGCGCGCTTGACCTCTTGGATCGCCTTCGTGACCTCGATGCCGCGTGGGCAGGCGTCGGTGCAGTTGAAGGTCGTGCGGCAGCGGAACACGCCCGTCTTCTCGGACAAGATCCGCATCCGGTCCTCGCCGGCATCGTCGCGCGAGTCGAAGATGAACCGGTGGGCGTTCACGATGGCCGCCGGGCCCAGGTAGCCCTCGTCTCCCCAGAAGACCGGGCATGAGGTTGTGCAGCAGGCGCACAGGATGCACTTGGTGGTGTCGTCGTAGCGGGCCCTGTCCTCGGGGGACTGGCGCCTCTCCTTGTCGGGCTCGGGAGAGTCGTTGATCAGGAAAGGCAGGACGGCTGTGTAGCCGTCCATGAAGGGCTCCATGTCCACGATCAGGTCCTTCAGGACGGCCAGGCCGCGGATGGGCTCGATGGTGACCTTGGGGGCCACGTCCTCTGCAAGGAGCTTGCAGGCCAGTGCGTTACGGCCGTTGATCATCATCGCGTCCGAGCCGCAGATGCCGTGGGCGCACGAGCGGCGGAACGAGAGCGTGCCGTCCTGGTGCCACTTGATCTGGTGCAGGACCTCGACCAGGCGGTCCAGCGGGTCGCACTGCACGGTGAACTCGTCCCACCACGGGTCCTCGGACACCTCGGGGTTGTAGCGGCGGATCCGCAGTTGCAGCGTGATCTGGTTGGACTTGGGGCCGACGGCGCGGGCGTCCGACGTGTTGAGGATGTCGGCGGCCGTGGCCATCAGTACTTCCTCTCCATGGGCACGTAGGGGCCCAACTTCACCGGCTTGTACTCCATGCGGATCGAGCCGTCCTCCTCGCGGTAGGCCAGGGTGTGCTTGAGCCAGTTGGCGTCATCGCGCAGCGGATGATCCTCGCGGTAGTGGGCACCGCGGCTCTCGGTGCGGACGAGCGCCCCGGCCACGATGGCCTCGGCGCAGTCCAGCAGGAACCCGAGCTCGACGGCTTCCATCAGGTCGGTGTTGTAGATCGAGCCGCGGTCGCCGATCGCGACCCGGTCGAAACGCTCCCGGAGGCCCCCGAGGATGTCCTGCATCTTGGTCAGACCCTCCTCGGACCGGATCACGAACGCCAGGTCGAACATGTCGTCCTGGAGCTGCTTGCGGATGTCTGCGACCTTGTCGCCTTCCTTGCGAGTGAGGATGCGATTGACCTGCTGGAGGGTGTAGCTCTCGGGGTCGGGCGGCAGGTCTGCGAGCGGTGCCCCTTGCGCGTGCTTGGCCGCGTCGGCTCCCGCTCGCCTGCCGAACACGACCAGGTCGAGGAGCGAGTTCGTTCCGAGGCGGTTGGCGCCGTGGACGCTGACGCACGCGCACTCGCCGGCCGAGTAGAGGCCGGGCACGACGGTCTCGTCTTCGCCTGTGACGACGCGGCCGTCCACGTCGGTCGGGATGCCTCCCATCGCGTAGTGGGCGGTGGGCTGTATGGGCACCGGCTCCTCGGTCGGCTCGACCTTCAGGTAGATGCGAGCGAACTCCGTGATGTCGGGGAGCTTCTCCTCGATCAGGTGGGGGTCCAGGTGCGAGATGTCCAGGTAGGCCCAGTCGCCGTTGGGGCCGCCGCCGCGGCCTTCCTTGATCTCTTGGTAGATGGCGCGGCTGACCATGTCGCGCGGAGCCAGGTCCTTGATCGTGGGGGCGTAGCGCTCCATGAACCTCTCGCCGTCCTTGTTCAGGACGATGCCGCCTTCGCCACGCGCGGCCTCCGAGAGCAGGACACCGAGTTTGGCCAGCCCGGTCGGGTGGAACTGGAACATCTCCATGTCCTCGAGCGGGATGCCGCGGCGCCAGACGACCGCGGGGCCGTCGCCGGTCAGGGCATGCGCGTTGGAGGTGACGCGGTACATGCGGCCGAACCCGCCCGTCGCGAACACGACCGACTTGGCGCGGAAGACGTGCAGCTCGCCGGTGGCAAGCTCGTAGGCGACGACCCCGGCGGTGGTTCCGTCTGCCGCCCGAAGCAGGTCCAGGCAGTAGAACTCGTTGAAGAACCGCACGTTGCGTTTGACGCACTGCTGGTAGAGGGTCTGCAGGATCATGTGGCCGGTGCGGTCGGCCGCGTAACAGGCTCGCTTGACCGGCCGCTCACCGTGGTTGGCCGTGTGGCCACCGAAGCGGCGCTGGTCGATCTTGCCGTCGGGCGTGCGGTTGAACGGAAGGCCCCATCGCTCCAGCTCGTAGATGGCGTCGACGGCCTCTTCGCACATGAGCTGGGCGGCAGGCTGGTCCACCAGGTAGTCGCCGCCCTTCACGGTGTCGAAGGCATGCCACTCGGGCGAGTCCTCCTCGACGTTCGCCAGGGCCGCACACACGCCTCCCTGCGCCGCGCCGGTGTGCGAGCGGGTGGGGTACAGCTTGGAGATGACGGCGGTGCCGACCTTGTCAGACAGCTCGATGGCGGCCCGCATGCCGGCGCCGCCTCCGCCGATCACCAGTGCGTCGTAAGTGTGGGTAGTGGTCATCTCAGATCACCGTGGGCCACTTCGACGCGTCGAACGTGAACACGACGATCGTGCCCACGATGAAGATGCCGAACCCCAACACGTGGAAGGCCACGGTGGCGGCGAGCCGGATGCCGGGCCTCCTGACGTAGTCGAGCGTGATGTTGCGCAGGCCGTTCACGCCATGGATGAGGGCCAGGGACAGCAGCGTCCAGTCCCAGATGCGCCAGAACGGTTTGTCCCAGCGCACGGCGACGAAGTTGAAGTCCACCCTGGAAACGCCGCCGTCGGGCAGATGCATGATCAGCACGTGACCGACGGCCAGGGCCAGCAGCAGCAGGCCGCTGATGCGCATGAAGAGCCAAGCCCAGAGTTCGAAGCCGCCGAGCGGTCGCTCACGGGCCCGACGGCGCGCGGGGGCGTCGGGGGCTTCTGGCGTCTTCCGGCGGGCCGTGGTCGTCGCCATCTTCACGCCGTCCCCTGGATCAGGTCCCACGTCTGCTCGAGCATGAGCCACGTGGTCGGGATCATGATCAGGATGTACAGGCCCATGGTCGCGAAGCTCAGCCAGTAGATGTGCTTGACCAGGCTGGGGAAGAAGTCGATCAGGATGATCTTCACACCGTTGAAGGCGTGGTAGAGGACCGCAGCGACCAGACCCAGCTCGAGAAGCCGGACCAGGGGGTTCTCGTACGCTGCGATGACCCGGTTGTATGCCTCTGGACCCCAGCCGACCAGGGCCGTGTCCAGGACATGGGCGAAGAGGAAGAGGATGACTCCGACGCCTGTGATCCGGTGGATCATCCAGGACCACTGGCCTTCGTGGCCCTTGTACAAGGTGCCGTGGTTGCTCTTGGTTCTCTTGCCTGTTGCCGCCAAGGGTTGCTCCTGCTTGCGCCGCTCCCACAAGGGTATCGCTGGGCCGTCGCGGGCGGTTGGCCGCGCCGTCCAGCGAGCCGCGCGGAGTCTACTCCGTTCCGGCGCAGGGCGGCCGGGTCAGGCGATCCGGACCGCGACCATCACACCGTCGCGGGTCGGGACGATCGTCGATAGGTAGCGCTCGTCTTCGGCTATCAGCCTGTTGTGCTCCCGGATGGCTTCCGTGACTCCGTCGGGGGGTTCGCCGCCGGCGGGCACCCGCCCGTACCAGAGGACGTTGTCGCAGATGTACAGGCCCCCGACGCGGATCCGGTCGCGAGCGGCCATCCACGCCGCGGGGTAGCCGTCCTTGTCTATGTCGTCGTAGACGATGTCGAACTCCCCGTCGAGCTTGCCCAGCTCCTCGACGGCATCGCCCACGTGGAAGGAGACCCGGTCCCAAAGACCCGCGCTGGTCAGGTAGCTCTCGGCCTTGCGCGCGTTCTCAGGGAGGCCGTCGGTGCAGTGGACCTCGCCGGCGGGGCCCACCGCGCGGGCGAACCAGTACGCCGAGTAGCCGAAACCCGATCCCAGCTCCACGACGCGGTGGGCCCCGCCGGCTCGCGCCAGAACCTCCAACGTGACCCCGACGTTGCGGCCCACGATGGGGAAACCCAGGTCTGCCGCATGCGCCTCCATCTGCAAGAGCACGGGCTCGTCCAGCCGCTCCAGTCGCTCCAGCATGTAGGTCTCCACGCGGGGGTCGACTATGTCCATGTTCGAGCAGACTAGCCCCGGAAGGCTGGGCGCGGAAGCAGGCGCAGCGTTATAGGCTCCACGGTCATGCAGAGGGAGAAGGGCGCGGCGCGCCGGGAAAGGATCGTCTCGATGCTCCGCGTGTCCGACGTTCCTGTGACGGGAACCGAGCTGTCCAGCCTCACCGGGGTCAGCCGGCAGGCCATCGTCAACGACATCGCGATCCTGCGGGCGGCCGGCAAACCCATCCAGGGCAGCCCTCGGGGGTACGTGCTCGTCGAAACGCGCCAGCCGGGGGTCGCGGCCGTGCTCGCGTGCTCGCACGACCGCGAGGGCTCGCGACGCGAGCTGGAGACCTTGGTCGCGCACGGACTGGAGGTCCAGGACGTCGTCGTGGAGCACCCCCTGTACGGTGAGGTAAGGGCCAACCTGATGATCTCCTCGCACGACGACGTCGAGCGATACATGCGGGCTCTGCAGGAGCAGAACGCCCAGCCGCTGTCCTCGCTCACGGGGGGGGTTCACCTGCACCATGTGCGAGCGCCGAACCACGCCGCGCTCGACGCGGCCAGGAAGGAGTTGGCCTCGCTCGGGATGATCGTCGAGGACTGAGCAGGTCGGGGGATCCGTCGGGAACCCTGCCACGGAAGCTGGTCACGCGCGGATGTTGCCCTCGCCGAGCGGCCGTTAGTCTCAACGCGTGAGCGACTCCGAGAGGCGCACCGACTCCGGCATCCCGCTGCGGCCCGTTTACGGGCCTCAGGACGTGGGAGCGGCCCTGGACGAGCGGCTCGGCCACCCTGGGCGGTTCCCCTTCACCAGGGGGCCGTATCCCGAGATGTACAGGTCACGGCTCTGGACCATGCGCCAGTACGCCGGGATGGGGACCGCCGCAGACACGAACCGCAGGTTCCGCTACCTGCTCGAGCACGGCCAGACGGGGCTTTCGGTAGCTTTCGACCTCCCGACACAGATGGGCTACGACTCGGATCACCCCAGGGCCGACGGCGAGGTCGGCAAGACGGGCGTAGCCATCGACTCGATCGAGGACATGAGGGTCCTGTTCGACCAGATCCCGCTCGACCAGGTCTCCACGTCCATGACGATCAACTCCACGGCTCCGATCCTGCTGCTGCTGTACGAGCTGGTGGCGGAGGAGCAAGGGGTCGACGCCGCTCAGCTTCAGGGCACGGTTCAGAACGACCTGCTGAAGGAGTACGCGGCGCGAGGGACCTACATCTACCCGCCGAAGCCATCGATGCGCCTCATCACCGACCTGTTCGCCTACTGCGGCGAGCGCATCCCCAAGTGGAACACGATCTCGATCAGCGGCTACCACATGCGGGAGGCGGGCGCGACCGCGGCGCAGGAGATCGCGTTCACGCTGGCCAACGGCATCGCTTACGTGCAGGCCGCGCTCAACGCGGGACTTGAGGTCGACGACTTCGCTCCCCGCCTCTCCTTCTTCTTCGCGTGTCACATGAACTTCTTCGAGGAGATCGCGAAGTTCCGGGCGGCACGCAGGCTGTGGGCGCGCATCATGACCGAGCGGTTCGGTGCCACCGACCCCAGATCGCAGGCTCTGCGTTTCCACACGCAGACCGGCGGGGCCACGCTCACGGCCCAGCAGCCGGAGAACAACATCGTCCGGACGGCGCTGGAAGCCCTGGCTGCCGTTCTGGGCGGGACGCAGTCGCTACACACGAACGCCTTCGACGAGGCGCTGGCCTTGCCGACCGAGCACAGCGCCAAGATCGCCCTGCGGACCCAGCAGGTCATCGGGTACGAAACCGGGGTGGCCGGGACCGCGGACCCCCTCGGCGGTTCGTACCTCGTCGAAGCCCTGACCGATGAGCTCGAGGCCATAGCGGTGCGAACGATCGAGAAGATCGACGGCATGGGCGGCGCCGTAGCCGCGATCGAGCAGGGCTACTACCAGGAAGAGATCCACGAGAGCGCCTTCGCGATGCAGAGGAAGGTCGAGGAGGGCTCGCGCGTGGTCGTGGGGATCAACCGGTTCCTGTCCGATCAGGAAAGCTCGCCGGAGCTGCAGCGGATCTCCGAGCAGGAGGTTCAGGCTCAGGTTGCCCGGCTGCGGGAGCTGCGCGCTGCGCGCTACCAGGGGGCCGTGGAGTCGGCACTGGCCGCGGTTGAGAGGGCGGCGCGAGGGACATCGAACCTGCTTCCCCCGATGAAGGAGGCCCTGCGGGCCCGTGCGACCCTGGGCGAGGTCTCCGACGTCCTTCGGGGCGTGTTCGGCGAGCATCGCCCCACGTACTAAGGACCTCTCCGGCCGGGCCGTATGGCCTGCCACCGGACCCTGCGGCTCGGTAGCCTTGCGGCCATGGACATATCTATCGTTGGCGGAACGGGCGCCGAGGGCTTCGGCTTGGCGCTGCGTCTCGCGAAGGCAGGTCACAACGTAACCATCGGGTCGCGCATGGCCGAGAAGGCCGAGGCATCGGTGGCCGAAGCGAAAGAGATCCTCGGAGAGGAAGCGCCCGTCTTCGGCGCGGTGAACGCCGAGTCGGTCAAGGGCAAACCGGTGGTGTTCATCACCGTCCCGTTCTCCGGGCAGGCGATGATCTATGACGCCATCAAGGACACCCTGGAAGAGGGGACGGTCGTCTGCGACGCGACGAGCCCCCTGATGACCGCCGTCGGCGGCAGGGCTATGCACGCGATCAGGCCCTGGCACGGGTCGGCTGCCGAGTTCGCCAAGACCCTGGTTCCGAAGCACGTTCGCATGGTGGCCGCGTTCCACACGCTGGCGGCCGACGTGCTCAAGGACCTCGAGAACCCCGTGGATTCGGATGCCCTCGTCATGGGCGACGACGCAGACGCGAAGGCGATGGTCGGGTCTCTCATCGAGGACATCCCGGGGATGCGGTGGGTGGATTGCGGCGGCTTGCAGATGGCTCGCATCGCCGAAACCCTTACGCCGCTACTGATCTCGATCAACATCCGGTACAAGATCCACGAGTCGGGGTTCCGCGTGGTCGGCCGCGAGAAGTGGGGCGATCCTAGGGCATGACCTGTCCGGGCGAGTCCGTCCGGCTCGACGACACATCGGTCTGGATCGCGCGGGTGGTGGGCGAGTTCCAGGGAAGGGTCAGTCGATGACGGCCAGGAGCTGGCCCGTCTCTACGACCTGACCGGGCCGGATCGGCAGGTCGGTCACTTCGCCCTCGCGCGTGGTGGCGATGTGGTTCTCCATCTTCATCGCCTCCAGGATGCAGATGACGTCACCGGCCTGGACCCCCTGCCCCTTCTCCACCAATACCTTCACTATCGTGCCCTGCATGGGTGCGTGGATCTCGCCGTGCACGTGTTCGCCGTGGTGGGCGGCGTGTGAGGAGGGGGACCGAGGCGCGACGTCCCTCCTTTCGTCGAAGATCCGCACGGGGACGCGCCGGCCGTCCACCTCGACCAGGATGTCGCGGGGCCGCGCCGACCGTTGCCCCGTGGAGGCGGGCTGCAACTCGGTCTGGGCGGGCAGGTCGGCGTCCAGCAGTGCGCGCTCGAGCCATGTGGTCGTGTGGGTGGAGTTGCGGAACTCGGCCGAGCTCAGCACCCACCGGTGGACCGGGATGGTCGTGGGGACGCCTTCGATGGCGAACTCGTCCAAGGCGCGAAGGGCCCGGCTGCGAGCCTGTTCCCTGTCCGCGCCCGCAACGACAAGCTTCGCGAACATCGAGTCGTAGTCGCCGGGGATCTCACGACCCTGGGTGACCCCGGAGTCGACCCGAACGAATGGGCCGCCCGGCTCCTCGTACCGCGTGATCCGCCCGGGGCCAGGCAGGAAGTTCCGCCCCGGGTCCTCCGCGTTGATGCGGCACTGGATGGCGTGCCCGCGAGGCTGGGGGTTGAGCCCGGAAAGCGACTCCCCGAGTGCCACCCGGATCTGGAGGGCCACGATGTCGAGGCCGGTGACCATCTCGGTGACCGTGTGCTCCACCTGGAGCCTGGTGTTCACCTCAAGGAAGTAGAAGGCGCCGTCCTCGTCCAGGATGCACTCGACGGTTCCGGCGTTGACGTAGCCTGCCTCCTTCGCGAGCGACACGGCGGCCTCGCGGAACCTATCGCGCAGGGCGTCGTCGAACAGGGGGGAAGGGGTCTCCTCGATCAGTTTCTGATGGCGGCGCTGAACCGAGCAGTCGCGTTCGCCAAGGAACACGACGTTGCCTCTCGTGTCGGCGATGATCTGAGCCTCGACGTGGTGTGCACGATCGACGTAGCGTTCCAGGAAGACCTCGGGCCGCCCGAAGTACGACTGCGCCTCCCTGGCGGCGCGCTTGAGCGACTCCTCCAGGTGCTCGGCATCGCGCACCACGTGCATGCCTTTGCCCCCACCGCCGAAGGCGGCCTTGACGAGCAATGGGTAGCCGATCCGCGGCGCCTCCTTCTTCGCCCGGTTCATATCGACCGGGTCGGGAGTTCCCGGGACGATCGGCATGCCTGCTGCGGATGCGATCCGGCGCGCCGCCGCCTTGTCCCCCATGCTCTCTATCGCTTCCTGAGAAGGGCCGACGAAGCTGAACCCAGCTTCGGCTACCGCCTGGGCGAAGTGGGCGCGTTCGGCCAGGAACCCGTATCCGGGGTGGATGAGTGTGGCCTTGGAGCGGCGAGCCGCGTCGAGGATGGCTCCTATCGACAGATAGGAGTCGGCGGCGAGAGCTGGGCCGATCCTATGAGCCTCGTCGGCCATCTCGACGTGAAGCGCGTCCCTGTCGGCGTCGGAGTAGACCGCGACCGTCGGGATGTCCAGCTCCCGGCAGGTCCTGATGATGCGAACGGCGACCTCGCCGCGGTTCGCGATCAGGAGCTTCGGTTTCTTCGCCACTCGCGTATCGTGCCTTCCGGACGGATCTCTCGCTCGCAAGGACCAGGATGCTTTCCAGGGAAGACCTGCTGCAGGCCCTCGCCGCGATCCGGGTCACGGCCCCCGTGCGTTCGGATGAGGTTACAGCCTCGACGAACGCGACGGCGCTCGAGATGGCGTCGGGCGGTGCGCCGGAATGGACCCTGGTCGCTGCGGGGCATCAAACCGCGGGGCGCGGGCGGCTGGGGAGGCGATGGGATGACGTCCCCGGGCGCGCCCTGCTGTTCTCGATCGTCCTCCGTCCGGGCATCGAGCCGGCGCTCGCCGGGTCGCTCTCCTTGCTCGCCGCCGCGGCGATGGCTGAGGCGATCCGCGAGACCACGGGAGCCAAGGTCACCTGCAAATGGCCCAACGACCTGATGCTGGAAGGGGCCAAGGTGGGGGGGATCCTGCTCGAGTCGGAGGTGCGGGGGGACCGGCTGGTGCACGTCGTGATCGGCATCGGGGTGAACGTCGAGCCACCCGCCGGTCAGCCGCATGCAGCGGGTGTGGGAGACGTTGGGCTCCGCGTGCTTCTGACGGCGTTCCTCGTCGGCTTCCACCGGTGGTACGCGGCGGGGGAGCCCTCTCTCGCCGAGAGGGTGCGCCACGCATGGCTCCCGGTCTCCGGCACGGTCGGGAAGCTCGTCGAGGCGACGACCGTGGAGGGCCTTCAGGTTCGGGGGCGAGCCGTCGGGATCGACGACTTCGGCCGCCTCCTACTTTCCACCGATGCCGGCGAGGTCGGGGTCTCGTTCGGGGAGATCCACCACCTCGGATGAGCGTTGTTGCCCGCTGCCCGCCCGGGGGGTAGCGTCCGGGGCATGGCCTTTCCTAAGAGACTCCTCATCGAGGGCGAGGATCTGGTCCTCGACCTCCGCCCGCATCCGGTGGCGCTCGCCCTGCCTGCGCTCGTGACGCTCGCCTCCCTGGTCGGCGCGATCTGGATGTCCGCGATCCTCGACTCCGGCCGATGGATCCCGTGGGCGGTCGCCCTGGTCGTCTTCATCTTCTACCCGCTCGGGAAGCTGATCTGGTGGCTCACGTCGATGTTCGTCGTGACCACGGACCGCATCGTCCACCGGGAGGGCTTCATCGCGAAGCGTTCGATGGAGATCCCCCTCGAGGCGATAAACGACGTGCGCTTCGAGCAGGGGATCGTGGATCGGATGATCGGGGCTGGCACGCTCATCATCCAGTCCGCCTCCGAGCAGGGTCGTCAGGTCTTCGACCACATCCGGCACCCCGAAGAGGTCCAGAAGACCATCTACGCCGAGGGAGAGAGGAACAAGAAGCGCATGTACCAGGGTGATGCGGGCGGCCAGGCGCCGGCCGCACCCTCCACCACAGGCGAGCTGGAGCGCCTGGCCGCCCTGCGCGACAAGGGCGTGCTCACCGAGGAGGAGTTCCAGGCCCAGAAAGCCAAGATCCTCGGGGAGGGCTAGCTCCTCTCGCGCAGGAGCAGCACCACGTCGCCGACCGCCAGGCGCGTAGTGCTCTCGGGCGCGGCGTGTATGCGGCCGGAGGCCGTTCTCAGCGCGAGCGCAGGAGCCTGCAGTTCCCCCACCATCCTGCCCTCCAGGTCCGATCCGGACTCGACCAAGTGCTCCTCGACGTCGATCGCCCGGTGTGCGCGCGACCCCTCATCGAAGACATCGACCAGTCCGGGGTCCAGCGCCATACGAACCATGTGCCGCCCGCTGCTGACGAACGGCGAGACGACCCGATCGGCGCCTGCCTTCTCCAGGCGTCCAGCCGATCCGGGTTCGGATGCACGGGCGACGATGAAGATGTCCGGATTGATCGATCGAGCCGTGAGAGTGATGTACACGTTCGTAGCGTCCGAGTCCACCGCGCAGATCAGCCCTCGCGCCCTCTCGACTCCCGCCTGCCTCAAGATCGGCTCGGAGGCGCAGTCGTCGACGATGAACAGGACATCGTCGGCTCTTATCAATCCTACTTTGGGAAAAGA
>CAZHRY010000003.1:29985-58781 GCA_964535065.1 uncultured Actinomycetes bacterium
CACCAGGTCGCGCAGCTCCTCCTTGGGATCCACGACGACCAGGGACAGGCCTGAGCCCTTCAGCTCACGCACCGCGGCTCGGCCGACGCGCCCGTACGCGCAAACGATGAAGTGGTCCGTCAGCGATCCGATCCTGCGATCCATCCTTCTCCTCCTGGCCCGTCCTCCCAGCTCGCCTTCAGCGATCGCGGCTGCGGCGATGGACACACCCGTCAGCGCCACTCCTACACCCAGCACGGCCAGCGTGATCGTGAAGACCTGCCCGGATGCGTCCAGCTGACGGACCTCACGGAATCCAACCGTCGTCATCGTGAGCATGGTCATGTACAGGGCATCGAGGACCGGCCATCCCTCCAGCAGGACGTATCCCGCGACCCCGTAGACCATCACCACTACGACCGCCACCGCCACCCAGCGGAGTCGGGTCCAAGGGAACGAGCGGTCGTCTCTCACTCGGGAACCGTACCGGAAGGGCGGGGTAGCATCAGATGGGTGGAGGCTATCGGACCCATCGATCACGTCTACTACTGGACCCGCGACCTCGACGTTGCCGTGGCTTTCTATCGGGACGTTCTGGGGTTGAAGCTGCTCCGGCAAGAGGGCAGCGGATGGGCCGAGTTCGACGCCGGTCCCATCAGGTTCGCGCTGCACGGCACCGACGGGGACCAGGCGCCCGCGGGGGGCACGGTGGTTCTCAGGGTCGAGGACCTCGAGCGGGCGCGCTGGGCGCTCGAGCAGCGGGGGGTCGAGTTCGATCCGCACGTGGGGGAGGTCGAGAACGTGGCCAGGTTCGCCACGCTGCGCGACCCGGACGGCAACCCTGTGACCTTGATCGAGTACCGGGCATGAACGAGATGTGCCCGCGTTGCGGTGAGGCGCTGCCGCCCAAGGCTAACTTCTGCCCCAACTGCGGTGCGCCCCTCGTCGTTCCGGAGGCGTCCGAGCGGCGACTGGTCACGGTCGTGTTCGTAGACCTGGCTCGGTCCACGGAGCTTGCGTCCCAGATCGACCCGGAACGCTTCCGCGAGGTTCTGGCCGCGTTCCACGGGATGATCAGCGAAGAGGTGTCATGGCTCGGCGGCGTCGCGGAGGGATTCATCGGCGATGCCGTCCTGGGCGTCTTCGGAACACCCGTCGCGAGGGACGATGACGCGGTCAGGGCGGTGCGAGCCGCGCTGTCCATCCGAGACAGAGCGGAGCGGCTCGGGCGGCAGCTCGGGCTCCCCCTGCCGATGCGCGTCCGGATCGGGGTCCGAACGGGCCAGGTTGCCGTGGGAACGCCTTCGGACAGGAACATCGTTTTCGGTTCGGAGGTCAACATCGGCGCGCGGCTGCAGCAGGCAGCCGAGCCGGGCGAGATCCTCGCGGGAGGCCCGACGTACGAGCTGACCCGGCATGTGGTGGAGTTCGGCGCGCCTCGGGAGCTTGCCGCGAAGGGTCTCGAAGAGCCCATCACGGCATGGCCGGTCCTCGGTATGTCGGCGAGCGGATGGCCGGACAGGTCCTCGGTCCCCATGGTCAACAGGCGGCGTGAGCTGACGCTGCTCTCCGACACCTTCGACAGGGCCGCGAGCCGCGGGCGCGCGCACCTCGTGACGCTCCTGGGCGAGCCCGGGATCGGCAAGAGTCGCGTGGTCTCGGAGTTCCTCGCCCGCCTGCCCGAGGGGACCCGCGTCCTCGCGGGACGTGCGAGCCCGTTCGAAGAAGAGGCGACCTACTCGCCGCTCGCCGACATGGTCCTCGGCCAGCTTGGCGCCGAGCGCGACACACCCGAAGAGGATCTGATCGGGCTGCTCCGCAGGGCCGTTTCGGGTTGGGTGGGACCGGACGAGTACGAGAAGGTCGTCCGCGGCCTGGGATCGGCCCTCGGCTTCGGCGAGCCGGATGCGGAAGACGAACGGTTCGTGGCCGCGGAGGTCCGCCGCGGGGTCCTGTCGATGCTGGCCGGGCTGGCGGCCGGGGGACCGGTCGTCATGGTCATAGAGGACCTGCAGAGCGCCGATCCTCTCCTCCTCGACATGATCGAACAGCTGGTGAAGGAGGCGCGGCGCCTTCCGGTCATGGTCGTGTGCGTGGCCCGGTGGGACTTCCTCGAGGACAGGCCGAGCTGGGCCGGCGGCTTGGCCGACGCGGTGACGCTCTGGGTCGAGCCGTTGGCGCCCGAGCACGCCGCGCGGCTGGCGGCCGAGGCGGGGGGCCTGGACGAAGCCGACGCCGAGCGCGTCGCTCAGCACGCCGGAGGCAATCCCTTATTCATCATCGAGATCACGGGCATGCTGCTGAGGGAGGAGCGCGACCTGCCGCCAGAGGGGCCGGCGCCGTCCGGACGCCTGCTCCCCGCCACCGTTCAAGCGGTGATCGCGTCGCGGATCGATCAGATGTCGGCGGCCGCTCGCGACCTGGTCAGGCGCGCGTCCGTCTTCCCGCGCGGGCGTTTCGGCCTGAACGAGCTGGCGATAATCGTCGAGCCGCAGGAGGAGCTGCTTCGCGAAGCCGAGGAGGAGGAGCTCCTGGTCCAGGACCCCGGGGAACCGGGTGTGTGGCGGTTCCGCAGCGATGTACTGAGGGAGGTCGCGTACGAGTCCCTGGCCAAGCGAGAGCGCGAGCGCCTGCACCTGGAGGTGGCGACCGAGCTGGCGTCTCCCGACCTGGCCGAGCGCTACCCCCGGACGATCGCCTTCCATCTCGAACAGGCGGCCCGTGCGTCGCTGGACCTGGACCCGAAGGACCGGACCCTGGCCGACAGGGCCGTCGATGCGCTTACCAGGGCAGGAGACATCGCGCGCCGGCGCATCGAGTCCCGGGCGGCGGCGGACCTGTACCAGCGAGCCCTCGCGATGGCAGGCCCGGAGGAGAGGTGGGGGGCGCGAGAGGCCTGGGTGCTGTCGATGCTCGGCGAGGCCCGCTACTGGTTGGGAGAGTTCGACGCGGCCGAAGATCTCCTTCGCAAGGCGATGTCCCTCTCGAACCACTCGGACGATCGGGTCGTTGCTCACGCCGCGCGCTTCCTTGCCGACATCACCTTGACGATCCGCGGCGACGACCACCTCGCTGCAGCCCTATTCGATCATTCGCTGGAAGCGGCTCGCAAGCTCGAGGATCCCTACGTGCTCGCGCGCACGCTGCTGATGGCCGGCTGGGTGCCGTACTGGCGCAACCGCATGGACGAGGCGCGGGCCCTCTTCGAGGAAGCGCTCGCCGCAGCTCGTTCGGGGGAGCGCAGCGACGCGTGGGCGGAGTGCCGGGCCCTGGTCGGTCTGGCCTCCGTGATGTCTCCAACCGGGAGCGAGGAGGCGGCCTTGGCCATCGGGCTCGAGGCCCTCGAGATAGGGGAGCGATCGGGTCAAGGGTTCACGACCGCGATCGCCCACCAAACCGTGGCCGCCTCTCTGCGTCGCCTGATGCGACTGGATGAGTCGCTGGAGCACGCCGACGCCTCCGTCAGAGGCCTGCGCGAGTTGGGAGCTCGCTGGGAGCTGGCGAGCGCTCTGGGCGACCGCGGCGCGGCGCTCAGGCTGTCAGGGCGCCTGGAAGAAGCCGAGAGGGACCTGTGGGAGGCGTTCGCGTTGTGCCGCGACCTGAGCGAGCGAGCGCTGGTCACGTGGACGGCCTCGGAGCTCGTCCGGACGCTGGTGGCCGCGGGCGATCTCGCCAAGGCTCACGCCGTCGTCCAGGACCCTCTCGCCTGGCTCTCCGATCGCGACCCGGCCTCGGCCTCGGCGATGCGGCTCGCTGAATCGGTGATCGCTCTGGCCGAGGGAGACCGCGATACCGCGCTCGCCAGGTCGCTCGCGGCGCTGGAAGGCCAGGGCGGGCTGGCCGCGCTCCCCAATCCGCAGGCGGCCATCCGCTGGTGGACGGGGGCCCTGTTCGGGGCCGATGCGGCGGGTGGCCGCGAAGCCGTCGAGAGCGCCAGAGAACTCCTGCAGCGCAACGGATGGCTCCATGCCTTGGCTGAGGTCGAGATGGCCCCGGCGCTGGTGAGGCCTCCCGGAGATGGTTGAATGATGGGCCTTCGCAAGGCACTGTGAGCCCCCCGGTCGTCGCTTGCCCCAGACGCCGGTACCTTTACGAAGAACCGGATGACGAGTACGGAGCGAACCTTCCCCAAAGCGTTCCGGGTGCTCGCCGCGGCGTGCGCCATCTTCGCGCTGGCCGTCGTCGTCCCGGCCGCGGCGCAGACCACGCCTCCGACGGAGGAGGACGTGGACGAGGCGAAGGCCGCCTACGAGGCCAAGGTCGCCGAGCTGCAGGACGTGCGCGCCCAGCTGACCGAGGTCCAGATGCGGCTCAACGAAGCTGTCTTCGAGGTTGACCGGCAGGAGGGGCTCCTGGAGCAGGTCGAGGCAGAGCTCCTAGTCGTGCACAAGAGGATCGATCACGCACGGAGGCGTTACCAACGCATCCGCCAGCGCCTGAACGACCGGGCCGCGGAGGCGTTCATCTCGGGTCCCGGAACGAACCTGGAGTTCTTCCTGGGTGCGACGTCGCTGGCCGACCTGTCAGATCGCATCGAGTACGTCGAAGCGGTAGCCGAATCCGACGCAGCGCTGGCTCAGGAGGTGGAGAACCTCCGCAACCAGCTCGCGGCGGACGAGGCCGAGCTGGAGCGGCTCGAAGAGCAGCGCGAGGCGCAGCTCGCCGAGGCCCAGAAACAGCAGGAGGCGGTCGAGGCCGATCTCGCCCTGGTGCAGCAGTTGTACGCCGAGATAGAGACCCTGACGGCCGAGGCGCTCTCGTTCTTCGAGGACCAGAAGAAGGAGTACAAGAAGCACCAGCGCGAGCTTGCGGCCATGCAGCAGGGAGGTGGCCACGCATACGTTCCCATGCCCGCGGAGTGGGAGGGAACCCTCGAGGTATGTCCCGTGGACCAGCCTCGCGGCTTCGGCGACGGGTTCGGCGCTCCGCGCTACGTGGGCGGGTACCACCCTCACCGCGGTGTGGACATCGTCGCACCGGAGGGCACGTATGTTCGGGCGACGTTCGCCGGAACCGCCGTGGATGCGACGAACTCCCTCGGCGGGATAGCGGTCCAGGTGTACGGGGCGTACGGGTACACGTACAACGCCCACCTGCTGTCGATCGAGAAGCTCGGACATGTGGAGGCCGGCGACATCATCGGGCGGGTCAGCAGCACCGGACTCGCCGGCGGGAGCACGCCTCACAACCACTTCGAGTTCCACCCCGGAGTGATGCCGAGTAGCTGGCCCGAGAGCTACTACGGCTACTCCGTGATCGGCGACGCGATCAACCCGTACCCGCTGCTGGTGGACGCCTGCGGCTAGGTCCGGCTCACGCCGACGTTCAGCAGGGTCGCCTGGAAGTACCTTCCGTCCCGCGTCGTCGCGACGACGTCCACGGTGTAGGTGCCGGCCTCGGCGATGCGTGCGATGGCCCGCCCGCCGCCGAGGATCCGGGCCTCCAGGACATCGGGGCCCATGCCCTGGCCGGAGATGACGACCTGTACCGCTTCGAGCTTGAGCCCGGATCCGCCGGGGGCCGTTGCCAGGACGTCGATGTCCCCGGTGTCCGTGCCGAGCGAGACCTGCAGCGCCACACCCGAGGCGAAAGAGGCCGTCGTGAAGGGAACGCCCGGCGTGGCGGGCTCCAGCGCCTCCGAGCGGGTGATCAGCGTGAGGGGGACCTCGGTCGTCCCTCCTTCGACCTGGACAAGGGCCGTCACCATCCACGTCCCCGGCCTCGGGAGCAGGCCCTGCCCGCTCCACCGGGCTCCGTTCTCTACCAGGGGGACGTCCGATCCGGCGGAGTCTTGCCCCGCCAGAACGGTGCGCAGGTTAACGGTTCCGGCGTCGACCGGCTCTCCGCGCCCATCCAGGAGTTGCAGGCTGAAGGCGTTCGGGCCCGGGACACCTGGCGTGACTGACAGGCGAACGGTACCCTCCTGCACGCGGCGCCAGCCGACGAGGACCAGCCCCAGTCCGACGATGGCGAGCGCGGCGACGAACACCCAGCTCGCCAGCCCGCGCCTGCGGGCTGCCACCACCGCAGCGACGACCGAAACCAGAAGGAAGGCGGATCCGGCCGTCGTCGCCGCACCCCGGTTGCTCCCCTCCAGCCTGAAGGTCCCCATAGCCGAAGCGGGCTCGACCGTCGGTGGGGTCGCGGTCTCCGTGGCCGCTGGCGACGGGATCTCCTCGGCTTCTATCGAGAAAGAGAAAGAACCCGATACGACGTGACCGTCGGAGGTGGCCGCGGTCCAGCGGACCGCGTAGACACCGTTCGGGAGGCCCGCAGCCAGCGGGACGGTCAGGCCGTCGGCTCCCTTCGCGCGAGCGTGGCCTGCCGTGACTCTTCCGCCATCCGGGCCGGTGACCTCGATCGAAGAACCGCTCGCGTCAGGCTGTTCCGAGAAGCGCAGGGTCACCGCGGCCGGCTCCTCCGCCAGGACGGAGTCGGCGGCCGGGTTCGACGATTCGAGTTCCGCATGTGCCGAGGCGGGGGCGGGCAAGAGCGCCTGCAGCGCTATCGCGGCGGCGACGAGCGCGCGCCTCACCTTGCCTCCTGAACCACGAACGTCGCCCGGGCGACGACCGGAGGATCGAACGGGAGGTGATCGGCGGCCACGAACTCCGCCTCCAGGATGTGCTCCCCGGGCCCGTAGGGGGTCAGGCTTATCTCTTGCACAGGGCCATAGGTCATCGAGACCATCTTGCCGTCCACGGCTACGTGGATGTGGCCGGTATCACCGGTCACGAGGGTCTCGTCCGAGACGACCCTGCCACCCTCAAGCTCCATCACGACTCTCAGCCTTTCACCGGTGACGGAGGCTCCCTCCGTGGGAGAGACGAGCTTGAGGCTGGCGAGGGGGGTGGGGCGCGGTGCGGAGAAGGTCCTGGAAGGCGCGCCGGGGCCGAGCAGGGCCCGGGGTAGCCAGGCCGACGCCACCACCAGCGCTCCCGCGGCGGCAAGCATGCCGAGGGCGGCCCCTCGTGGGATCCGCTCGAAGCGCAGGCCCTTCAGGCGCGACCTTGCAGCCCATGCGGTCCAGAGCGCAGCGGCCATCAGGACGAGGCCCAAGGACTCGTCGGCGCCGCCCGCGTGCGCGATCATCGCTGAACCGTCCGGCGGGGCATCTCGCGTATGGTACGCGTGGTCGTCGGATACCCGGAGGGAGCGTGGAAGCGAGCGAGATCGGGCGCGCCGGCGTGATCGGCTGCGGGCTCATGGGCTCGGGCATCGTCGAGGTCTTTGCCCGGGCAGGCATCGACGTGACGGTGATGGAACTGGATGAGGAGCTGTTGGCCACCGGGCTCGGGCGCCTCGAAACCTCGACGGCGAAGGCCGTGGATCGGGGGAAGCTCTCGGACCCCGAGCGCGAGGCGCTGATCGCGCGGGTCACGGGCACGACGCATGTCTCGGACCTGGCCGACGTCGATGTGGTCGTCGAGGCGGCCACGGAGAACGAGGCGGCCAAGCTCGCGATCCTGCGTTCGGTGGACGAGGTCGTTCGTCCAGACGTGGTCCTCGCGTCGAACACCTCGTCGATCCCGATAGCCACGTTGGGCATGGCGACGAAGAGGCCCGACAAGGTGGTGGGTCTTCACTTCTTCAATCCGCCGCCCGTGATGGAGTTGATCGAGGTCACCCCCTCTCTCATGACGTCGGACGAGACCCTGGCGTTCGCGCGCGCTCTCGCAGAGCGCCTGGGGAGGCGTTCGGTGGTGGCGAAGGACACGGCCGGGTTCATCGTGAACCGGCTGCTGAATCCGTACCTGTGCGCGGCGATCCGCGCGCTGGACGAGGGCATCGCCTCTCGCGAGGACATCGACACCGCCATGACGCTGGGTTTGAACCACCCCATGGGACCGCTGCACCTGGCCGACCTGATCGGCCTGGACACCGTCCTGCAGATAGCCGAGGTCCTTCGCGAGGAGTTCCACGAGCCTGCGTACGCGCCGCCTCCGCTGCTGAAGAGGATGGTGGTCGCCGGGAAGCTGGGTCGCAAGAGCGGAAGCGGCTTCTATGACTACTGATGGCGGGCCGATGATGCGCAGGATCCTTCGCCTCTTCGTCTCCGGGGTCCTTGTGTTGGGGCAGCTCGCGCTCGCCCGTCCGGCAGCCGCGACGTTCCCCGGAGGCAACCTTTGGATCCTGATCCGCAAGGAGCCTGCACGGCATCCGTGGTGGGGGGCGCGCTCCCATCCGAGCTACCGCGTGTTCATACCGCGGGCGGCCACGGTAGCCGAGTGGGCCTGGGGGGATCGATTGGCCGTCTACGTGCGTCCCCGAGGAAGCAGGCGGCACGGCCTCTACATCCTCGATCAGTACGAGAGGGAGAGGACGAGGCTCCTTACCCAGCAGGAGCTCCCGGGGAGGGCTCCTGAGATCATAGACGTGGCCTTTGCTCCGTCGGCCGGCGCTGTCGCGTTCTGCGCCTCGTATCGCGGCGGTCATCGCACCTACACGATCGACATCGGGAGTCGCGACCTGACGCTGATCTCGGGCGACCGCGACCTCTGCTATCCGGATTGGTCCTTCAAAGACCGGATCGTGGCCTCGACCCCAGGAGGGCCGAGGATCGGCCTGTTCACGATGGATCCCGACGGTTCGCACGTGCGAGAGATCGTGCGGCTGGCTCCGCCCAAGCGTGGCGAGGTCCTCGTTGACGCGGTTCCGTCCTGGTCGCCGGACGGCCAGACGATCGCCTTCCAGGCGCAGGCCGGGCGCCTTCGGACCGACATCTGGATCGTGAAGGCCGACGGCACGGGCCTGCGACGTGTGACCGACACGCCCTGGAAGTGGGAGTTGTCGGTCGTCTTCGCGCCGGAAGGCGCCTCGCTGGCGGTCGGCAGGGCAGGTCGAGCCCTCGACGGAGAGAGGGACGTTCGGATCATCGATCTGGAAGGCGGAACACTGGAGCGCATCACGGACACCCCCGGCAGGAGCGAGACGGTCTTCAGCTGGATGGCGCTTTGAGCCGGTTCGTTCCGCCCGTGAGCCTGCCGGCGAGCCCCGCGGCGTAGCCGGCCATCTTGGCGAGGTCGATGGCCGCCATCAGGGCGGGCACGACGGCGGTCGCGAGAGCCCTCTCGCCCGGGTCCTGCAGGCGCGTCCATGCGCGGGCGACGGGCTTGCGCGCGTACGCGAGCCCTCCGGCGAGGGCTACGGCCCTCGGCCACGTTCGTCGCGACACGAGGGCAGCCACGAGGCCGCCGTACACGGCGAACCGCAGCGCGTGCCGCTCCGGGTACATGCCGGCCTGCGCGTCTCCTCTCGCGTACTTGAAGTACTGGACCAGGGTCGGCCTTAGCGACGGACGCGGGTGCCAGCCGGCGACGGCTCCTGGGGCAAGGCGCATCTGGAACCCGCGCTCGCGCCAGCGGTGGTTGACCCACATGTCCTCGCCGATCGCCAGCCATTCGGGGTAGCCGCCCACGGCCTCGATCGCCTCACGCCTGAACGCGACCGAGCGGGCGCTGGGCATGAACGCCCCCTCGTCGACGTCGGCGGGGTCCAGCGGCAGGTTGACCGAGGCCACGCATGCCTCGAAGAAGCTTCCGACGATCGGTTCGTAGACGCCCATCGCCACGTCTGCTCCGGACTCGATGGGCTCCAACAGCGAGGCGAGCCACTCCGGCCCGTACTCGCAGTCGGCATCGGCCACGGCGATCACCTCGTGGGACGAGTGCGCGATGGCCACGTTGCGACCCCGGGCGATGTTGGCTCCGGGCTCGCGGACGAGCGTGATGCCGTCGGCCTCGCTCAGATGCTCGGCGGTGCCGTCCGTGGAGCCACCGTCCACGATCACGATCTCGTCGGGCGTGCGGGTCTGGGCGCGCATCGACTCCAGGAACGCGGGAACGTGCTCTGCGGCGTTCAGGACCGTGGCGATCAACGAGACCTTCAAGCGTGGACCCTCTCTGCGGCTTCGCGGTAGGCATCGAGGGTAGCGCGCGCGGTGCGTTCCCACGAGAAGGACCCGGCGCGCTCGCGGCCTGCCGCTGCCAGGGTCGCGCGGAGCCCCTCGTCGGTCAGCAGCTCTCCCAACGCCTCGGCGATGCCCGCGACGTCCAGGGGATCGACGAGCCGGGCGGCGTCCCCGGCGGTCCCGGCCACGGCCGGCGTCGTGGACGCCAGGACGGGCACGCCCCTGGCCATGGCCTCGACCACCGGAAGCCCGAACCCCTCGTACAGCGACACGTACACCACCAGGTCCGCTCCCCGGTAGACGGCGTCCAACTCCGCTTCGCTGAGACGCCCGGTTCGCACGATCGTTCCCGGCCCCGGCCGCGACAGCTCGGCCTCCTGCTCTTCGGATCGCCAGCCTTCGGGGCCCGCGAGCACCAGCGAGTGGGGAACGTCGGGGGCGACCTGCCTGAACGCGCGCACGGTTCGCAGCTGGTTCTTCCTCGGTTCCAGGGTCCCCGGGCACAGGACGTAGGGCCTGGAGATCCCCAGCCGGGCGAGGACGCCGTCCACGTCTGAGGTCGTCTCGCTGAGCGAGGCGGCCAGAGGAGTGACGCGGATCTTCCCAGCATCGGCCCCGCGCTCCACCAGGTCGTCGGCCGTCGCCTGAGAGGGGACGAGCAGCACGGTCGCTCTCTTGATGGCGGCCCTGACGCCGGCGCGATAGAGCCATCGCCATGCCGAGGGGAAAGCGTCGGGGAACCGCTCGAAGGCCAGGTCGTGCACCGTTGCCACCAGCGCCTGGCCTTCGGCCGCCGGGGGAACGGCGGCGTGGTTGGTCGCGTGGAGCACGGCGCAACCTGCGAGCGCCTCGGGAAGCGCCGGCCTGCCTGCGAGAGCCCACCTGGGGTACAGGGAGCGGACCGAGCCGGGCACCTCGACGTCGGGGGCGTCCTTCGCATCCGAAGGCCTGGCCTGGGCCTGGAAGGTCACCAGCTCGGGCGCCCCCTCCATGGATGAGAAGGCCCGCAGCAGCTCTCGGATGTAGGTTCCGATGCCCCCGGGCGCCGAGAACCACAGCTGATCCGTGTGGAGCGCTACCGTCAGGCCACCCATCGTGCCCCGGATGCTAGCTCCGGGCGTTCCGAGCCAGGGCCATCAGCACCGTCTTCGCCTGGAACGGCGTCAGCCCCGGATGCTTCGCCAGCATCAGGGTCAGGATCCCTGCGATGTGGGGCGCGGCGAACGAGTTCCCGGTAGCCACGATCGTCTGTCCGTCCAGCCACGGAACCTCGACGTCGATCCCCGGGGCGCCCCATTCCGCCGGCGGCGCCGGGTTGTAGTCGAAGGCGAACGGATCGCTGACATCTTCGTGTGAGGCGACCGAGAACACCGACGAGTACTCGCCCGGGAAGCTCGGCCCGGGCATGTTGGAGATGGCGCACACCAGCATGATCCGCCGGAACGCCGCCTCGTCGGCTATCCGATGGAACACCGAGTAGTAGTCGCGCCGGCCCGTCGATAGCGACAGGTTGATCACGCGCATCCCGTTGCGAAGGGCCCACTGCAGCCCCTCGGCGAAGATGAACCCCTTGCCCGTGAGCTTGCTGCCCAGGACCCGGACGCTGTGGATCTCGCAGTCGGGGGCGAGCTTCCTGATGATCCCCGCACAGGCCGTCCCGTGGCCGAACAGATCCTCGTGCGGGCCCTCCGTGAAGCGAACGCTCCCGGGGACCTCGGGGTCGTACTCCAGGGCGACCGCGCCTTCCACCGAGCCGACCGCCGGGTGTGAGGCATCCACGCCCGAGTCGAGCACGGCCACCTTGACGCCGGCGCCGGTGCTGTCTCCCCAGGCCCATCCCGGCGTGATGTCGTGGGGCAGGTCCACATCGACGTCTTCGAGCGCGCCGGGCTGGAAGGCCCAGGACCAGGCCGGCCGCATCCCGTCAGTCCCTCCGGCGCGTACTCACGCCCGGGCCTCTCGTGCGTAGAGCAGGAAGGACTCCAGCAGCTCGGCCGCGACCTTGCGCTCCTCGGGGCCCAGCTCTCCGATCTCGGCGAACAGGCCAAGCAGCTCTGCCAGCTCGCGAACGGGTCCCCGAACCTTCTCCGCCGTTCGTTCGAGCGCGGCTCGCACGTCGGCGTCCTCCGCGACCTCCGCCGCCGCCTTGAACACGACGGCTCCCAGCCTGCGGAACAGGCGCATCGTCTCCAGGGTCACGGCGGCCTGCCGGGCGAGCGTGGAGACCAGCCGGGACTCGTCCTGGGCCTCCCGGCGTCCCTCGGGTGCGTCGAGGATCTCCATGACCCCGACCGGTCCGGCGTCGGTCTCCAGGGGGATCGCCGACACCGTGGTAGGCGTGTACCCCGTGGACTCGGCTACCTCCCGGGCGAACCGAGGATCCTCGGCCGCGTTCGTGATCGAGATCGACTGGCCCGACGCGAGCGCCCAGCCGGCTATGCCGATCCCGGCATCGATCTTCATGCCTATGACGCGGTCGGCGCCGGCGCCCGAGGCAGCCACGAACGTGAGGGTCTCCCGGCCGGCGATCAGATAGCGGAAGTCGCGATGCTTCAGGGCGGCTCGGAGCTTGCTCGAGCCTTCCCCCCGGCTCATGCGGGGAGTCCAGCGCGCCGGCGCAGGGCCGCAAGGTCCAGTATCTCGACCTCGTGGCCGCCGAGCGCAAGCCAACCTCGGCGTTCGAACGCGTGGAGGGTCTGGTTCAGGCTCTGCCGGGAGCCGCCGACCATCTCGGCCAGGTCGGACTGCGTGAGCGGCAGGTCCAGCACCAGCCGGTCATCCCGTTCGACCGCGTCACGCTCGGCCATGCCGACCAGCAGCTTGGCTATCCGCCCGTCCAGGTCGAGGAAGACCAGATCCGAGGCCTGGCTCGTCAGCCGGCGGATCAGGCCCCCGAGCGTTCTCAGCAGGTCGCTCACGGGCTTGGGATGGTGCGTCAGCAGGTCGAGCAACTCGGCCCTTCCCAACGAAAGGAGCACCGAGGGTTCGACTGCGACGGTGGACGCGGATCGGGGACCTTCGTCGATCAGACACAGCTCTCCGAACACGTCCGGCGGCTTCAAGGTGGTGAGCACCATCTCGCCACCCTCGCGGGACGACACGGTCACCTTGATGAGGCCCTCGGCAAGGATGTAGAGGGCTTCGCCAGGGTCTCCAGCTCGGAAGAGCGTCTCGCCCTTCTCCAGCTTCCGGGTGACCGTGACCTCGGCGAGCTTGCGGCGGGAGGCCTCGTCGAGCCCGCCGAAAAGCTCGGTCCCGGCCAGAAGCTCCATCGCACGCTGGGTCTCCATGTGCGGGAAGACTGACACCAGGCCGGGTGGCTAGGCAATCTCCGAGGGGAACCGGCTGACGGTCACCCTCCGTATGGGTCGATCCAGCGGACGCCCGGGAAGCGCGCGAAGTCGGCATCGAAAGACATGACGTCTGCCCCATGGTTGATCGCGAGAGCGGCCAGGTGGGCGTCGTTCACGAGGTTGCCTCCAGTGCCCGCCTTCCCGAGGAGTTCCGACAGCGTGGAGAGATGCCGCTCCGTTGGCTCCACCACCACGGCGGTGGGGCGCCCGAGCCACCGGATCACGATCGAGGTGGCGTCGGCAGCGTCGAGGGGGGAGGGGAACACGCGCGGGTGGGTCGCCAGACGGAGGAACGCCAGGATGACCATCCAGGCGAATCCCACGGTCTCTCGGCCGTTCAGCGCGCCGTCGAGCCATCCACGGGCGACCTCGTGTTGATGCGACCGTTCGTTCACCGCATAGAGCAGCACGTTCGCATCGACCAGCTTCATCCGCCGCTACTTCCGCACGGCGAGCTTGCGTAGCAGTTCCTCGTCTTCGAGCGCGCCGGCCAGCTCGAGTGCCTTGTCCAGGGGAACCGAGGGAGTGCCCATGTCGCGGGTCGGCGTACGGAACGCCTCGCTCTGCGGTGCGAGGCCGGCGCGGATGGCATGGTTCACGGCCTGTTTGAAGGAGAGCCCCCGTTCGCGCATCAGCTGGCGCACGAGAGCCTCGACGTCCGGCTCAAGTGTCAGGGTGGTTCGCACCGTGACATCATAGCATCATATCCGCGCGGCATCAAGACATCATCGGCGTCTTCCGCGGCATCAGCGAACGTCGCCGCGGCCGTGCATCGGCGGGACGCCCTTGCGTGCGAACTCGACCCACTGGCCGTGCCAAGGCTCGCGCGCGAACCGCCGGACCTGTAGCGCCCCGTACCCCGTGGCCTCGATGCGACCCTGCAGGACCCAGGGCGAGGGCTTCGGGTTCTCCTGCACGAAGTAGCGCTCGAGGGCCATAAGGATGGCTCGCTCCTCCTCGGTGGAGAGCCCCTCAGGAAGCTCGAAGCGCCTGCCGCCCTCTTCCTCGAACATCAAAGTGGGATGTTCCCGTGCTTGCGGGCTGGGATGGCTTCCCGTTTGGTGGACAGCATCCTCAAGGCCTTGATCAGGCGCGGCCGGGTCTCGGAGGGCTCTATCACGTCGTCTATGAACCCGCGCTCGGCCGCGGCGTAGGGGGTCGAGAACTTCTCCCGGTACTCGCGGATCATCTCGGCCTTCTTGGCGCTGGGATCGGCGGCCTTCTCGATCTCCTTGCGGAACACGATGTTGACGGCGCCTTCTGCGCCCATGACCGCTATCTCGGCGGTGGGCCATGCGAAGGAGACGTCGGCGCGCAGGTGCTTGGAGTTCATGACCAGGTACGCGCCGCCGTAGGCCTTGCGGGTGATCACCGTCATGCGGGGAACGGTCGCCTCCGCGTACGCGTACAGCAGCTTCGCCCCATGGCGGATGATCCCGTTGTACTCCTGCTGGGTGCCGGGCAGGAACCCGGGCACGTCCACGAAGGTCAGGATCGGGATGTTGAAGGCGTCGCAGAAGCGAACGAACCGGCTGGCCTTCTCGGACGCGTCGATGTCGAGCGTGCCGGCGAGAACTTTGGGCTGGTTGGCGATCACCCCGATCGAGCGTCCGTCGAGACGCGAGAACCCGGTCACGATGTTCATGGCCCAGTAGGGGAAGACTTCCAGGAACTCGCCGTCGTCCACGACCCGGCGTATCGCCTCGTGCATGTCGTAGGGCTCTTGCGCGCGGTCGGGGATCAGATGGGTGAGCCCCTCATCGGCGCGCTCCGGGTCGTCGGTGCTGGCGTAAGCGGGCGGGTCCTCCAGGTTGTTCGAGGGAAGGAAGCTCAGCAGGTAGCGCACACGCATCAGCGTGTCCTCGTCGTCCTCGCCTACGAAGGAGGCCACACCGGACTTGCCCGCGTGCGTCATCGCGCCGCCTAGCTCTTCGAACGTGACCTCCTCGCCCGTGACCGTCTTGATCACGTCCGGGCCGGTGATGAACATGTGGGAGGTCTCCTTGACCATGAACGTGAAGTCGGTGATGGCGGGGGAGTAGACGGCGCCGCCGGCGCATGGCCCCATGATCACGCTGATCTGCGGGATGACGCCGCTCGCACGCACGTTGCGCTCGAAGATGTAGCCGTATCCGGCGAGCGAAGCGGCACCCTCCTGGATCCTGGCGCCGCCTGAGTCGTTGATCTGGATGAACGGCGCACCGGTCTGGAGCGCGAGGTCCATCACCTTGCATACCTTCTGCGCGTGGACCTCCCCCATGGAGCCGCCGAACACCGTGAAGTCCTGAGAAGCGACGAAGACCTTGCGGCCGTCGATGGTGCCGTAGCCGGTGATGACGCCGTCGCCGGCCGGTCGGCGCTTGTCCATCCCGAAGTCGTGCGAGCGATGGACCGCCAGCGGGTCGGTTTCCACGAACGACCCCTGGTCCATGAGGATGTCCAGCCGCTCGCGCGCGGTCAGCTTGCCGCGGTCGTGCTGCTTGGCCGCCGCGTCGCGCCCGCCCGGCTGGATCGCCGACCTGCGCCGTTTGCGCAGCTCGGCGATCCTGTCCTCGATGGTGACCTCAGGCTGTACGGCTGGGTCCTTCTTGGTCTTGGCCATCCGTTCGTCTCCGATCGATCCGCCTTGAAGCCATTCCCGGATAGGGTTGGCCGCGATCCAGGGACGCCCGGCCGGTTCGTCGCTCTTCCCGGGGTGAGAAAGCATGCCACGCTGCGCGACGGCGTGTCGCGGGTGATCCCCTGACTTGACCCCAAAGGAAACGGCGCATGGGATCGAGGTCGATACATGATCGCAACCATCTACTACGCGTGGCCACAGTCCCTATGACGGTTCTTGTCATCTGGGGTCACACCGGCCCGGCATCGGCACCGCCCCTGACCTGCGGTGGGATGGATGCAACGCTTGTGGGCGGACCCGACGACGACGTGTTGCTCGGGGGCGCCTCCGTCGATGTCATCGTCTCCCTGGGAGGCAACGATCGGGTTCTCCCGAGTGGTGGGGAAGATCGAGTGTGCGCGGGGCCTGGCGCGGACCTCGTTGAGAACTCGACGGGTCCCGATCGCGTGTGGGGAGGAGACGGAGATGACACGCTGGCGGGACTTGACGGTGTGTCTGCATCCCAGCGGTTCCATGGGGAGCAGGGAGTTGACACCATCTTCGCGTATGGGGGTGCTGGCGTCCTGGAAGGTGGGGGCGGCGGGGACGCCGCGAACGACACCGAACTGCTCGTTGGCGGGGCAGGAAACGACGACATCGATGGCGATGCAGGTGATGATTCGCTCTACGACGGCCACGGAGAGGACACGATCCATGGCGGCAACGACTACGACGTGGGGCTTCCGTGCGCGGACGGCGATCCTGACTCTTGGGCCCAGGACGTAGAGCACGTCTATCCTGCTCAGTCTGGCTCACCGCCGTGCTAAGGAAGAAGGCGGAGAACCCCTGGGTGGAAGCCGCGGAGATCCTTCGAGATGGCGAGGCGGTCGCTCTGGTCACGCGTGCAGGGCATCGAGACCAAGGAACTACCCGCAACCTCAGCCGCGTGCGGTTCTCTGTGTGTCCGCAGGTGGACGTCTGAACGGACGGCCACGGCCTGTTCCCGTGTCGCGCCGCTTTCCGGGCCGGTCCTCGCAGCTCAGCGGCCCGGAGGCTAGCAGTCGCCCCGGGGCCAGCCAGCCTGGCTCCAGCTCCCCGCGGCTTCCACCATCCGGATGGTCACGATCGAGTTCGTTCTCCCCGACAGGGCCGACTCGGGGAGGTCCCACCGCTTGAGGGTCCAGGTGTCGTACCTCGCGGGCCAGAACTCGGCCGAGTGCTGGTAGAGGCCCAGATACATGCCCGTCGGCGACTCGGCGTCGGGCCACAGGCCGCTCTCGCGCCGCGCGATGCATATGGCGGTCCCGGCTCCGCCATGGACAGGACCGAAGCGCTCGACGGCACAGCGGATCAGCCGCTTCGAGAAGTGCCTGGTCCCTTCGCCCGCCTCCTGGTGCATATCGCACGGACCCGGCGCGTGGTGGGCCGAGATCGGAGGCGCCATAGCGCCGAGGGTCAGTGTGGCCACCAGGGCCAGCAGGGATGCCCGCATGGAGACCGAAACTACCAAGGTGGCCGCCGCCGGTCGAGGCGATGTCGGTGGCGGCGCATACGATGCTCCCGTGCGGCTCACCGATCCCCAGCGGAAGACCCTGGACAGGCTCATCGGCACGGGCGATCGCCCGGTCTTCCCGTCCGACCTTCCGCAGAAGCTGGCGGACCGGATCGAGGCGGCCGTCCGGGGCCTGGACCTCGCGGATCAGCTATGGCTGGGCAAAGAGAAGCTCAACGACGCGGCGCGATGTGAGGGGATGTTCGCGGCCAGGATCTCGGGCGAGTCGCCACCGTTCGAGCATTCGAAAGCGAGCGCCATCGGGGTCGTCCAGCATCGGGCCATAGAGGCGCTGGCTGGCGCCCGCGAGTCGCTCGACCCGCATCGCGCGGCCGAGCTTGCCGCATCGCGCACGGCCGAGAAGGAGGAGAGGTTCGCCGAGTTCTGGGAAGGGCTCGATCCTTCCGACCGCGACGACCTGCTGATGGAGGTCGCGCGACGTACGGTGCTGTTCGAGGGGTCCTTCCCTCCGCTCCGCGAGCTACGTCAAGACCTCGCACCGATAGCGGAGCTGTCCATGAAGGCGGAGCTGCTCGGTGGCGACCTCGTGGTATCGGGCAAGGTGGACCTCGTGCTGGGCAGGCCGGACAGGGCGGAGCCCATGCGCGCCACGCGGCTGCTGATCGACCTGAAGACCGGCGGCGCGTACCCGGAGCACGCGGAGGACAACCGTTTCTACGCGCTGATCCATACGCTGCGCTTCGGCGTCCCTCCGTACCGAGTGGCCTCTTTCTTCCTGGAGGGAGGCACGTGGCAAGCCGAGGACGTCACGGAGCAACTCCTGATGCATGCGGTGGACCGCGTCATCGGGGCGGCGCGGTCGGCGTCGGCCCTGCTGGCGGGTCGGCGGCCCGAGCTGACACCCGGCCGGTGGTGTTCCTGGTGCCCTCGTGCCCACGAGTGCCCGTCTGCCGAGGTCTGAGTCATCCCTGAGGCTCCGTTGCTAGGGTTCCTGCCCGCTGCTCAGTGACCGCCTGGAAGGGTGAGAACCATGGGGAAGGACGTTTACGACGTAGGTGAGCTGCCTCCTGTCGGGGAGGTGCCGCCCAAGATGCACGCGATGCTCGTGCGCCCCGATCGGTTCGGCGAGCCGAAGGACGCCATCCGTGACGAGGTCATCGACGTTCCGGAGCTGGGTCCTCGGGACGTGCTGGTCGCCACGATGGCCGCGGGAGTCAACTTCAACAACGTGTGGGCTGCACGCGGCATCCCCGTCGATGTCACCAAGACCCAGGCGCGGTGGGGAGAGCCGACCGACTTCCACATCGTGGGCTCGGACGCTTCGGGGATCGTCTACGCGGTCGGCAGCGAGGTCACCGGGGTCCAGGTCGGGGACCACGTCACCATCCATCCCGGTCAGTGGGACCTGGACGATCCTTGGGTCCTCGCCGGCAAGGACCCAGGGCTGGCGGGTTCCTTCCGCGTCTGGGGCTACGACACCTGCTGGGGTTCGATGTCCCAGTTCACGAAGGTTCAGGAGCACCAGTGCATGCCCAAGGCCGACCACCTGACCTGGGAGGAGGCCGCAGCGCCGACGCTCACGGGTGGGACCGCTTACCGGATGCTCTTCGGATGGCCTCCCAACACGGTGCAGCCCGGCGATCCGGTCCTCGTCTGGGGGGGAGCCGGGGGGCTCGGCTCGCTGGCCATCCAGCTCGTCACGCACGCGGGTGGGCGGGCGGTGGCCGTGGTCTCCTCCGCAGAGAAGGGCGAGTACGCGAAGCAGCTGGGTGCCGTCGGGTACATCAACCGCAGGGACTTCAACCACTGGGGGCTTCCGCCTGCCTGGGACTCACCGGACTGGAAGGCGTGGATCGAGGGCGCGAAGGCGTTCGGGAAAGCCTTCTGGGAGGCGCTGGGCGAGAAGGCTAGCCCTCGCATCGTGTTCGATCACCCCGGCCAGGACACGATCCCGACGTCCAACTTCGTGTGCGATCGCGGCGGGATGGTCGTCATCTGCGCGGGGACCAGCGGCTACGACACCATGATCGACGTCCGCTACCTCTGGTACATGCAGAAGCGCTACCAGGGGTCACACCTGATGAACGACGAGCAGGCGCGGGCGTTCAATGATCTGGTCATCCAGGGGAAGATCGTGACCACGCTCGGACACACGTACCCCTACGACGAGATCCCGCTCGCCCACCAGCTGATGGGCGACGGCAAGCTCCCCGAGGGGAACGTGAGCTGCCTGGTGAACGCCCCGGAGGCGGGCCTGAAGGGCCTTCCCGGCTAGCAGCGTCAGACCCTTCGGATAGGCTGCGATCCACCCCCTCTGCGCGTTGCGCATGCGCAGCGCATGTGCCATCTTGAGGAGGTGGGCAAGA
This sequence comes from uncultured Actinomycetes bacterium, assembly GCA_964535065.1. Lineage (GTDB taxonomy): Bacteria > Actinomycetota > UBA4738 > UBA4738 > HRBIN12 > AC-51. The sequence continues at coordinate 49,706 of CAZHRY010000003.1, forward strand.
TGATCCAGGTACGGGATGTGCCCCCCGAGCTACACGAGGAACTCGTGCGGCGTGCTCGGCAGCGCGGCATGACGCTGACGGCTTACGTCCAAGAGATCCTCGAGCGCGAGGTCGCTCGTCCCACGGCGGAGGAGTGGCTCGAGCGGATCCAGACCCGCGAGCCGATCCCCGGATTCGGCGATTGGGCCACCGGGTTCATCCGCGAGATGCGCGATGCCGGGGGGTGAGGAGCGTGCCTTCGCGCGTGGTGATCGACGCCTCCGCCCTCGTGCGCCTGTTCGACGGCACCCTGCAGGGTTGGGTCCCGTCCGCCGCCGGCGACATGCACGCGCCGGAGATCCTGGACACGGAGGTCCTCGGTGCTATCCGTGGAGCGGTGTTGCGTGGTCGCTTCTCCACTGCGCGTGGAGAAGCGATGCTTCGTGACTACGTAGCCTTGCCGATCGTGCGACACCGTCACGTCCCACTGATCCCCCGGGCCTGGGAGCTGCGTCACAACATAGTCGTCGCCGACGCGATGTACGTGGCCCTCGCGGAGATGCTCGACGCATCGCTGGTGACGGCGGACGCCCGGCTCGCGCGTGCGGCTCGTAGCCATACGTCCGTGCGGGTCCTTCCCTGACGGTCAGGCCTCCTGGACGAGTTCGACCAGCACGCCGCCCATCGCCTTCGGGTGGACGAAGGCGATGAGCGTGTTGCGGGAGCCGGGTCGGGGCTCTTCGTCTATCAGCTGAGCTCCCTCCGCGCGCAGGTGCGCCAGGGCGGCGTCGATGTCGTCCACGCGATACGCCAAGTGGTGCACGCCGGGCCCGCGCGTGGCGAGCGCCCTGCCCACGGGCGTGTCGGGACCGAGGGATCCCAGGAGCTGTATGTAGCTCGACCCGGCGGCGAACAGCACCTCTTCGACGCCCTGATCGGCGACCACTTCGCGGTGGACGGGCTCCACACCGAGCAACCGGCCGTACAGAGCCACGGCAGCCTCGAGGTCCTCGACGGCGATGCCGACGTGATCGATGTCCGTCAGCCGGATGCTCATCTCTTCCTCAGATCGGGCTGCAGGCGGCCCATCAGCTCGTAGGCATCCGCCACGTGGTAGGCGCTCAGTGAGAGCGCCCGCGCGACGGCCGCGACACCTGCCGCGCGCAGGTCCGCGTCGGGCTTGGCGTCGGGGCCCTTCGGCGCCTTCAGCACGAAGAACTCCACGAGTTCCAGGAACTGAGGGAGGGACGGCGTGGCCTCGCCCCGTTCGTACATGTAGATGGTCTGTCGCGAAGCGGGGCATCCGGTCGTGCCCGCGGCTGTCTCGACCGAGCGATATCCGGCGCTCTTCCTCAGGTCGCGCAGCATGGCGCCCACGACCCGGCGGTCCTTGTCGTCGATGGGCGGCTTCTTCGTCCGTGCCATGCAGCGCCTCCTGAGCGGAGGGTCACCCTAGCAGGCCGGCTCCGACCGATGGCTCACCCGCTCCGGCCGAAGGTCCGATGCACGGGGGAGGACGTCGGGTGTACCTTGGCTAGGCCTGACTAGCCCGCCGTCCGGAGGCCCGTCTTGTCTGACCACGAGCACAGTAGTCCCGCGACCCTTCTAGAGGGCTCACACCTGATCCGCAAGGGCAGGGCGGACGTCTTCGCCAAGCGCGAGAAGCGGCGCATGCGCAAGGTCCTGCGCGCCATCGTTCTGGTGGCCGTCTTCGACTTCCTTCTCTACAGGTGGCTGGTGACGCATCCACAGGGCTTCGACCTCACGCTGTCGGAGAACTGGGTCTACTACGCGCCGGCCATCGCGATCATGTTCGCGATCATCCTGATGGTCGCGCTTCCGATGCTGAGCGGGCGCTCGCCGCACGTGACCATCTACCCGGAACAGGTGGACTACGGGCTGACCCAGATCAAGGGCCTGGATAACCAGGTGGAGGAGGTCGTCAGGACGCTGGACGTCTTCCTCGGTTACGCGACCTTCCGGGAGGAGCTGGGTGGCACACCTCGGAGAGGGATCCTGTTCGAGGGCCCCCCCGGCACGGGCAAGACGTTCCTGGCCAAGGCGATGGCCAAGCAGGCGGGGGTGCCCTTCCTCTTCATCGCATCCCCGGCGTTCCAGTCGATGTGGTTCGGCATGACGGCCTTCCGGGTCCGTTCGTTCTTCAAGGCTCTTCGGAAGGCGGCGCGCAAGGAAGGGGGCGCGATCGGCTTCATAGAGGAGATCGATGCGATCGGAGGCGCCAGAGGGAGCCTGGATCAGATGACGAGCCCGGCGCCGGGGCAGCCGGACGGCCGCGTCGCGTCGGCCTTCGCGTCCGCCACCGGGACCGGCGGGATCGTGAACGAACTGCTGATCCAGCTGCAGTCGTTCGACCAGCCGCCGTGGGGCCAGCGGCTGCGCTCGAAGCTGATCACGTGGGTGAACGGCTACCTGCCGCCGGGTCGCCAGTTCCGCGCATCTAAGCCCGCCTATCACAACATCCTTCTCATCGCGGCAACGAACAGGGGCGACTCCCTGGATCCCGCCCTACTCAGACCCGGGCGCTTCGACCGGCGCCTCTACTTCGACCTGCCGACCAAGCACGAGCGCCGCGACCTGATCGACTTCTTCATGGAGCGCAAGGCGCACCACGAGGAGTTGGATCGCGATGCACTGAGGGAGCGTCTAGCGCACGAGACCTTCGGATACACGCCGGTGATGATCGAGCACGTGCTGGACGAAGCCCTGCTTGTGGCGCTGCGGAACGGTCGAAGGAGCATGAACTTCTCCGACGTCATGGAGGCGAAGGTGACGGAGGAGATCGGCATGAAGCAGCCCGTCGTCTACACGGACGAAGAGAGAGAGATGGTCGCCACGCACGAGGCGGGGCACGCAACCGTGGCCTACCTGCTGGGCAAGGACAGGCGGCTCGAGGTGCTCTCGATCATCAAACGGCGCGGTTCCCTCGGCCTGCTCGCTCATAGCGACCCCGAGGAGCGGTTCACGCGCACCAAGTCCGAGATCGAAGCCGGCGTGGCCATCGCGCTCGGCGGCCTCGTCGCCGAGGAGATGTTCATAGGTGAGTCGGGGACGGGGCCGGGTGCCGACCTGTCGCATGCCACCTCCCTGGCCGCCCAGATGGTCGGCGCGCTGGGGATGGCCGGCTCGCTGGTCAGCTACGAGGCGGTGGCCGACGGCCCGCTGTCCGGCTCGAACCTGGTCAGCAAGGTCCTGGGGAACGCGGAGACCAAGCAGAAGGTCGAGGACATCCTGGAAGCTCAGAGAGAGCGGGTGCGCGCGGCGCTCGCGGAGAACGAAGACGTCCTCAAGGCCCTGCGCGACGCCCTGATCGAGCGGGACGAGCTGCTGCACGACGAGATCCTCGAGGTCGTGGAACGGACGCTGGCGGGCGGGGGGGGGGGGGGGGGGCCCCGCCCGCCGCGGGCCGGGGTGCGGGCGGGCCGGCCTTCGCCAGGTCCGGCGACCGGCGCCGCGGCCCGCCCCGTAGACTCGATGCCGTGACAAGCTCCTTCATCCTCTCCGGCGCTCGGACCCCTTTCGGCAGGTTCCGCGGGGCGCTCGCTTCGCTGAGGGCCGTCGATCTCGGGGCCGTGGCGATCCGCGAGGCCCTGGCCAGGGGAGGCGTCGATCCCGGCGCCGTGGACTACGTGATCATGGGTCACGTCCTCCAGGCGGGCCAGGGCCAGATCACCGCCAGGCAGGCTGCGATCGCCGCCGGGATCCCCAAGGAGGTCCCGTCGCTGACCGTCAACAAGGTCTGCCTGTCGGGCATGTCCGCCATCGCGATCGCGGACCAGATGATCAGGGTGGGTGATGCAGAAGTGGTGGTGGCCGGCGGGATGGAGTCGATGACGAACGCCCCGTTCGTGCTTCCTCGGGCGCGCGAGGGGTCTCGGCTCGGCAACAGCCCGGTGGTGGACGCGATGATTCACGACGGCTTGTGGTGCGCCTTCGACGACCGGCACATGGGGTCGGGAACCGATGCCATGAACGAAGAGCTGGGGATCGCCAGGAAGGACCAGGACGCGTGGGCCGTCAGATCGCACGAGCGCGCACACGCGGCCTGGGAAGAGGGGCGGCTGGCCGAGGAGGTCGTGGGAGTGGAGGTTCCTCAGCGCAAGGGGGATACACTGATCGTTTCGAGTGACGAGGGGATCAGGTCTGACACGACCGTCGAGGCGCTCGCGGATCTGCGGCCCGCGTTCACCGCGACCGGCACCGTCACCGCCGGGAACGCATCCCAGATAAGCGACGGAGCGGCGGCCGTGGTCGTGGTGTCGGATCGTGTCGCCGCCGGAGCGGGGGTCGCGCCCCTCGCCCGGGTGCTGGCCGGCGGGATGTCCGCAGACAGGTATCCGTCGCTGCACACCGTTCCTGCGCTGGCGATGGAGCGCGCGCTGAAGAAGGCGGACCTCTCGGCTTCCGACCTGGATCTGGTCGAGATCAACGAGGCCTTCGCAGCGGTGGCGCTGCACTCGTCCCGCATGCTGGGGCTGGACGAGGCCAGGGTGAACGTCAACGGGGGGGCCGTGGCGTTGGGACATCCGATCGGAGCCAGCGGCAGCCGGCTCGCATTGACGCTGGCCTTCGAGATGAGGCGCCGGGGAGCGTTGCTCGGCGGCGCCGCGATCTGCGGCGGAGGCGGGCAGGGAGACGCGCTGATCTTGGGGCTTCCCGCGTGACAGCGGTGTCCTAGCGGTCGTCCGAAGGTAGCTCGGCCAAGCGGCGCAACTCGCTCGACAGGATCTGCTCGGCGGTGGAGGACTCCCACTGCTCCTCTTCAGGATCGACGAGGATCTGGACCTCGTCTGGGCTCTTCGCGCCCTCGGGGCCGGCGGCATCCGGCAGGAAGACGCGGAACGCCGTTCCGCCGTCGTCGCGGGCCTCCACCCTGGCCCACCCGCCCTGAACCTCGGCGAAGCGGCGCACGACTGGCGACATCGCGGTCTCCGATGGGGCCTCGGGATCCTCGACCGCCAGCAGGGCTCCGCCTTCCACGTGGAGCAGGCGCACGATCATGGTCTTGCCCGAAGAGGTGCGGTCACCTGACGTGCGCAACAGGCCGGCGAGTATCTGCTCGGTTCTCAGCGGGTCGATCCGGAGCTTCACCTGATCGGCGACCACCTTGACCTCGTGGTCGCTCTGGATGCCCGACTCCTCGACGACCCGGTTGACCAGCGCTTCCAGGTCCGTGCGCTTCACCTGGAGTTCGATCGTGCCTCGGGCCAGGTTGTCGGCCTCGACGATATCGGACACGGTGTGGTCCAGGCGCCTCGTGTAAGAGGCGAGCTGCTTGATCAGCTGTGCCTGGTCCTTCGCGTCCTTCTTGTGCTTCAGGAGCTGCGTGATCCCGTTGATCCTGGACAGCGCCTTCTTGGCGTCCAGCGACAGTTCCTTCATGAAGGGGGTAGAGGCGCGGCGGTCCTCGCCCTCGCCCGCGGGCTGGGCGGCCGCGGCGGGCTCGTGCGCCTCTGACTCACGCATCTCCCGCAGGGCTTCCGACATCTGGTGTGTCCGCAACTCGGCCTCGGTGACGTCCAGGCGCTCCCTGGCTGCCGTAAGCTCGCTCTCGAGCTCTTTCGTCCGGTCCTCGGCGGCGATGAGCTTCTCGGTCTGGCCCGCCAGCCTTTCCTGCGTCACCTTCAGCAGGTCGTCGATCACGGCACGGTCCTGGTCGTCCGCTAGCTCGAGCTGCCGGCGTGCCTCGAAGTCCTGGAGTCGCCGATTCAGCTCGGCGTTGTCGGCCGCAGCGGAGTCCAGCATGTGCGTGAGCTTCTCTATCCGCTCATTCAGCACCGCAGCCTCGCTTTGGGCTGCCGACTGGCTGCTCTGCAGCTCGGCCGACCGGGCCCGCTCTTCCTCCAGTTCCAGGCGCATCGCCTCGACCGCCTCGTCGGCGCGAGCCAGGTCGGCCTGCAGCACGGCGAAGGATCGGCGCATGTCGTCGCTCTCCTTGCGGGACTGCGACACCGCGCCGGTGCGCTCCTTGATCTCGCTCTGCAGCTCGGCCACCTGGGTGCGGAGCGAGACCAGCTCGTCGGCCGCCTCGAGCAGGCGCTTCTCGCGGCTGGCGGCCTCAGCACGTGCGGCCTCCAGCTCGGAGCGAGCCGACTCCAGCTCGCGGGCGGCAGATCCGGCCGCCGCCTCCGCCTGGGCGATCCTGTCGGCGAGGTCCGATTCCTTCTGCCCGAACTGGCCGCGGTACGAGTCCTCGATCTCGGTGAGCTGCTTCTGGAATTCCTCACGCGTCGCGCGAACCTTCTCCTCGAACTCGGCCTCGCGCTCGACGAGGTCGGCCCGGTGGGAAGCCTTGATGCTCTCGATCTCGGCCTTGGCTCCGCGCAGCTCGTCTTCGAGCATCGCTGCGCGCTGCTCTTCGTTGCGCAGGCCGCGCATCTCGACGCGCGAGCCCTCCAGCTCACGCTCAGCCACCTTCAGCTGCAACGTCGCTGCCGCCAAGGCGTCCTTGAGGCTCAACACCTCGGCGTGAGACGCCTCGAGCTCCACGCGCAGGCTCGAGGAGAGGGCGGCCTTAGCATTCAGGCTCTCGATCTCGCGCTGGGTCAGCGTGAGTTGCTCGTTGGCGCCCTCCAGCTGAGCCCGAAGGCCGAGCGCCTCGCGCTCGGCCTGAAGAAGGCGGACCTCTTGGCCGGGGTCGGGCTGAGCGCGTAGCAGCTCCTGCACCTGTTCCGTCAGTCGTTCCCGCTCGGCGGTGAGGGTGACTATCTGCTGCTGGAGCGTCTGCAGCTGTCCCTCCGCACGCAGAGCCCTTTCCTCGAGCTTGGGGTCGGCCACGACCCTGGTCTGCGAGCCGCGGGCCTGTGCCTCTTGCTCGGCTTGGGACGCTTTCAGTTCGTCCAGCGTCTTCCTGTACTGCTCTTGCATGACGACGAGTCGCTCCTCGGCGGCGCGGGCGCGCTCCTCGGCGCGCCGCCTCGCTTCGGCCTCCTCGCGCAACCCGGCCATGGGCGCCGTCACGGGGCGTTGTCCCGATGAAGGGATCGGAGCGGCTTTCGCCGCGGGCCTGGCGTCCGCTCCCTGAGCTGCTACCTGCAGCAGGCGGGCGAAACCGAACACGGCGACGCCCAGGATGGCGAGGAGCGCGAACAGGAACAGGGCGTTGGTGTTCCACGGCCCGGACGCGGTGCGGATCGGCGTGTCCGGCCGGGTCAACTCGACGACGGCCGGGCCCCCGGCTCCCGAGCGGAACCTCAAGGGGAGCATCACGGAGAAGTTGCCGTCGAAGCTCTTGGTCTGCGGCGTTCCCTTGAGGGCTTCCATGATGCGGCTCTGCTCGCCGGGAAGCTCGGTGCCTATGAGGCTCTGTTGCGTCGAGTAAAGGATCGTCCCGTCCGACCCGAAGAGCGTGACGCTCTCGAAGTCGCTGGGGTCCATGACGATCGAGGAGATGTGCTCGGTGAGCGAAGCGGCGCGGGAAGCGGTGACCGGCGCGGTGATGTCAGAAGGGGAGAACGCCAGCGTGAGCGATCGGTCCGCGATGACCGTGGCCTGCTCCACGATCGAGTCCTCTGCGGAGGAACGGGCGCGCATGCCCATGAACAGGGATCCGAGGATCCCCAGGACTAGAAGGCCTCCGAGCGCCGCGAGTAGCGTTCTGGTGAATCTCCCGTACCCCTTGAGCGAAGCGATCATTCCCGCGTCCCCTCGTCTCCCCGCCGATAGGAACTGGTCTCCGAAGGTGGTTATCGGCAGGGCGGGTCGCTCTTTGAAGTGGACCACCTGCTTAGAGCCTTCGCTCTTCCCCGGTCTCACGGCCTAGGCCGCCCCCCTCGCCGCTACGCGTGGGCCGTTGTGCTTGCGCCGGACAGGATCAGGGTGTCGCCGGTCATCTGGTCCTTGTCGAGGACGATCAGGTCCTCGAGGGTGTGTCTCATCTGCTCCACATGGGAGACGAGCACGACGAGGCGGCCGTCGGCGCCCGAGACGAGCCTCCCGATCCCGTCCATCGCCCGTTCGATGTGCTCGGCATCCAAGGATCCGAACCCCTCGTCCAGGAAGAAGGCGTCTAGGCGGCCGCCGCCGCGGCTCACCATCTCCGCGAGAGCGAGAGCCAGAGCCAGGGACGCCAGGAATGTCTCTCCGCCTGAGAGCGAGTCCGCGGATCGCTCCGCAGCGCCGGCGTTGACGTCCACGATCCGGAACGAATCGTCGGAGGTGAACCGGTAGGCCCCTCCCGTGAGTTCCTCGAGGTGGAGCGAGCCGAGGTCTGCCAGGGCTGCTCGCTCCTCTTCCAGCAGGTAGGTGAGGAACTGGGCGGGCTGCAGGTGACCGGCGAGCCGGGCGGCCAGCCCGCGAGCGGCTTCGGCCGAGCGGATGCGTTCGGCGATGTCGGCACCGGCCTCGAGGGCCTGCTCGAGGGTCTGGAGGCGGGGCGGCGGGGGCGGCCGCGGGGGGGGCGCCCCCCCCCCCCCCCCGCGGGGGGGGGCCCCCCCGGGGCGCGTGTGGGGGGGGGGTGGGGGGGCGGGGGCGGCGGGGTTGGGCGGGGCCCCCGCCGCCCGCAAGGCCTGGAAGTCGTCCTGGGGGTTCAGTCCGAGGGCGTGCATGTCTCGCTCCAGCTCGGCGGAAGCACGCTCGTGCTCCGCGGAGGCTTCCTTCGCGGCGGCTGCCTCGGCCGAAGCGCGCTCGGCGATCACATCCGCGAGCCGCACCGCAGCATCGCGGACGGCCTGTGTTTCCGCGGCCACCGTGCGTGGTTCTCCTACCTGGGCCCAGACGGAGGTGAGGAGGGTGGCCAGCTCGGTGACCGCCTTCGCCGTCCGAGCCTGGCTCTCGCGAGCCTCTTCCACCAGCGCGCGCGCACCCTTCGCGTCCTCCTCCGCGCGCGCCGAGGCAGACTCGGCGGCGGCCAGCTCGCTCACGCGAACCTGGAGGAGCTCGCGGGGGTCTCCCTGTCCGAGGCGATCGGTCAGCTCGCTCTTGGTCGCCGAGAGCGCGGCGATGGCCGAGGCCTCGTCTCGCCGAGCTTGCTCCAGCGCGGTAGTCGCCTTGGACGTGGTCTTGGCGGCGGCGGGCGCGGCAGCGGCCGCCCCCGCCCCCACAGCGGCAAAGGGATCCCCCCCGGCCCGCCGCCCCCCGG
>CAZHRY010000003.1:58791-60379 GCA_964535065.1 uncultured Actinomycetes bacterium
CGCTTTGTCGGTTTTGTGGGGGGGGGGGGCGGCTTCGGGGCCCCCCGCCGCCATCTCCGCTTCAGCTTGACCCGCCTCGCGCCGAGCCCGCTCGAGCGCAGCCTTGACGCCGTCCACCTTGCGCTGTGCCGCCGCGACCCCTGGGGTCCGGGCTTTGCGCGGTAGCTTGGCCACGGCCTGCTCGCACACCGGGCACGGGTCACCCTCGGTGAGGTTCCCACGCAGCTCGGCGGCCATCTCGGCGTGACGGGCTTCGTGAAGCAGGGACTCCGCCGCCGCCAGCGCGTCTGTGGCGGCGGCGAGCGCGCCGCCCGCTCGGGCCGCGGCCTCGCGTGCCGTGCCCTCGCGCTCGGTAGCCGCCTCCTGCGCACGCTCGGCTTCCGCCAGCGCAGCCGCGGCCGAGGAGGCGGCGGCCTGGGCGGTCTCGGCAGCTCGCGCTTCGTGATCCAACCGCGCGACGAGTTCCGCGAAGCGAACGAACGCGGTGCGATCGCCGACGCGCTCGGAAACGGCCTGCAGCTCGGCCTGAGCGGCGCGAGCGGCCTCCTCGGCCGTTCGCGCCGCCTCCTGCGCACGCTCGACCTCGACAGCTGCTCCCTCCGCGGCAGACAGTGAGCCCTCCACCTCGTCTCCACTCGGGAGCCGGAGTGCGACGCTTCGGAGCCGCTCGACGGCCTCGTCGTGCTCCTGCGCGGCCCGCAGTGCGGCGGTCGCGGCTTCGGTCAACTCCGCGATGCGCGGCGCCGCTTCGTCGAGCTTCGCCAGCGCCTCCGAAGCCGCGCGAGCGTCCTCGGCCGCCTGATCGCGCTGCTCGGTGGCGGCCTTGAGCTTCGCACTCTCGGCCTGAAGCGCTGCGAGCGTCGCGTCCGCGTCTCGGACCCGGTCCTTGGCGATCGCCAGCGCCGCGTCGAACCTCTCGTAACCGAAGACGCCCTTGAGAACCTCGTTCCTCTGGGTGGGCGTGGCCTTCAGGAACTCCTGGAACCGGTTCTGGGCGAGCAGAACCGACCTGCAGAACGCGCCGAAGTCCATGCCCAGGAGTCGCTCGACGCGCTCGCGAACGTTCCTGTCCAGCTGGACCGATTCGAGCGCGGTTGCGTCGGGGGCGTCCCGGTCGAGGCGCTCCAGCTTGTGCCCGCTCTGCCCCTTGCGCCTGAGCCCGCGCTGGGCGCGCCAGACCTGGCCGTCCATCTCGAAGACCAGCTCCACGTGAGCGGTGTCGCAGAGCTGGTGTATCAGCGACCTCGTGTCCTTCTCGAAGACGGGCGTCTTGCCGTAGAGGGCGAACGCCACGGCATCGAGGAGGGACGACTTGCCGGCTCCGATCGGACCGACTATCCCCACCAGCCGCCGGCCCCTGAAGTCGAAGCGCGCGCGGGTTCGGTACGAGCGGAAGCCCTCGAGGGTCAGTTCAAGCGGACGCATCGAGGGCCTCCTCGAGAACCTCCCTGAAGAGCGCGAGCGCCGCGTCCGGCGGGGGCTCGCCCTCGGTGGCCTCATAGAAAGAGGAGTAGAGCGCGTCGTCCGGCGGCCGGGACGCCGGGTCGGGCGAAGGCTACATCTCCCTGGCGGCGGCGGAGATGGTCGG
>CAZHRY010000003.1:60389-61320 GCA_964535065.1 uncultured Actinomycetes bacterium
GGCGTCCCGGCCGCCGGACGACGCGGCCTGACGTTGACCAAGTAGGGGAAGGCGTCCGCTGCTCGGCGTCCCAGGTCGGGGTCGGGCCCGCCGACCTTGACCGTCAGGTCGAGGTAGGCGTCGCGAAGTTCGTCCGTTCTGGCTTCGAGCTCCTCCCAGGTGCCCTCGGCCTTGACGAGGGGGCGCCCCGACGCGAGAGGGATCGAGTTCACCCTGGCGAGGCTGCCCGGCTCGGCTTCCACCAGCACCACGCGCTTGCGTTCGCCCGCTTCGCCGAAATCGAGCGGAAGCAGGGAGCCGGCGTACTCGGCCGGGACCGGGGAGGCAGGGACGGGCTGGGGCGCATGGATGTGGCCCAAGGCCACGTACTGGGGGCCGGCGGGGATCGCCTGGGCCGTCGCGCTGTATGCCTCGCCCACGTGGAGCTCTCGCTCCGACCCGCCGACCTTCACGCCTCCGACCATGAAGTGAGCCACCAGCACCGGGACCAGGTCGCTTCCGGCCGCATCTACGAGAGCCCGGTTGTAGGCGCCGCACAGCTCCGCCACCTTGTCCGCGTACTGCCCGTACCAGCGGCCTGCATCGGCCATGAAGTCGACCACGCGCCCTTCTCGAAGGAACGGGAAGCAGGCCACCACCACGCGCACGCCCAGTGCATCGGGCCCGAGGAGACCCCCGGCGTCGGGGCGACGGATGCTTCCGATCAGGTGGATCCCGCGGCCGTGGTCGTGCAGGAAAGGCGCCAGCGCGTCGAACAGCTCGGGCGAGTCGTGGTTGCCGGCGACGGCCACGACGGGAGCGTGCCGGGCTAGGTTCTCGAGGGCCTCCAGCCCCAGAGCCAGGGCATCGACCGATGGGATGGGCCGGTCGAACACGTCCCCCGATACCAAGACCAGGTCCACGTCGTGTTCGGAAGCAAGTGCGGCAACCT
>CAZHRY010000004.1:0-37119 GCA_964535065.1 uncultured Actinomycetes bacterium
CGTGGAACCAGGCTCGCATCGACGGGTCGGTGCGGAGGTAGGTCGCGTAGTCGGTCTTCAGGCCGGGCCTCGGGGGCGGGGGACCTCCGAGGAAGTAGTCGGTGAACCCGATCCCGGCCAGCCGGCCGACCAGCCAGTGCGTCGGCGAGTGCACGCTGAGGGACCAGGCACCTCCCGCCAGAAGCAGGGCTAGGCCGGCCGCGACCCCCTCGGTCGCCGACGACAGCAACAGCGCTCCGACGCCGAACGCCAGAACCGCCAGGAGCAGAGCGTTGCCCACCCATACCGGCGTCCTGAGCTTCACGCGGGAGTGGAAGGCCGCCGTGTCGATCCTGCCCACCTGGTCGGCATGGACCTCGACGAGAGCCGGATCGCGCTTGATCCGACCGACGAGGCGCCAGAAACCGAGACCTACGAGATCCGTTTCGCCGGCCACCACCGACGCCTCTATCCTGTCCAGCTCAGCCGACAGGTTCCCCGCGCCCTTTGGAACCTCGGTTCCTTCAGCCTCCACGATTCTCCCCCTCGCCGGCCATAGAATCCCCGCGGACGCGCTCCCTCCCTGAGCGCTTCCCCAACTGGGAGGCCGATGTCCAGAAGCATGACACAGCCGATGGCCCCGGGCGGCGCCCGAGGCCGTTCTTTGGTGACCCTTGACGGCCGCTATCACGTGCTGGAGCGGATAGCGGCTGGAGGCATGGGCGAGGTGTTCCGCGCGCATGACGCGGTGCTCGCTCGGGAGGTCGCGGTCAAGGTCCTGCACCGCTCCCTCTCGGGCGACCAGGGGTTCGTCGAACGCTTCAGGCGCGAGGCTCGCGCCGCCGCGACGCTCAACCACCCGAACATCGTGGCGGTCTACGACTGGGGAGCCGTCGACGGCGTCTACTACATGGTCATGGAGTACGTGCAGGGTCGGGCTCTGCGCGACATCCTCAACACCATCGGGCGCCTGGCTCCGTCGCAAGCTGCAGATGTCGTACGCCAGACCCTCCTGGCGTTGGAGCACGCTCACTCCAAGGGCATCGTCCATCGCGATCTCAAGCCGGAGAACATCCTGGTGACGGCGGACGGCACCGTGAAGCTCACCGACCTGGGCCTGGCGCGAGCTTTCGCCGACGCCAGGTCCACCCGCGCGGGCGCCGTGACCGGCACGGTTCAGTACCTGTCCCCCGAGCAGATCCGCGGCGAGCCCGCCGACCCTCGCAGCGACCTGTACGCCCTGGGGATCGTCACCTTCGAACTGCTGACCGGGCGTCTGCCGTTCACCGGCGAGACCCCGATGGCCATCGCGTACAAGCACCTCTCCGATCGTGTTCCTCCTCCCTCCCGATTCGCACCCGACATCACCGCGGACCTGGACGGGTTCGTCGCGAGCGCCACCGATCCGGACAGGGAGATGCGGCCCGAGTCCGCCCGCGCGATGCTCCAGGACCTGGGTTCGATCATCGACGACCTGCCTCGTTCTCGCCCTCTGGCCTCGCTGGTCGGAGACATGCCCGAGGTGGTTCAGCGGGAGACTCGCCGGGAGGCACAACCCGCGACGGTCACCGAGGTGATCCCGCGGGTGGAGCGCTCCAGGCGCAGGCGTTGGAGGCGTTGGGCCAGCCTCTTCACGCTCCTGGCCATGGCTGCCGGAGCGGTCTGGGGTGTGTGGACGTACGTGATACCCCGCACGCACGCCCTCCCGAGCGTCAGCGGATCCACCGTCGGAGAGGCGATGGACCTGCTCGCTGGTCTCGGATACACCGTCCAGCTTGAAGAGGGGCGGTATCACGCCACGCTGCCCGCAGGCTCGGTGATCGCTATGGATCCGGTGGCCGGCACGGAGCTCGAGGAGGGGCAGACGGTCGTTCTGCTCCCGTCCCTGGGTCCGCCGCCGATCCGGGTGCCCAGCGTCGTCGAGGATCCGTACGCGGTGGCCGCGGAGGCTCTCTTCACCGCCGGATTCGAGGTCTCGGTGGAGCGCGTCTTCCACCCCACGATCCCTGAAGGCACCGTCATCAAGCAGGATCCCGACGGCGGCAAGGCTCAGCAGGGCTCGACCGTGAACCTGGTAGTCAGCAAGGGTCACTCGCCGGTGAAGGTGCCCCCGGTGGTGGGAAAGCCGAAGGAAAAGGCGGAGGCGGCCCTGCGCAGCGCGGGGTTCAGCGTCGTGCTGCGTACGGCGTTCTCGGACGACGTGGACCGGGATCTGGTGATCTCTGTGGAGCCGGAGCCGGGCGAGCGGGCCGACTATGGAGCGGCCGTGACGATCACCGTATCGCTGGGTCCGGAGGACTTCCCCGTTCCCAACTTCGTCGGCATGAGCGAGGCCGAAGCCGAGGCCGTCGCCGCCTCGCACGGCCTAGAACTCGCCTTCGTGTACCTGCCCAACACGCCACAGACCATCGTCTACACGCAGTCGCCGGCCGCAGGCGTCACGGTGAGCTACGGGGACACCGTCACGCTGTACATCAGCTAGCTCCAGGGCTTCGCCCTCTTCACCGCCTCCGGACGAGCCTTCGCCGCGGCGAGTTCCGCGCGCCGGCGCTCCCTGTCGGCTCGCAGCTCCTCCTGGAGGGTGGCACTGAGCAACTCGGCTGCCATCTCGAGCATGTCCTGCTCCGCCTTCTCCGCAGGCTTCGGCCTGGCATCGATCGCGCAAAGCGTTCCGAAGAGCGAGCCGTCCTCGAGGAGCAACTGGATGAGGAGGCTCCGTGTAACCTCCATGGAGGGTCCGTGATGTGTCCGAAGGGGCCAACGGGGCTTCCCTCGGGATCCTCCATGCGGGAAACCCGCAGGTCAGGGCTCCAACTCGGCCCCGCGGCCCTCTTGATACGAGTAGCGCTCCTCGGCGAAGGGCTCGGCATGGACGTGGTAGCCGCGCACCTCCCAGAACCCTCTCCGGTTGTGCGCCGCGAACTCGAGCCCGGTCAGCCACTTGGCGCTCTTCCACGCGTATCGCTTCGGAACCACCAGACGCAACGGCCAGCCATGCTCGGGGGTCAGGTCTTGGCCCCCGTTGGCCCATGCGAGCAAGACGTCGTCGTCGCTCATCGCCTCCAGCGAAAGGTTGGACGTATAGCCGTAAGCGCAGTGCGCGATGACCCACTTGGCCTCGGACGTGGGCCGGGCGATCTCCGCTATCGTCCGGAACGACACCCCCTGCCAGTCGTTGTCAAGGGTCGTCCAGCCGGTCACGCAATGCATGTCCGCGTGGACGGTCACGTTCGGTAGGGCCCGCAGCTCGTCGTAGGTCAAGGTGAACGGGTTCTCCACCAGCCCGAACACCTCGAGGTCCCAGTTGGACCCATCGAACCCCGGAACAGGCCCGTAGTGCAGGACGGGCCAGGTCTTCACGAGCCGCTGACCGGGCGGTATGCGGCCTGCGATCTCGGACGGGTACTCCTTCGTGACCAACCCCATCACTTCTCCTTCCGAAGCTCGACCGCGAGGGTGCGCCACGCATCTATCGCGTGTCCGATCCCCTCGTCGTCCACGTTCACGTGGGTGACCATCCGCACGGCTCCTGAGATAGGAACCGCTCCCACGCCGAGGGCGGCCAGGCGCTCCAGCGAGTCGAGCACCCCCAACCCCACCGCTTCGGTGTTCACGAACACCATGTTCGTTTCAACCAGGCTCAGATCCACCGAGCCCGGCAGGATCTCCGCCACGGCTTCGGCCAGCCTCCGTGCCCTGGAGTGATCTTCGACGAGCCTCGACCTGCCTTCCTCAAGCGCGACGAGGCCTGCGGCAGCCATGATCCCCGCCTGACGCCAGGCGCCCCCGAACAGGATCCATATCCTGCGAGCCTCCCGGATCGCGTCTGCAGGACCGCACAGGACCGAACCGACAGGGGCGCCCAGGCCCTTGGAGAGGCAGAACATCACCGTGTCGGCCCGCGAGGTCCACTCCGTCACGTCGGTTCCGGTGGCCGCCACGGCGTTCCATATCCTTGCTCCGTCGAGGTGGACCGGCACCCCCGCGTCTTCGGCAACCCTTCCGATCGCGTGCATCTCCCCGGCCGGAAGCACGGTCCCTCCGTGGCTGCCGACGGTGTTCTCGACCGAGAGAAGGTCCACCATCTCGACGTCGAAGTAGGAGTCCGCTTCCAGCAGATCCGCCGCCAGCTCCGCCGTCATGAACCCCTTGGGCGAGCCCTTGCCGGTCCGGTAAGCGATGCCGGACAGCACCGCCGAGGTCATCACCTCCGTGGTCGCGACGTGGGCTCCTGTCTCGCACGCGACCAGGTGCCCTGCGCCCGTGACGTGCAGGCGCAATCCGATCTGGTTGGCCATGGTCCCGGTGGCGACGTACAGGGCCGCTTCCTTCCCGGTCAGTTCGGCCGCTCGTTCCTGGAGCCGGTTCACGGTCGGGTCTTCGCCGTACCAGGCGTCCCCGACCTCTGCTTGCGCCATCGCCCGGCGCATCGCTTCGGAAGGCCTCGTGACCGTGTCCGACCTCAGATCCACTCGGAAGGAAGGCATGCCTCAGGAGTGTAGAGGGCTAGTAGAGGAACATCGGCTTGCCGTCCACGTGCCGGATCTTGGGCCGATACTGGGCCGTGTCGTAGAGCGCGTCCACGTCCACCCGCTTCACGCCCTGGGCCAGCACTCCCAGCGGGACGTTCACGTAGTTGCCGTTCCTCAGAGCCACGAGGCGCCCGAACGTCCCTTCTCCCACGAGGTCGGTGGCCATCACGGCGTAGTTGATGGCGACCATCAGATCCAGGGAGTCGGGGGAACCCGAACGCATGAGATATCCGAGTTGCTGGTAGATCATGCCCGAGCCGGTTCGCTCCTTCAGGAGCTCGCTGGTCACCTGGCCGATCCCTCCGAGCTTCTGGTGCCCGTACGCGTCCTCGGGACCACCTTTGACCATGTCGCCGCCTTCGAGGCTCGCGCCCTCGCTGATGGTCATCATCGCGTAGTTGCTGGGGTTCGCCTTCCTGTCGCGCATCAACAGGTCTCCGAGCCGGTCCACGTCGAACGGAACCTCGGAGATGACGGCGCGGTCCACACCGGACAGATACGCGGACACCAGCGACGTCTCTCCGCTGTACCGGCCGAAGACCTCCACGACCGCCAGCCGTTCGTGCGAGCCGGCCGACGTGCGCAACTGGTGAACGAAGTTCACCGTTCGCGTCACCGCCGTGGAGAACCCGATGCAGTAGTCCGTCCCGTGCACGTCGTTATCCATCGTCTTCGGGATGGCAACGACGGGCACCCCCTCCTCGTGAAGGCGCAGGGCGAAGGACAGGGTGTCGTCCCCTCCGATGGGGATCAGCGCGTCGAGACCGAGCTGCTGGATCACTCCGGTGATGTGAGCCGTGTGATCCCTCGGGCCGTCATCGGTCCGGCCATCACTGAGGAACCCAGGCTCGTCCGCCGCCTTCACCTTGGCCGGGTTGGTTCGAGAGGTGTGGAGGAACGTGCCCCCCGACCTGTCGATGGTCCGCACCGCTGCGGGATCGAGGCCGACCGTGTTGACCGCGATGGACAGGGGGTTGGAGGGGTCGATCTCCAACAGGCCACCCCATCCCCTGCGGATACCAACGACCTGATGCCCCTCGGAAACCGCCCGGTTGACGACGGCCTTGATGCAGGCGTTCAAGCCGGGAACGTCGCCGCCGCCGGTCAGGACTCCGATCTTCACCGGCCCAGCCTACTTCTGGAGCGCCTGCTCGCTCATGTCCCGAGGACCTCGGGTATCCGCCACAGCTCCGGAGGAACCAGATGAGATCCCGACGCGACCTCCTCGATCGGGGTTGTCGCCACGTCCTCTCCCCGAGCGCCCACGACAACCCCCCACCGACCCTCGGCGGCCTCGCCGACGGCTGCTCGTGCGAGCCTGGTGGCCAGGACGCGATCCGCAGCCACCGGTGTGCCACCTCTCTGAACGTGCCCCAGCACGGTTACCCTCGTCTCGAATCCGGTTTCGGCCTGGATGCGCTCGGCGACCAGGCTCCCCATGCCGCCGAGCCGAGGGAAGCCGTTCTCGTCCAGCGGGTAGTCGGGCACGGTCATCGTCCCGGGCAGAGGAAGGGCGCCCTCGGAGACGACGACGATGGCGAATGGGCGCCGGACGGCGATCACCTCCTCCACCCTCGCGCACACCACCGATGGATCGAACGCGTGTTCCGGGATGCAGATGACGTCGGCACCCGTGGCGACGCCCGCGGTATAGCCGATCCAGCCCGCATGCCGGCCCATGACCTCGCACACCATCACCCGATGGTGCGACTCGGCAGTGCTGTACAAGCGGTCCACTAGTTCGGTCGCGATCTGTGCCGCGGTTGCGAAGCCGATGCTGACGTCGGTTCCTCTGACGTCGTTGTCGATCGTCTTGGGCACCCCTATGACCGGAACGCCCTCCAGCTCCGCCGCCGCTCCGATGGTTCCCTCTCCCCCGATGACGATGAAACCGTCGAGACGGTGTGCACGCATGGTTTCGCGCACCCTGTCGGGGCCACCCTCGACCCTGTGGGGCTGCACCCCGCTGGTCCCGAGGATCGTCCCCCCTCGGGGCAGGATCCCCCGGACATCGTCGAAGCTCAGTTCCTGAGCGTCGTCTTCGAGCACGCCTCTCCAGCCGTGCCTGAAGCCCACCAGGGAATGCCCGTCCTCTTGCGTGCCGAACCGCACGGCCGAGCGGATCACCGCGTTCAGGCCGGGACAATCGCCGCCACCGGTGAGGAGCCCGAACCTCATCGGAGCGCAACCCTATCGGGTCGCAGGGCCTCAGGTAGGATGGCGGCCGCGACGAGCGAAGGCGGTGCAGAACGACATGGTGGCAGTGTGGTTCCCCGAGAGGCTGGATCTCCTGGAAGTCGTCTACCTTGGGATGATGGTCGCCCTGGCCGTGGGTACGGGGGCGTTCGCCCTGTACGTGCTGTTCCAGCAGCTCCGTAACCCGGGTCGCTCGCCCAGGTCCAGATAGTCAGGTCGGAACTATCTCGGTTCCGGATACGCCCCTGAGTGCATCCAGGGCCGCGTCCAACTCCGCCACGATGGCCCTCTCGCCCCCCTGCTCCATGAACCTGACGGCGGCATCGACCATAGGCCCCATATATCCTGCTCCGAATTCACCCCTCTTCGAGAGAGCCTTGGCCTCCTACACAGTAATGCGATATATGTCTTCGGGCATCAGCGAGCCGTAGCCGCGCTGGATCTTGGGAACGTCGGTCAGCATCAGCAGTACGGGCGCTCCCACCTCGTCGGCCAGGATCGCCGCTGCGAGGTCCTTGTCCACGACTCCCTCCTTGCCGATGAGCCGCGGTCCCTTCTCGATCACCGGAACGCCACCTCCACCTGCGGCTATCACGATCGTGCCTGCCGAGACGAGCTGCTTGATCGCAGGAGTCTCGACTATCGAGTACGGCTTAGGGCTCGGGACGACCCGGCGCCAGCCGCCGTGGGGATCCGCCTTCACTACCCAGCCTCGCTGCTCTTCGAGCTTTCGGGCCTGCCCCTCGGTGAAGTAGGGCCCGACGAACTTCGTCGGCTTCCTGAAGGCGGGGTCGTTCGAGCGGACACGGGTCAGTGTCAGGACGGTGACCACGGGTTTCTCCATGTTCCGCTCGAAGAACACGTCCCCGATCGTGACCTGGAGCATGTATCCGATCTGGCCCTGGCTCTCGGCGCCGCAGACGTCGAGGGGCATCGGCTGGACCTGCTTCGCCGCGGCCTCCTGCTGCATGAGGATGCGGCCGACCTGGGGTCCGTTGCCGTGGGTTATCACGACCTCCCAGCCGTCTGCGGCGATGTCGGCGATGCGCTCCGCCGCGGCGCGGGCCGCGCGGTACATCTCCTCGTAGGTGTCTTCCGCGCCGCGGCGGAGCAGGGCATTCCCGCCGAGAGCCACGACCACCCGCTCCACCGGTTACCCCTTCCTCACGGCGCGCCGACCCGCCGTCCTTCGCTCCTCAGAGCACAGGCGCGAGGATATCCGTGAGTTGAGGCGAATCCGGGAGGACCTCCAGGTCGTACCTCACCCGAACGGCGGGCTTGTCGATCTGGATCACGCGACGCAGGTCGATCGGCGTGCCGACGAGGACCAGATCGACGTCGGCTGCCGCGATGATCTGCCGCATCTCCTCCAGCTGCCCGTCGCTGTATCCCATGGCAGGCAGGACCGCGCCGACGTCGTACTTCGCGAAGGTATCCGCGATCGTGCCCACCGCCCACGGCCTCGGATCGACGATCTCGGCCGCACCCAGGCGCTGCGCGGCCACGACCCCGGCGCCGATCTTCATCTCCCCGTGCGTGAGCGTCGGCCCGTCCTCCACGACCAGCACGCGCTTGCCCGCGATCGCATCGGGATCGTCGGCCGTCACCTTCGAGTTCGCCCTGACCACCGTCGCGGCAGGACTCACCTCCGCGATCGTCGCCTCAAGCCGGGCGACCTGCTCCGCCGTGGCCGAGTCCATCTTGTTGATCACGATCACGTTCGCCGCTCGCAGGTTCGTTTCCCCGGGGTGGTACGTCAGCTCGTGACCGGCCCTCAGCGGATCGACCAGCGCGATCCAGACGTCGGGCTCGTAGAAGGGCACGTCGTTGTTGCCTCCGTCCCAGAGCAGGACGTCGCACTCGGCCTGCGCCTGCTCGAGGATGGCGCCGTAGTCCACGCCCGCGTAGATCACCGTTCCGCTGGTGATGTGCGGCTCGTATTCCTCTCGCTCCTCGATCGTGCAGTCGTGCCTGTCGAGGTCTTCGAGCTCCGCGAACCGCTGAACCGCTTGTGCCTCCAGGTTGCCGTACGGCATCGGATGCCTCACAGCCGTGACGCGCTTGCCGGCATCCTTGAGAGCGCCGGCTATGGCGCGCGTGGTCTGGCTCTTGCCCACGCCCGTGCGCACCGCGGTGACGGCAACGGTCGGCACCTTGGGCTTGAGCATGGTCGCCTCCGGGCCGAGCAGGACGAAGTTCGCCCCGGCCGCCATGACCTGACTCGCCTTGTGCATCACGTACTCGTGACTGACGTCGGAGTAGCTGAACACCACGTCGTCCACGTCCAGGTCGCCGATCAGCCGGTCGAGCTCGGACTCGTCGTGGATCCGGATGCCCTGCGGGTACCGGGGACCCGCGAGCGACGGCGGGTACAGGCGATCGTCGATGAAGGGGATCTGCGTGGCGGTGAAGGCGACGACCTGCGTACCGGGGTCGTCTCGGAAGACGACATTGAAGTTGTGGAAGTCGCGGCCGGCGGCTCCCATGATCAGGACACGGCGCGTCACGGCGAACCGTCCTTTCAGGTGAAGGGGTTGTGATGCGCGGGCAACGCCAAGGGCGCCCGCTCTTCGTCCCGGGATGTTAGCCCATACCCAGGTCGGAGGGCTCGTCCACGTCGCGCAGGGAGCCTCTCTCGGGATCGTGGGCCGTCCAGGACGTCTCCGGAACGACCGCCGGATGGAGGGCCTCCGCGAACCCGTACAGGCTCCGCACGCCGGTCCCCAGCAGGCCCTGCAGGATAGGGGCCGCCCTGTTCGACGAGACCGCCATCGGCAGAGGCCGGTATCCCGCCCGCGCTCCGGCGTCCTGGAGGACCGCCGCCTCGCCCACGTCCTCGACCAATCGCACCAGCTCCCGGAGCACATCCGGAGACAAGAAGGGCATGTCGCCCCCGACTATCACGGCGATGCCCGGGGAGGTGACCGACAGGCCCGCGAGGACCCCCTGCAACGGGCCCTGACCCTCCAGGGCGTCGTGGACGAAGGCGACCTCCCCGGCAAGGACCGGGGGGTTGGCGGCCGGGGCGAGCACGACCACGACCCTCTCGGCGACCTCTCCCACGCTGGAGACCGCTCGCTGAAGGAGGGTCGAGCCCTCCACCTCCGCCGCGAGCTTGTCGGAGCCGAACCTCGTGGATGCGCCTCCGGCGAGCACGATCCCCGTGACGTAGGTCATCCGTCCCGCTTCCTGCTCTGCACGTACCGGAATCCGAACCGCCCCTTCACGCAGAGATGCCCGTTCGTCACGTAGTTGTCGGCGGGAGAGGTCACTTTGACTATCTCGTTGTCCTGAACGTGAAGCTCCAGCTCGCACCCGACGCCGCAGTAGGGGCAGATCGTGTTAGTGACGGTCTGCTCCGCCTCGTCCCAGGTACCTGCTTCACGCATGTCGTGCTCCGACCTGAACATCAGCGCTCCGGTCGGGCACACGCCGATGCAGTTGCCGCAGTAGACGCAGGCGCTCTCGGCCAGTGGAACGGCGAACTCCGTCGAGATCCGGGCGTCGAAGCCGCGGCCCGCCACCGCGATGGCGAAGGTCCACTGGGCGTCGGTTCCGCAAGCCTCCACACACTTGTAGCAGAGGACGCACCGCGAGTAGTCACGCACGTACAGGTCGTTGTCCACCTTGACGGGTTGTGCCACGGTCTCGGCGGCAGCTGGGTCGGGCTCGTGATGGTGCCCCGGCTCGCGCGTGTCGCGCTCTCCCGCCTCCAGGGGCTCCATCCGGGCGCCGAACCGGTCCGGGTCGGCTTCGTACTCGTCCTGCCACCGGTGCCAGTCCGCACTGGCAAGTGAGGTATCCACGCTCGAGGCGAGGAACTCCATCACGAGTTTGCGGGACGTCCGGACACGCTCGGTGTCGGTACGAACCTTCATCCCCTCTTCCACCGGGCGCGAACAGGCCGGTGCGAGGACGCGCGCTCCCTCTATCTCAACCACGCAGACCCTGCAGGCGTTGACGGGGGTGAGGTTGTCCGCGTAGCACATCGTGGGCGTGTCGACGCCGAGCGACCGGCAGGCGTCGAGGATCGTCGAGCCCTCGGGAACGCGAACGGTGTGGCCGTCCACCTCCAGGTCGAGGAGCTTTCGAGGCGGGTCGAGCGGGATCGCGCTCACCGGCCCTCCCCTCCATCGAACAGCGAGAGGCTCGAGAGCGCGGACTGGACCGCACTGGCGGCAGTCTGGCCGAGCCCACAGATCGACGCCTCCCTCATCGCCGTCGCGACGTCCGACAGCAGGACCAGCTCGTCCTCGTGCGATCCCAGGGTCCGGCCCTGCACGAGCCTGTGCAGGGCCTCTTCCTGCCTGACGGTTCCCACCCTGCAGGGCACACACTGCCCGCAGGACTCGTCGCGGAAGAAGCGAGCGATCCTCAGGACTACGTCCACGAGATCGGTGCCTTCGTCGAAGACCATGATCACCCCGGAGCCCAGCGTGTACCCGCCCTCGCGCGCGTCCTCGAAGGTCAGGCGGACATCGAGGCGGTCGGGCGTGAGGAACACCCCCGCGGCCCCTCCGAGGAGCACGGCCCTGATGTCCTTCCCGCCGCGCACGCCGCCCGCCGCCTCGATCGCCTCGCGCAGGGTCGTGCCCTGGGGGTGTTCGTAGGCGCCCGGCTTCTCCACGTGCCCCGAGAGGCAGAAGAGCCGCGTCCCCGTGGACTCCGGCGTGCCCAGAGCCGTGTAGCCATCCACCCCGAGCGTAAGGATGTGCGGGACGTTGATGAGCGTCTCGACGTTGTTGATCGCGGTCGGCCTGCCGAACAGGCCGTGCGTCACCGGGAAGGGCGGCTTGTTGCGCGGCTCACCCCGCTTGCCCTCGATCGAGTTGAAGAGCGCCGTCTCCTCACCGCAGATGTAGGCGCCCGCGCCGCGGCGCAGCTCGATATCGAACGTCTTGCCGGAACCCATCACGTCGGGGCCGAGCAGCGCCGCGGCGCGGGCCTCGCCCAGCGCGTTCTCGAGCCTTTCGGTGGCCAGCGGGTATTCGCCCCTGATGTAGATGAAGCCCTTCTCGGCCCCGCAGGCGAGACCCGCGATCGTCAGGGACTCCACGACCGCGAACGGGTCGTTCTCCATGACGACCCGGTCCTTGAAGGTCCCAGGCTCGGACTCGTCGGCGTTGCAGACCACGTACTTCGGTCCACCCGGCTGGTCGGCCACCGCCCGCCACTTGAAGCCCGTCGGGAAGGCGGCTCCTCCACGCCCCAACAACTTGGCATCCGAGACCGCCTGGATCACCGCGTCCGGACCCATCTCGATCGCACACGCCAATCCCCGGTACCCCCCGAGCTCCCGGAAGCTCTCCAGGGAAGTGGGATCCACCGACCCGGCTCGCGACAGGAGCCGGAGCGCCCCGCGACGGTCATCCCACACCTGTGGCGCGCCTGCCCCTCCGGCGCAGACCACCCTGGAGTCAGGCCGGGTCATCGCCGTGAAGGTCTCGGTGGTGGCCTCTCCGAGCGTCACGTCGGGCCGGCCGGCTCGCTGAGCGAACATCACCGGAGCCTGTTCGCACATCCCCAGGCAGGGGCTACGCACCCACATGGCCCCGCCTGCGGGTTGGCCTTCCGGCCCGACGTGACGCTCGAGCGCCTGGCACAGCTCCCGGGCCCCACCGACGCGGCAGGCCAGGTCGTCGCAGACATGAACCACCGAGGCGGGCCGGGGCTTCGTGGAGAGCATCGCGTAGAAGGTCGCGACCCCGTACGCCTCGGCCGGCGGCACCCCGAGCCGCTCGCAGACGTAGTTGAGTCCGCCCTCGCTGATCCATCCGACGCTCTTCTGCAAGGCGTGGAGCGCGGGCAACAGCATCGTCCTGCGGTCCTCGGGCGCCTTTGCGATCCGCAGGTCGACAGCCGTTCGCTCGCCTCCCTCCCATCCGGTCTCCGGGGGTCCGAGCAGCTCGTCAACCGCAGCGGCCTCCTCGGCGGCTGGCTCCGCCGTCATCAGGTGGATGTCCACGGCGGGCAGGCTACCTTCCCGCCCCGACGGCGAGCTTCTCGACGCGGATGGCGGTGGCCTTGAACTCCGACGTGCCCGACTTCGGGTCCCAGGCGTCGATCGTCAGCCGGTTCGTCTCGACCTCGTCGGGGAAGTGCGGGGTCATGAACGCGAGCCCCTTCCGAAGGGCCGTCGTCACGTGGACGGGCGCCTCGATCTCGGCACGCCTGGAGATCACTCGAACGACGTCTCCCTCTTCAACGCCCAGCTCGTCCGCGTCCTCGGGCGAGAGATCCAGCGTCTCCCCCCGGTGAAGCGGCGAGGAGAACGCACCCGACTGCACGCCGGTGTTGTAGGACTCAAGCCGGCGCCCTGTCGTCAACCGTATCGGGTACTCCCCGGTCAACTCATCCACCGGGGGCTCGTCCACGACGATGCTGAAGGGCGCTTTCGGTCCTTGGCGCTCGGGATCGTCGAAGCTCCACAGCCGCTCGTGGAGGAACTTCGCCCCGGTCGGGTATCCGGCGTTACAGGGCCACTGCACGCCCCCTAGCTCCTCGATCAGGTCCCAGGACATCAGCTCGTGCATGGGCGACAGGGACCTCATCTCGTCCCACAGCTCTCGGGGGGTCGGCTCGCCCCAATCGACGCCGAGCCTGGCTGCCAGCTGCGCTAGGACCCAGATGTCGTCCTTCGCGTTGCCCGGGGGCTCCAGCGCCTTCCGCACGCGCTGGACCCTTCTCTCCGAGTTGGTGACCGTCCCTTCCGACTCGAAGGCCGAATTGGATGCGGGCAGCACGACGTCGGCCATCTCGGCGGTCTTCGTCATGAAGATGTCCTGAACCACCAGCGTATCGAGACCCTGCAGCAGCCTCGCCGTCTTCGTGGAGTCGGCCTCCGAGCTGGCTGGGTTC
Source organism: uncultured Actinomycetes bacterium (assembly GCA_964535065.1). GTDB lineage: Bacteria > Actinomycetota > UBA4738 > UBA4738 > HRBIN12 > AC-51. The sequence continues at coordinate 13,566 of CAZHRY010000004.1, forward strand.
TCTCCGATGCAGTAGACGGCCGTGAGATGGCCCTCTTCCATGGCCTCGAACATCTCCGAGAGGTGCCAGCCTCGCTTGGGCTCGATAGGCACGCCCCAGGCGGCCTCGAACCTGGCGCGGGCGTCGGCGTCCTTCTCGATGTCCTGGAACCCCGGAAGCTTGTTCGGGATGGCGCCCATGTCGCCTCCGCCCTGGACGTTGTTCTGGCCGCGCAACGGATTGAGTCCGCTCCCGTAGCGGCCGACGTGCCCGGTCAGCAAGGCCAGGTTGATCAGCCCCAAGACGTTGTCCACGGCGTTGTGATGTTCGGTGATCCCCAGGGTCCAACAGAGCATCGCGTCCTGCGTCGTCGCGTACGCATGCGCAACCTCGCGGATCGCGTCGGCAGGGACGCCCGTCACCTGCTCTCCGCGTTCCAGCGTCCAGTCCTCAACACTGGCCGCGTACTCGTCGAAGTTCAACGACGCCCCTTCGATGAACTCCCGGTGGGTCAGTCCGGCGTGGATGATCTCGCGGGCCATCGTGTTCGAGAGCGCGATGTCGGTGCCTACGTCGATGCCGAGCCACGTCTCGGCGAACTCGGCGGTCTCGCTCCTGCGCGGGTCGACCACGATGAGCCTGCCGCCCGCCTTCACCGCTCTGAGGACGTGGTGGAAGAAGATCGGGTGCGCGTTGCGGGCGTTCGAGCCCCACAGCAAGATCAGGCCGGCCTTACCGACCTCCTCGTATGAGCTGGTACCGCCTCCGGCACCGAACACGGTCGCCAGACCGACGACCGAAGGTGCATGTCAGGTGCGGTTGCAGCTATCGATGTTGTTCGTCCGAAGAACCTGCCGAGCGAACTTGCCTGCGGCGTAGTTCATCTCGTTCGTGGCCTTCGAACAGCTGAAGATCCCGGCTCCCCTGCCAGGATTCCGCTCCACAGCGCGGCGCAGGCCCTGGGCGGCCCTGTCGAGGGCCTCATCCCATGTGGCGACGCGGAGCGCGCCGTTGTCACGAACCATCGGCTCGGTCAACCGGGTCAGCCCGTTCGGCATCGAGTCTCCTTCCACCGGCGACCGCCGGTTCCCACGATTCTAGGGCGAGCCGGCCATCGGTGATGAACGAGGTGGGCTGCCGACGTGACGGCCGGTCAACCGACGCGCTCCGAGCCGGAGTAGACGTTGCACCGGCCCTCGCGAACGAAGCCGACCAGCGTCAGCCCGAACCTCTCGGCGGTCTCCACCGCCAGGGAAGAGGGGGCGCCGACCGCGCTAACCACGGGTATCCGCGCCACCGCCGCTTTCTGGACGATCTCGAACGAAGCCCGGCCGCTCACCTGCATGATCAGGCCTGAGGCTGGCAGCGAGTCGGTCAGGTACCGTTCACCGAGCACCTTGTCCACGGCGTTGTGCCTGCCGACATCCTCGCGGATCGTCACGGTGTCGCCCGCGGGCGAGAAGAGGCCGGCGGCGTGCAGACCACCGGTGGCCTCGAACACCTTCTGGTCCGAGCGCAACTTCTCGGGCAGAGCCAGCAGTGTCGCCAGGGGAACCCTCGGCCCGGGACCGACTGGCTCGCATCTGACCTCGATGTCGTCCAGGGCCGCTTTCCCGCAGACCCCGCACGAAGAGGAGGCGTAGAAGTTCCTGCGGAGTGACGCCGCGTCGAACGGTCGATGAAGCGTCACGGAGACGACGTTGTAGCGCTGGTCTTCGCCCGGCAGGTCGTCGCAGTAGGCCACGCGCTTCACCTCACCGAGCCCGATCAGGCCCTCCGAGTACAGGAAACCGACCGCCAGCTCGAAATCGTTGCCGGGCGTGCGCATCGTGACTACGACCTGCACCTGCTCCTGGCCCGGACCCGACACCCTGATCTCGAGAGGTTCCTCCGTAGCCAGGGTGTCCGGTTTGTCGGCCCGGGAGGCTGCCTCGAGCGAGAGCATGCGGACGTGAGTCACGTTGCGCCGGATGGCCGCGGTCTCGGTCACGTCGTCAGTATCGCGCGGACGGAAGGAGATGTGCTCACCCGCCGGCCAGGAGACGCATGAACCGGGCCTCCGCCAGGGCGATCCTCTCAAGCTCCCCCAGGTGGACGCTCTCGTTGGGTGAATGCACGTTAGAGGCGGGCTCTTCCAACCCGTACATCAGGATCTCGGCTTCGGGGAACGTGTCGGCCAAGGTCCGGACCAGCGGGATGGAGGCACCGCTCCCCTGAAGACCCACGGGCTCGCCGTCGAAGGCCTCGCTCAAGGCCGTGCGCATGGCCGTGTAGGCGGGCCCGTCGGAAGCAACCCGGATCCCCGGTCCAGTCTCACGCGTTTCGATCGCGACTTCGACGCCCCACGGGGCGGCTGCCTTCAGGTGCTCCACGAGCAGCGCCTGGGCCCGTGGGACGTCCTGCCAAGGTGGAACACGCAGAGAGACCGTCGCGCGAGCGATGTCGATCAATACGTTCCGCGCGCCGTAAACGGGCGGCGCGTCCAAGCCGATCACGTTGACCGATGGCTTCGACCAGAGTCGTGAGCCAACGGTGCCGTCACCAACCAGCTGCGCCCCTGGAAGAACCCCGGCGAGTCGCCGGTAGGCCTGCTCGTCCGGTCCGTCTCCGTCCCAGTCTCGGACGTCAAGGCCTTCGATCGCGACGTTTCCCTTCAGGTCCTGCAGCGAGGCAAGCATCCGCACCAGAGCCATGAGGGCATCGGGCGCCGGGCCTCCGAAGTAGCCGCTGTGCACCTGTCCGGCGAGGGAACGGACCTCGATGACGACGGACGTTACGCCGCGGAGGGAAACGGTGAGTGCAGGGCGCCCCACCTCTCGGTTCCCCATGTCGCAGACAAGGATGGCGTCGGCCCGGTAGACGTCCGGGTGCGAGGGGATGATCTGGTCCAGAGCGGAGTCACCCGTCTCTTCCTCGCCCTCGATGACGACCTTGACGCCGACCGGAGGATGGCCGTCCCAAGCGCGCAGGGCCCACAGGTGGGCGGCGATCCCGCCCTTATCGTCGGCGGCGCCGCGTCCGTACAGCCTCCCTTCCTTCTCGACGGGTTCGAAGGGAGGGTGCTCCCACGCTTCGGGGTCGCCTTCGGGCTGAACGTCGTAGTGCGCGTAGAGCAGCACGGTGGGTGCACCCGCGGGCGCCGGTATCGAACCGAAGACCGCCGGCGGGTGGCCGTCGGGCAGCTCCAAGGTCCGGGCGTCGGCAACGCCTGCGTCCCGCAGGAGCCCTGCGGTCGCGTCCGCGGCTTCGACCAAGGGCCCGGCTGGGAAGCCCTCGAAAGCGACCGACGGGATGCGGATCAGGCTCTTCAGGTCCGCGAGGACCGAGGGCCGCAGAGACCCGATGGTTCGGACGTCCATGACGACAGAACCTACACGCTGACCTCGGGTCAAAAGGCCTGCGGAGGCGATTGCTGCTCGTTGCCGCCCCTGCGCTATCGTGGGTCCCGTCCCCCAAAGTCTGATCCCGCCGCGAGGAGCCCACGACCATGAGATCCGCCCTTGAGATCGCGCAGGAAGCAACCCTCCTTCCCATCACCCAGGTAGCGGAGGAGGCCGGGATACTCCCCGAAGAGCTCGAACCCTACGGCACCTATCGCGCCAAGGTGTCCCTCTCGATCCTGGACAGGCTCCGCGGCACCCCCGACGGGAAGCTGATCATCACGACCGCGATCACGCCGACGAAGGCGGGAGAGGGCAAGACCGTCACCTCCATCTCACTAGCGCAGGGCTTGGGCAAGCTCGGCAAGCGAGTGATCCTCGCGCTGCGCGAGCCGTCGATGGGGCCCGTGTTCGGGATCAAGGGAGGCGGGGCGGGAGGCGGCCACGCCCAGGTGGCCCCGATGGAGGACATCAACCTGCACTTCAACGGGGACTTCCACGCGGTAACGGCCGCCCACAACCTCCTGGCCGCCGCACTGGACGCCTCGATCTTCCACGGCAACCCGCTTGGGATCGACCCTCAGACGATCACCTGGCCGCGCACGATGGACGTGAACGAGCGGTCGCTCCGCAGGACCGTGATCGGGCTGGGAGGCAAGCTCCACGGGGTGCCGCGCGAGAGCGAGTTCGTCATCACCGCGGCCTCCGAGATCATGGCGATCCTGGCCCTGGCCACCGACATCCACGACCTGCGTGCGAGGCTCGGCAGGGTCGTCGTCGCGTCCACGTACTCGGGTGAACCCATCACGGCCGAGCACCTCAGGGTGGCCGGCGCGATGACCGTGATCATGCGCGACGCCATCAAGCCCAACCTCGTTCAGACCCTCGAGGGCCAACCGACGCTGATCCACGCCGGCCCCTTCGGCAACATCGCCCACGCGAACAACTCGATCATCGAAGATCGCGTGGCGCTCAAGCTAGGCGACTACGTGGTGACGGAGGCCGGATTCGCGAGCGATCTGGGCTTCCAGAAGTTCTGCGACATCGTTTGCCGCCTGGGCGGTTTCGCTCCCAGCGCCGGCGTGCTGGTCACCTCGATACGCGCGACCAAGTCGCACGGCGGGAAGCCTTTCGATGAACTCGAGAACGAGGATCTGGACGCGTTGCGGCGCGGGATCGACAACCTGGCCGCGCACATCGATATCGTCAAGGAGTACGGCCTTCCGTGCGTCGTCTCCATCAACAACTTCCCGGCCGACACGGAAGCCGAAGTCGCCCTCATGCGCGAGCTTGCAGAGGAAGCCGGCGCGGAGAGGGTGGTCCTCAACCGCGGATTCGCCGAGGGTGGCGACGGCGCCGTGGAGCTCGCGCAGGCGGTCGTCGAGACCTGTGAGAAGCCGAGCTCGTTCCGCCTGCTGACCCCGGATGGCACTTCGCTGAAGGGACAGATCGAGGCGATAGCGACGAGGCTTTACGGCGCCGAGGGCGTGGACTACCTGCCGCAGGCCGAGAAGGACATCCAGCGGATGGAGGCTCTCGGCTTCGGCGAGGTCCCCGTCTGCATGGCGAAGACCCACCTGTCGCTCAGTCATGACCCTCTGATGTTGAACAGGCCTCGCGGCTATCGCCTGCCGGTCAGGGGGGTGGTCCCCGCCGCGGGCGCGGGCTTCGTCGTGGTCCTGTGCGGCGATATGCAGCGCATGCCCGGACTCGGGAAGGTCCCGAACTTCACGGGCGTGGACATCGACGCGGACGGCCGGACGATCGGCCTGTTCTAGCGCCGTATCGGCGGTCGGTCTAGAGGCCGCCCACCTGGGCGGAGCGGATCCTTACGGTGAACGCGGTCTGCGCCTCGCGCAGCAGCTGCGCGGCGCGGTCGCGCAGGCGAACAACCGTATCCGTCAGCTCGCGCTGCTTGTTCTGGTCGGTGATGGCGAAGGCGTTCACCTCGACGTTGGCGAGCGCGGCGATCATCGCGGTGTAGAGAGCTGACGATGCGCTCATCGCATCGGCAGCCGCGTTCGGATTGCCTTCCTCGATCACGTCCTGCGCCAGCCCCATCAGGTAGACGGACCGCCGGGCCACGTCCAGGGGAACCTCGGCCGCCTCGTTGAAGGCCTCCTGGAGGGCCTGGAGCCTGGATGTCCGCTCCTCATCGGTGTCGCGAGGCATCCTCGTAGCCCACACGACCCGGTCGTACGCCTGGGCCTCACGGTCGGCGAGCAGGAGCATCGTCACGCGAGCATCGTCGGCCTCGCGCGCGATCTCCTCCATACGGGCGGCCACCCCCTCGAAGCCCTGCTTCTTGACGGTCAGCTTGGCGACCATCCCTATCAGGGCCGCCCCACACGCGCCCGCCACGGCAGCTACGGCGCCGCCCCCGGGCGCAGGAGCCTCTGAGGCGAGCAGCTCCAAGAGGCCGTCCACGCGCTGGCTGCCGATCGGGGTCCGCTCCATGTCTGGCGGGCAGACTACCGCGTGCGCTCAAGAACCGATGCGCTCGGCGAAAGCTTGTCTGGTCCGGGCGAGAGCGGCCTCGGCCTTCGACTCCAGGTCGTCGCACTCCGTTGCCAGAGCCTCCGAGAGGACCGCGTCGCCGATGGCCGCCGCGTTGATGCGCACGTTGGCGGCGGCGGCGATTCTAGCCGCCGCGAGCATCGCCGCCGCCGAGCATGCGGCGGACACCGCCGATGGGTTGCCCATCTCTGCCATCTCTTCTGCGAGAGCGAGCATCCGAACCGACATACGCGCGATCTGAAGTGGCGGCTCCGCGGCCTCCGCGTAGGCCGCCTGGATGGCTGCGGATCGCGCCAGGCGTTCCTCCTCGGTCTCCTTGGGCAGCTCGAAAGCCGCCATCACGGCCTCGAAACCCTCGGCGTCGCGGCGAGCCAGATCCAGGAACGCTGCCCGGCTCGAGTCGGCCGCCGCGACGACTTCGCCGACTCGCTGCTGCACCGCTTCGAAGGCTTGGCGCCCCAAGGTCAAACGCCCCGTCATCGACACCAGCGCCGCTCCGAGCGCCCCGGCCAGTGCGGCGGCCGAGCCCCCGCCCGGCGTCGCAGATCCGGAAGCCAGCGCCTCTAGCCATCCGCCGATCTGAACCCCCCCGAGATCCCCGTCACCCATCGCTGTCCCCTCCGATCAGCCGCTCCAGGATCTGGGTTCCCGGATCGAACCCGACGAGTCGGATGTGCTCCGCGTCGCCTCGTCCCAGCGCGGTTTCCGGCACCAACCCGACGATCTCGGAGTCCACCACGGACATGCCGGCGGCCCCCGCCTCGGCCACGACCGCGTCGAACGCGGCCCTGAGGCCGGTCACCTCGTGATCGACGAGGTTCATGGACACCGTTGCCAGTCCACGGCCCCCCGCCTCGAAGCCGATCGCGCGAAGCGCGCTAAGTCCACCGCCGGACTCCCTTACCCGCCGAGCCACCTCCCTGGCGGCTTCGCCCGACCCGCCCGAAAGGTAGACGTTGAAGGCGATCAAGGGCTTCCGGGCCCCAACGGCCGTCGCCCCCGCCTTCCCGATCACGTGCGGGCCGAAGTCCGGCAGCCGCTCCCCCCGTTCGACCGCCTCACGGAGCCCTTCGTACTCGCCCCGGCGGACGTCGGCCAGCGACACGCGGTTCCCAGACAGCGCCGCCTCGCCGTACAGGTACACGGGCAGGTCCAGTGTCGAGGCGAGTTCCCGGCCGAACGCGCGCGCTTGGTCCACGACGTCCGCCATCGAGACCCCGCCGAGGGGGACGAAGGGAACGACGTCCACCGCGCCCATACGAGGGTGGCCTCCGCGATGCACATCCATGTCGATCAGGCCGACGGCGACCCGCGCCGCAGCGAGGAGCGCCCGCCGCACGGCCTCCGGAGCGCCGACGATCGTCGTGTCGAGACGGTGGTGGTCCGGATCTGCCTGCTTGTAGACGAGGCGCACGCCCGGAGCCTGCAGAGCGCGGCAGACGGCCTCGATGACGTCGTCCCGCCTCCCCTCGCTGAAGTTGGGAACGACGACGACGGTGGGCCCCACGGCGGGAGCATACGCTCCCGCCGTGGGGCGAAGGTCGTCAGCTCCGCGGGCGACGCTTCTCCGGATCCAGGATCGCCAGGGGCTCGACGGTCGCCGGCGCGGTGCCGTCGCCGATCGCGACCTCGACCTTCTCCCCCTCGCCCGCGACCTCGGAGTCGAGGATCGCAAGGCCGATCGTCCCGACGCGCGGGCTCACGGCCGGCGAGGTGACCACCCCCACCTGGCGCCCGTCCTTCGTGACCGAGGCTCCGTAGTCGGGCGCCGTCTCGCTCTCGATCTTCAGCGTCTTGAACCGCTTGGGCGGGTTGGCACCCCTCTCGGCGAGGGCCGCCGCGCCGACGCATTCCGTGTCGGTCTTGATGAACCGGTCCATGGACAGGTCCCACGGGCTTATCTCGTCGGGGTTGTAATCGACCGCGATGATCACGAGGCCGACCTCGGTCCTGGCCAGATCGATCGCCGTCAGCCCGAAGGGCTTCGCCCCCGCCGCCAGAAGGGCGTCCCAGACCGGCCGGGCGTCCTCGGGGGCCGTGACGACCTCGTAGCCCTTCTCTCCGCTGAACCCGGTGCGCAAGACCCACGCATCCACTCCGGAGACCTTCACCTGCTCGGGCCAGAACCTGAAGTACCTGAGATCACCTAGGTCACGATCGACCAGTCCTTGCAGGGTCTCCTGCGACTTCGGGCCCTGGACCGAGATCATGCAGAAGTCGTCCGTCCGGTGTTCTATCCGTGCGTCAAGGTCACCGGCCGTCTCCCTGAACCAGTCCTCGATCCCCGCCGTGTTGATCATCACCCAGTACCGGTCGGGCGCGAACCGGTAGACGTTGCCGTCGTCGATCATCAGCCCGTTCGCGTTCACGAACGCGCCGTAGCGCACCGAGCCGTCCTGCATACCTTCGAGCGAGTTCGTGAAGCGCCGCTGGATCATCCGCGCGGCATCGGGCCCCGTGACCTCGTATTTGCTGGTCGAGAACAGATCCCAGATACCCGCGGAGGTGCGGACGGCCTCGTACTCATCCATGGGGTCGCCACCCTCGTGCATGTACCAGGGATACCCGTCCTCGATCAGCACCTCCGCCCCCTGGGCCTCGTGCCAGTCAGCGAGCGGCGAGCGGTGCTCCTCGGTCATGTGCTACCTCCTGTTCTCGAGCCGCTAGGCCCGCGGTTTCTCCTTCTTGGGGTCGTATATAGCCAGGACGTCGACCACACCTGGTAATGGACCGCCGTCGGCATCCACCTCCACGCGGGTCCCATCCTCCGCATGCCCGGCCTCCAGGATCGCCAGGCCGATCGCACCGAACAGCGGGCTGGCTGCCGGCGAGGTAAGCACGCCAACCTCGCGCCCCTCGGCACGCACCGTCGCGCCGTAGTCGGGCAGCACGTCCCCTTCAAGCCGGATCGTCTTGAACCTGTTGGGAGGTTCTTGCGCCACCGCCGCCAGGGCTTCGTCGCCCATGCACCCGCAACCGAGCCGAACCACCCGGTCCAGGCCGAGGTCGTAGGGCGACCTCTGGTGAGGCTCGTAGTCGTAGTCGGTCACGATCATGCCGGTCTCAACTCGGATGGGCTCGATGACATCCATGCCGTAGGGATAGGCGCCCGCAGCCTCGACAGCCTCCCACAGCTCCAACGCGTGCTCGGGCCGCAGGAAGATCTCGTAGCCCAACTCCCCGCTGAAGCCCGTACGCGACAGCCAGACGGGAACCCCGCCGAGCCTCACCTGCTCGGGGAAGAACGTGAAGTAGCTCAGCGCATCGACGGGGGCATCGGTGAGAGACCGGACCAGATCGCGTGAGCGTGGACCCTGGATCTGCATGCTCGGCAGCTCCGGTGCGACGTATGCGATCGACACGTCGAGACCCTTGGTGGAGCTGGTGAAGTACTCTAGCCTCTCGTTGCCGTTCGTGCAGACCCACAGATGCGAGTCCGAGAGGCGGAAAACGGTGCCGTCGTCCACGAGCAGCCCGTCCTCGTCGATGAACCCTCCGTAGCGAACCTGCCCGTCGCGCATCCCCATGATGTCGTTCGTGTGCAGCCGCTGGGCGGCCTCGAGGGCGTCGGGCCCGCGGAACTCCCACTTGTTCAGGGGCGAGAGATCCCACATGCCGACCCCTTCGCGGATCGCCCTGTACTCGGCGTCCGGATCGCCGAAGTGGGTCACCCAGAGCCACCCTGCCTCCTCCTCGAAAGCGGCCGCCTTCTTCGAGGTCACGGCGTGGAAGGCGGTCTCCCGGCCGGTCATGGAGCCGTTCTACCTCAGGCCTGAACGTTCGTTCAAGTCGTCATGGGCGGCCGAGCCTGACGAGGTCTCGAACGGCCGGCTCACGCTTCCCCAGCTTGGAAACGAGCACGAGGAACAGCTGCGCCGTCACGAGCGCGTCGTCGAACGCCTCGTGGGGGCTGGCTATGGGGATGCCGTACCTGGCTGCCTGAGCAGCCAGTGCGTATCCCTTCTCGGCCCTGTCCCCCGCCGAACCGCCGGCGGCGGCTATCGCCAGGTTGCGAACATCGATCGTCCGCCTGATCCAGGGGCCCACCCCGGTTCCGAACAACATCGCGAGGAACCGGACCTCGACCTCGGCGAACCAAGCCAGGACGAAGCGGCGGTGCAGCAGCCCTCGGAGCCGTTCGCGGGCTTGCTCCAGAGAGGGCGCGTCGTGAAGGTCCTGCGGCCGGAGGAGGTGGAACGATTGCGACCTGGGGGTCGGCGGGACCGCGGGGCGCACGAGCTGGTACTCGGAGCCGGCGATCCGGGCCCTTCCTCCAACCACGGGCACTACCCCGAACGACACGATCGAATCCCTGGCGAAGTCCAGGCCTGTGGTCTCGAAGTCAAGAGCCGCGTACTCAGCCTGCCTCCACGAAGAGGACCGTCCTATCCACGGAGGTGGGGCGGGGATCTTCCTCACCCCTGTCTCTCCCACCTGATGACCTCGTCCTCGGTCACCAACGCGTCCAGGCTGGCGTCGAAGGCTCCGTGCGGCAGTTCGTGCGCGACCACCTGAACGGCCAGGGCGAGGCCGACACGGAGGGCGTCGGGACGGGTACGTTTGAAGAGGCGGTCGAAGAACCCGCCCCCGTAGCCCACACGCCAGCCCATCCTGTCGAACGCAACCCCCGGTGTGCACACGACGTCCAGCTCCTCCGGAGCGACGACTTCGCCTCCGGCCGGCTCCATCGCTCCGAAGGACGACAGCGTCGTGGGATCGCCTCCTCGGTAGGTGCGTGATACCAGCTCGCCGCCCTCGATCTTGGGCAGCACGACGCGGACGCCCGCCTCCTCGAGCGACCGAAGCATCCCGCCCGTCGGGAGCTCCGAACCGAACGACCAGAAGGCGAGGACCGTGCCGGCCGAACGCACCTCGTCCAGAGCCAGGAAGCGCTCGACCGCGAGGGCGCCGCGCCCTGCTAGCTCATAGGGCGGCAAAGCAACACGCAGAGCGAGCACGGCGCGGCGCACGTCTCTCTTGGCCTTCTTCAGCTGGTGGGCCTTCATCCGCGCAGCGTACGCGCGATCAGCTCGAGGCGGTCCGATGGCCCGGCGGGCAGGCAAACCATCCATGCGCAGCCGTGGGCCGCAAGATCCTCCGCGAACTCCGCGAGGTGCGCTACGGTCCCGCGCCAGACATCCATGGGCAGTCCCTTCGCTTCCCTCTCCTCCTCCAGCCGGGCGAGGTCTGCGGCGTTCTCTCCGGCCAGCACGATCCCCGCCCACGTCGGCTCGACCTCCGCCGGATCGCGCCCCTCCTTCCCCGCGAGACGGGCGAGCGTGGAGGAGCGCTCGGCGAACACCTCGGTCGAGAGCCCCCAGCCGTTCCACCCGTCCGCGAAACGCGCGGCGACCGACAGCGCCCGGTCCCCCGCCCCTCCCACCCACACCTTCGGCGACCCGAGGGGAAGCAGGGGCCCGGACGCCGGGCCGACCAGTCGCCCTCCGCCCCACGACCGCCCCTCGAACAGCGAACGAAGCGCGCCGAGGGTCTCCGCCAGGAGCTCGGCTCGCTCCCGCGCAGGCGGGTACTCCAGTCCGAGCGCCTCGTGCTCCAGGCGGCCGTTCGCGTCACCCAGCCCGAGTCCCAGGATCGCGCGCCCCCCGGTCATGAGGTCGAGGGACGCGGCTTCCTTCGCCAGCATCCCCACAGGTCTCATGCCGGGGCGGGTAACGAGGACGCCTGTGCCTAAGCCGGGGTTCGCCGCTGCTGCTGCGGCAAGGAGCGTGAACGGCTCGAGCGCTGGCCTGCCCGGCGACCCCGGCGGGAAGAGGTGGTCGGAGGCGAATACGGCGTCGAACCCGGCGGCGGCAGCCCTTGACGCCGAGGCGAGCGGCCGCGACGGATCGGCGATGAAGGTCCCGAGCGTAAGACCCAGCTTCATGCCAGGGCATCCAGCGCCAGCATCGCCGCTCCGATCGCGGCCGCATCGGCTCCCAGGGACGCCTCGACGATCGGAACCCGAGGCCGCAGGTCCGACGCCTCGGCAGCCATAGCGAACGCCGCACGAGCAGGACCCAGGAACATCTCCCCCACCCCGGCGACGCCTCCACCGACCACGATCAGCTCCGGGTCCAAGATGTTGGCGAGCCCTGCGAGACCCTCACCGAACCTGTGGCCCACCTCCGCGAGTATGCCCCTGGCAGCCGGGTCGCCCCGTGAGGCCGCCTCCGTCACGAGCGCCCCCGTGACGCGGGTCTCGTCGCCCCCGGCCAGCTCGGCGATCAGGGAGTGTGCGTGACGCGCCACGGCCCGGCGCCCGTCGGCTTCGATAGCGCTGCCGCTGGCGACGGTCTCCCAGCAGCCGCGGTTGCCGCAGCCGCATTCCGGACCCGCCGGATCGACGATGAAGTGCCCGATCTCGGCGGCATAGCCGTGTTCGCCTCGCCACACGCGCCCGTGCACCACGAGCCCGCCGCCGATCCCCGTCCCGACGCCGACGTACAGGCCCTGGTGGACACCACGGAGAGCGCCCAGCCTCAACTCGCCGAAGGTCGCGGCGGTGCAGTCGTTGTCCACCGCCACCGGCAGGCCGAAGGCCGTCCTCAGCCTCTCCGCGAGGGGAACGTTCCTCCAAGCGAGGTTGGGCGCGTAGATGAGCACCCCGTCATCCCCGACCATGCCGGCCGCGCCCGCGCCTACCGCGATCACACCCGAGGTCATCACCGCGTGCGCGGCCTCCTGCATCGTGTCCAGGATCGCGTCCTGGTCATGGGAGGGCGTCGTCCGCAGATCGCGTGCCAGCACCTCCCCCGTGAGCGACACACGCAGCGCGGAGACCTTGCTCCCGCCGACGTCCACGCCGACGACCTGCGGGGACGTCATCCGAGGTCTATCTTCTCGAGCCTGCCCGACCCGGACGCCTCCTCGGAGCTCCCCCCACCCTCCATCTCGTCAGCCCTGGCGTCCACCACCGCCCTGAAAGCGAGCAGCAACTCGCTTCCGGCCTTCAGGAGGTGCTCCACCACATCCGGTTTGAGCGGCTGCACCGCTGCGACCGCCAAGCAAACAGGACACCAGGCCACGGGGCAGACGGCCGGCTCATGCTCCGGCTGCTTGGGAGGCTCCGGAACGGCTTCGACCTTGGGTCGAGCTCGCTTCTTCGTGGGCTCAGCCATCGCTCGTTCCCTCCTTGGGTTTCGGCTCGCGGCCGAAGAGGATCTCGAGGTGGTCCCCAGCGAAGTTCGCCTCTTTCACCACCATCCTCTTCAAGGTCTGGGGCAGGATCAGGTTCCTCCGGTAAGACCCCACTCGCACGAACAGCTCCTCACCGCGTCTGTGCACGTCCATGTCGTCTCGCGACACGAAGGGCAGGCGCATCATCATCGCGTACCCGGCTCCCCGTTTGCGAACGACGATCGGGTCATCGTGATGGAGCACCGACATCGCATCGGCGTCTCCGTACACCTCATCAGCCATCTCTACGAGGAGGGGGATCCCGACCATCTCGCGGTCGAACAACCGCGCGCGGAGGATCGGCACCGGTTCGAACGACTCCTTGACCGTGGCGAGATGCTCCGCCTGGATGTCCTTCCACTTGCCGAAATAGGGGTCCGTCACGTCGTCAGGGATGATCCTGTTCACGATCACCGCATCGACGCGATAGCCGAACAACCCCAGGTACGTGTAGGTGCGGCGGGCTTCCGCTATCACCATCTTTTCGGGGTTCACCACCAGCCTGACCGAGGACACCTCCTCGTCGGTCAGGATCCTCTTCACCGCCTCGAGGTTCCGGTGCAACCTCTCGACCGCGGCGAACACCTGGTCACGTGCGATCGGCATCGTCGTCATCTTGGAAACGATCGGCCTTACCGCCTTCACGACCTTGCGCTCCACGGGGAAGATCCGCTCGATGTACCAGTTCATGACCTCCGGCAGGGACAGGAGGCGCAGCGTCTCGGCCGTCGGTGCGCAGTCGACGATAACGACCTCGTAGTCGCCGCTTTCCACGTGGGCCTTCACGTCGACGAGCGAGAAGATCTCGTCGATGCCGGGCAGCACGGTCAGCTCTTCGGCCTGGATGGTCTCGGTGCCTGCCCAGTTCATGAGCTGGATCATGTAGTCCTGGATGTCCCGCCAGTTGTCTTCCAGCCGCGCTTGAGCATCGATCTGCTGGGCCCACAGGCGTGGCGCCAACTCCATCGCCGCCGGACCTATCGGGACCTCGAAGGAATCCGCGAGCGAATGTGCGGGGTCGGTGGACATCACGAGCGTTCTCTTGCCGGCGCGAGCCGCGCGCACGGCGGTAGCGGCCGCCACGGTCGTCTTGCCCACGCCTCCCTTGCCCGTGAAGAGGATCACCCGCATGGCAGGCAGCTTATCCGCACGGGGCGGATCAGCCGGACCGGCCGGTCAGCCCATCTCGACGCGGCGCTTCAGCCGTTCCAGCGCGTTCTCGATCACGCGCTTCGCTCCCTCGGTTCGGATGAACCCCGGCACGAGCGGACCAAGCTCGACGGCGAGCCGGTAGACGACCTTCGTCGTTTTGTCGTCCAGGTCGGTGAGCAGGTATTCACCGTGCACTTCTCGGACGGCTCCGTGCGCCTCGGTGGACGACCACGACAGGCCGGTGTCTCCCGGCGCGTAGCGATACCTCAGCGTGTAGGAGGCCTTGCCCAAGACGGGCACGTCCACCTCGAAGGCCACTTCCGTCGCCCGCCCTCCCTCGCCACGCTCGCGGATCTCCACGCTACGAACGTCCGCCCACTCCGGGTACGCCTCGTAGTCCTCGATGACCTCCATGACGTCCTCGAGAGGTGCCTCGACGATGATCGAACCCTCGGCGCTTTCCATCGGCGCCGAATCCTACCGCCCGGTGACCGACACGAACGCGAACGTCAGAGCGACTATCGAGAGGAGGATCACGCCGACGAGGACCCACATCAGGGTCCTCGACGGAACCAGCACGTCGCCGCCCGACGCAAGCCTGCGCGCCTCGTAGGCCGACATCGCGTAAACGCCGGCCGCCTCGATCACGAAGAGGGCGAACACGGTCAGAACGACGGCGGAGTCAAGCCCGGAGAACGCGAGCATGACGGCCATGCCGGCGGAGATGCCGAAGAGCACTCCCCGCGCGACGCCGTCCATCGTCCTGCCCAGCAGGTGATGCCCGAACCCCGGGAAGATCAGCGAGCGAACGACGGCGTCGCGCGGATCGACCTTCGGACGCGACTCGCTCTGGGCCCGCATCAGGACTGCGAACGGTGTTCCGCAGGTCGTGCACGCGTCGGCCTCCAGGGCGTTCCTGCCGTCGCACACCGGACACGGCCAGAACGCTTTACCCGTGGGGCGGGGCTCCCCGGCGGTTGCCGTCGGTGGTTCGGGTTCGGGTTCGGGTTCGGTCACCAGCGGCGCGAAGCACTGCCCGCACCATTCGGCGTCTTCCGACACCAGCGCGTTGCACCGCGGGCAGCGCCTGGGTTCGCTCTCGGACACGGTTGGAGACTACCCCCGGTCACGGCGGCGGCTGGCAGGTGGAGGCCGCCTCATCTAGCCAGCTGGCCAGCCGGTCCGCGATCGCCGGCCATGAATGGCGACTCAGCACGCGTTCCCTCCCCGCTTCGCCCATCTTCCTGGCGAGGCCGGGATCCGCGAGCAACGTCGCAACCGCCGCGGCCACCTCGGCGGTGTCCGTACCGTCCACGAGCAGACCGGTCTCGCCATGGACGACCGTCTCGCGTGCGCCCCCCGAGTCCCCAACGACGACGGGCTTGCCGCAAGCAGCCGCCTCGATGAAGACGTTGCCCCATCCCTCGACCTCCAGGCCGCCGAGCCGCGTCCTGCAGGGCATGGCGAACACGTCTGCCAGCGCGTAGTACTTCGGGAGTTCGTGCTCTCCGACCTCCCCGGCGAAGAACACCGTCCCGGATGGCGTGTCGGCGGCAAGAGCGCGGATCCTTCCCTCGTCCGGACCCGCGCCCACGATCACCAGGGCGGCATCGGGGACCTGGGAACGGACCTGCGCCATCCCCCGGATCAGCGTGTCCTGACCCTTTCGCCTGACCATCCGGCTGACGCACACGACCGTGGGACGGTCGCCTATGCCCAAGCGCTCGCGGAGGTCGCGCGCGTCAAGGTCGGGCCGGAACCGGTCCACGTCCGCCCCCGGGTACAGCACCGAAACGGGGACGTTCGGCGGGACCGCGGCACGGACGCTGCGCGCAACGAACTCCGAGCACAGAACCGCGACCCTCGACGCTTTCGAGGTCGCGTACCTGATCAGACGGTGGACACCCGGAGCGATCGAGATCCAGTACTCGAAGCCGTGGGCCGCCGTCACGTAAGGGATACCCTGGGCGGCGAGACGAGGGCCCAAGGCCGCCAGCGGATATGCGGCTCCGAACAAGACCACGTCGGCGCCCACGTCGCGCACCGCGGCCTCCACTCGCTTGGCCATCCCCGAGGTCGGGAACAGGTGCCGTTCGGGCTGGCGGGAGATGGCGAAGGGGGCCCGTGCGTCGTAGGCCTCCCAGCCGGGGGACGCGGGACAGAAGACCGCCGCCCGGTCGGGGGGCAACTCGCACCAAAGCGCCTCCAGGGTGCGCTGGATGCCCCCCACTCGGGGCGGGAAATCGTTCGTGACCAGGAGTGCGGTTGAACGCATGGAACTGCCGATAATCCTCCCAGAGGGGGATGTA
The DNA here is from genome assembly GCA_964535065.1 of uncultured Actinomycetes bacterium. Lineage (GTDB taxonomy): Bacteria > Actinomycetota > UBA4738 > UBA4738 > HRBIN12 > AC-51. The sequence continues at coordinate 30,079 of CAZHRY010000004.1, forward strand.
CCTGCAAGACCATGCCATCGCAGGCCTGGATGCGTTGCTCCAAGAGCGCGCGTTCGTCGACCTGTCGTCCTACAGGAAGGTCGGCGTGGACGGCGCCGACGCGAGGCGGTGGTTGAACGACCTGTTGACCGCCGGGATCTCGGGACTGACGCCGGGACACTCGGTCCGATCGCTGATGCTGTCGCCGACCGGCCACGTTCGAGCGGACCTTCAGGTCGCGTGCGTTCCTGAGGGTGGCGGAACGGCCATCGTGCTCCTCCAGAGCCCGGACCAACCCGAACACATAGGGCTCATCCTCTCGAGGTACGTGCTCTCGGCCGATGTCGTCCTGCGCGATATGACGACCGAACTGGTCCTGTTCGCGGTGCCGGGACGGGCAGCCGACCTCGTCGGCCGACCAGGAGTTACCCCTTCCGTCCTCGGCGCAGGGATCGATCTCCTGGCACCTTCCGGCAAGCTCGCCTGGGGGCTTGAGGCGGCTCTGGTGAAAGCGGGACTGGAGGAGGCCCCCGCCGAGGCCATCGAGGCGTGGCGCATCCTTCGAGGGATCCCTCGGATGGGCCCAGACTTCGACCAGACGTGCCTGCCTAGCGAGGCGGGGCTCGAGGTCCTGATCGACCCGACGAAGGGATGCTTCCTCGGCCAGGAGTCCGTGGCCAGGGTGAGGAACCTGGGTCATCCCCCCACGCTGCTCATCCACGTCAGATGCGAAGGCCCGCTTGACGTCGCGGAACCCGTCTACTCGGGGGCCGAGAGGGCGGGGCGCGTCACCAGCGCCGCCTCGGACGGGGCTCGCACCTATGGTCTTGTCCGTATCGGGTGGAGACATGTGGCCGATCCGCTGGTCCTTGCGGATGGTCGTCCGCTGGTGCGTGTCGCCAAGGTGGCCTAGCCCGTTCGAGTCATTTGTGGGCGAACCCGCAGGAACCCGGTGACGAGGTCCCTCAAGCCCCTTCCGGAACCGATGCCGCCTTTGTTATGAATCTGCTCCGGACACGGTCTGGGGGAGGGGGTAGCCACTTTGAGGATCGACCGTTTCCCGGATGTCGACCTGACGACCCTCCCGGCCGATCCGCTCCCCCCTGATCGATGGCAGGATCGAGCGGCGTGTTTCGGCGTGGACCCCGACGTCTTCTTCCCGATCTCCGAGGAGGAAGCGGGGCCTGCCCTCGCCTATTGTTCGGCGTGCTCTATCCGCGAGGAGTGTCTCTCGTGGGCACTGAAGAACGGCGAGAGATACGGGGTTTGGGGAGGCACGACCGAGCAGCAGCGCAGGCGCCTGCAGCGGCGCGTCGCCTGAGCCGCGCCGGACATAGACTTGGCCTTCGATGCAGGCCGACCAGCGAGCGATCCGCGCCGTTGCTCCCCTTCGCGTGAGCTTCGTAGGAGGAGGAACGGACTTCCCCCACTGGTACCGCGAGCATGGAGGGGCGGTCCTTTCCACGACCATAAACCACTTCGTGCAGGTCAGGCTGGTCCCCAGGCGGGATCGCCAGGTCACGGTCCGCTCGTCTGACCTCGACCGCTTGGTCGAGTACCACCTTGACGAGGGGCCCGTCTACGACGGGGTTCTAGACCTCGCCAAGGCCGCCATAGCGCGGATGGGCGCTCCCACCGGTGTGGACGTTTGCATCGCCAGCGAGGCTCCCCCCGGAAGTGGCCTCGGCGGATCCTCCGCCCTCGTGACTGCCATGGTTGCAGCGCTCGCGATGCTGGGTGGACGCCGGTATTCGGTCGAAAAGCTCGCCCGGGTCTCCTACGCGATCGAACGGGACGACCTGGGGGTCTCGGGCGGCTGGCAGGATCAGTATGCGGCCGCCGTAGGCGGCCTGAACCTGCAGGAGTACTCGGCTTCAGGCGTGACCATCTCCCCCGTCGAGGTGCCCGCGGGCGCACTCGCCGAGCTGCAGCGGAACCTCATGCTCTGCTACACGGGGTTCGTCCGGCGTAACGTCGGCCTCATCGACAGGCAGATCGCCATGCACATGGAAGGCCGCGAGGAGACCGTCCTGGGTCTCAAGCAGCTCCAAGAGATGGCCTATGCGATGCGCGACGCGATCCAGGCCGGTCGGCCCGACGAGCTCGGCGCCATGCTCGGTCACGCGTTCGAAGCGAAGAAGCTCATGAACCCCTTCATCGCCGAGCACACACCCATCGAAGCCATGCTAGAGGCCGCGCGCTCTGCAGGGGCGTCGGGCGGGAAGATCTGCGGCGCCGGCGGCGGGGGCTACCTCTTGATCTACTGCAGACCCGCCGCCCAGGCGCTCGTGCGCGAAGCGCTCGAGCGCCTGGGCGGCCAGCTAGCCCCGTTCTCGTTCCTGGACCATGGCGTCCGGGCCTTCCGCGGCGAAGAGACCTGGGCCCCAACCGGATGACTGGCCGCTTCGTTCTCCTGGATCGGGACGGGACCGTCAACACCGAGAAAGACCACCTTCGCGACCCCGCTGAGGTCGAGCTGATCGACGGCTCCGCGGACGCGATCCGAAGGCTCCGTCGGTCCGGGCTGGGGATCGTGGTCGTGACCAACCAGGCCGACGTCGGGCGCGGCCTGCTGGACGAAGAACGTCTGGGACGCATCCACGCCCGCCTGACCGAACTCCTGGCGGCGCAGGGGGCCGAGGTGGACGCCATCCTTCACTGCCCTCATCGCCCCGAGAACGGCTGCGCCTGCCGCAAGCCCGAGCCGGGCATGGCTCTGGAGGCTTCGGCCAGGTTCGGCTTCGACCCGGCGGAGGCGTTCGTGGTTGGCGATCACGCCGCGGACATGGGCATGGGGCGAGCGATAGGCGCACGAACGCTGCTCGTGCTCACGGGGCACGGGCCCGATGAGTACGACCGCGCCGCGCCGTTGGCAGACCACGTCGTCGCAGACCTTGCCGCCGCGGCCGATATCATCACGGCACTCCTCGCCGGAAGGACCTGAGATGGATCGAGAAGAGGTTCAACGTGCCTCGCTCGACTACTTCAACACCCTTGCAGGCCTGGTACGGCAGGTCCGGGACGAGTGCCTCGACGACATAGTTCGAGCGGCGGCGCTGCTCGCCGGCACGGTGCGGGCTGGTGGCAAGATCCTGATCTGCGGCAACGGCGGCAGCGCCGCCGACGCGCAGCACCTGGCGACGGAGCTTGTCAGCACCCTGACGGTGGACAACCTCCGGCCCTCCATCCCCGCGGTGGCGCTCACGACCGATACGTCGCTGCTGACGGCGATCGCCAACGACTTCGGCGTAGAGGGCATGTTCGCCCGGCAGGTCGAGTCACTGGGCCGCCCGGGCGACGCGTTGATCGCGATCTCGACCAGCGGCAACTCCGCGAACGTCGCCCGGGCGGCCCAGGCGGCCGCGGACGCCGACATGGTGGTCATCGCGCTCACCGGGGAGGACGGCGGCAAGCTCGCGCCGCTCTCCGACGTCGTGATTGCCGTTCCGTCACGCACGACCGCTCATATCCAGGAATGCCACATCGCGATCGAGCAGCTGCTGGCGCTGCTCATCGAACGCGATCTCTTCCCGCCGCGGAGCTAGGCGGCCCCCGCCCCTCGCGACTACCCGGATCTAGGTACCCAACGAACCCCGGGTCCGGTACGCAGATACACCGGGGCTGACGCATATCGACCGTCCCCCCGACGACCGATATCGCCTGTAACGAGAGGCCTATCCATGGGAGGGAGCCAAGGATGCGGAGCACGACCAGCACCGTGAGGCGCCTCATCGGCGTCCTCGTCGTGTCAGCGATCCCCGTCACGGGGCTCGCCACGCCCGCACACGCCGCCCCTCCGGTCAACATCACCATCTCGGATGCGACCGTCACGGAAGGGAACACGAGCCAAGTCAACGCGACATTCACCATCTCGATGTCGTCACCGAAGGCCACCGCGACCGTCCAGTGGGCAACCGTCGCCGGATCGGCCACCTCAGGCACCGACTTCGTCGCCGCTTCGGGTCAGGTTTCCCTCTCCAAGACCGCACGCAACGTGGGTGTCGTCGTGAAGGTCAAGCCGGACCTGCTGGACGAGCCGGACGAGACCTTCTCGGTGGTCCTGTCGAACGCCGTCGGTGGAACCATCACCGACGGGACGGGAGCCGGGACGATCCTGGACAACGACTCCCCGCCCTCCCTCTCGGCCAACGACGCGGCCGCTGCGGAGGGCGACGGCTCGGTCGACGTCGAGATATCTCTGAGCGTTGCGAGCGGCCGTACCGTGACCGTCGGCTACGCGACCTCGGATGGGACCGCGCTCGACGCCGAGGACTACACCGCAGGGTCGGGCACCATCACCTTCCTCCCCGGTGAGACGACGCAGACCGCGACCCTCGACCTCCTCGATGACGCGTCGGACGAGCCGGACGAGGACTTCACGCTGAGCCTGTCGTCTCCCGCCAACGCGACCATCGCCGACGGGTCGGCGAGCGTCGCCATCGCCGATGACGACGCGACACCGGATGCTTCTGCAGGAGACGTCACCGCGGGCGAGGCCGACGGGAGCGTCACCTTCACGGTGTCCCTCAGCGGAGCTAGCGCTTCCACGGTGACCGTCGACTACGCGACGTCGGACGGGACCGCGATCGACGCTGAGGACTACACGCCGGCATCGGGCACGCTGACGTTCGCACCCGGCGAGACGAGCGCCGCGGTGGTCGTGGCGATCACCAACGACGCGATCGACGAGCCAACGCAGACCTTCGTGCTGACGCTGTCCAACCCGGTCAACGCCACGGCCACTGACACCGATGCTCAGGCGTCGATCCAGGACGACGACGGTGGCCCCTGGGTGTCGGTGACCGGCGCGAAGGTGTCCGAGACCGCCGGTTCGGTCACATTCACGCTCTCGCTCGACGGGGCCAGCCAGCAGGACGTCTCCGTCGACTACTCGACCGCGGACGGCAGCGCTCTCGCCGGTTCGGACTACTCCTCCGTATCGGGAACGGCCACCTTCCTGGCAGGCGAGACGCAGGTCCAGGTGGTCGTCCCCGTGCTGGACGACTCGCTATACGAACTGGCCGAGACGTTCTCGTTGAACCTGTCGAACGAGGTGGGCCTCACCATCCAGACCGGGACAGCGAACGCCTCGCTGAAGAGCAACGAGAAGGCGCCGACGTCGCTGACCCTGAAGGTCGCGAAGTCCAAGGACACCGTGAAGGCGGCGGGCAGACTCAACTACGCGAAGATCGGGATGAAGGTCCGCGTGACGCTGCTGAAGCGTGCCAACGGGGCCTGGCGCAAGGTGGCGGCCAAGACCGTCGCCGTGAAATCGATCCGTGACCGCAACGGCGACGGGATCAAGGAAGGCGTCTACCGCGCCGCGTTCTCCAAGCCCAAGCCCGGCCTCTACCGGTTCAGCGTGGTGTACGGCGGCAGCTCCACCCATCGTCCCTGCCAGGCCCTCAAGAAGTTCCGCATCTAGAGACGTACGGCTTCCCTGCCGTGAACCCCTCCCTCACGGCATGGAGGGACCGGGGCGCCCCTCTGGGGCGCCCCTCTCCTATGTCGGTGGGTCCTGTCACCATCTCGGTGTGAGCTTCCCGACCGCCCAGCAGCTGCCGCTCGAGCAGGGCGCCCCCCTGGCCGGAGTCACCTTCGTCGTGGTGGACCTCGAGACCACCGGCGGCTCGCCGGTCGAGTCGGCCATCACCGAGATCGGCGCCGTCAGTTACCGGGGCGGAGAGCGCCTCGGGTCGTTCCAGACATTGGTCGACCCGCGCCAGCCGATCCCCGCGTACATCGCCCACCTGACAGGCATCGACGATGCGATGGTCTCTGGCGCGCCGCCGATCGAGGAGGTTCTGCCATCGTTCCTGGAGTTCTCGCGCGGCGCCGTCCTCGTCGCCCACAACGCTCGATTCGATCACTCATTCCTGAACGCCAACCTCGAGAGGCTCGACTACGAGCCCATACCCGGCCCCGCCGTCTGCACGGCCAAGCTCGCGAAGCGCCTCGTGTGGCCCGACGTCCCCAACGTTCGCCTGGCGACCCTGGCCAGGTACTTCAGGACCCGGGCCCAGCCCAACCACAGGGCGCTGTCGGACGCAGAGGCCTGTGCGGAGGTCTTCCATGGGCTGCTCGACGTCGGCTCGCACATGGGCATCCTCACGCTGGGCGACCTGTACGAAGCCTGCCTGGCCCGCGGCCGGCCGAACTTCGCCAAGATCCGCCTGGCGGACGATCTGCCGGCGGACCCGGGCGTGTACATCTTCCAGGCTGCCGACGGGAGCCCACTGTACGTGGGGAAATCCAAGAACGTCCGGGCCCGCGTCAAGTCCTACTTCTACGGCGACACTCGCAAGAAGATCCAAGACCTGCTCTCCCAAACCTCTTCCGTCCGCGCGATCCCGGCACCAGCGGGAGAGCTCGAGGCACTCGTGGCCGAAGCCCGTCTGATCTCCGAGTACGAGCCGCCTTACAACCGCCATGGCAAGAGGTGGCGCAGGTACGCCTACCTCAAGATCGATCCGTCCGAACCCTGGCCTCGCATCAAGGTCACGTATGCGTCACCTCGTGACGGGAGTGTCTACCTGGGGCCCTTCCCAACGTCGGCGCGAGCGCGCCTCGCCAAGGAGGCTCTGGAGGAGGCCTTCCCCATCCGTCGCTGCACACGTTCCATGGGCTCGAAGACACGGTTCGCCCCTTGCGCGCTCGCCGACATGGGCAAGTGCCTGGCCCCATGCGACGGCCGGACCGACCTCGGTAGCTACGCCTCCGTCATCCGACGATCGCTGGCGGCCCTGCGATCCCCCGCGCCACTGCTCGCCTATCTAGAGTCCCGCATGGCGTCGCTGGCGGACCAGAAGCGCTTCGAGGAGGCCGGTCTCGTGCGAGACCGGGTCCGTGCTCTCGCCGAGGCGCTCTGGCGGGCTCGGACGGACCGCTGGCTCACGAGGGGAAGGCTCGTCTTGCAGGGCCCAGGGGGCGAGACGCTCGAACTGGACAGGGGCGCGCTCGCGCGGGCCGGCAACCCCCGCCGTAACGAGCCCCCCGGCAGGCCCCGCCCCCGCGCGCGCGCCCCCCAGCGGGGGGCCGTCCCCTACAGGGTCACACCCAACC
>CAZHRY010000004.1:37129-39637 GCA_964535065.1 uncultured Actinomycetes bacterium
GGCCGGGGGGGCGCGGGGGGGGCCGGCCCCGGGGGGGGGCGGGGCCCCCTGGGGCGGCCCGGCCCGCGGGCGGCGCCCCGACGAGCTGGCTGCCGTCCGATCCTGGATCCAACGCAACCCCGTCAGGATCCTGGCCTGCAACGAAGCACCCTATGAACCCGCGGAGGGCGGCCGGGAGCTCGCGGACCTCCTGCGGCGTGTCCGGCAAGCAACCTCCCGCGCGTAGATAGACTGAGAGGAGTGGAAAGCGCCGTCATCCTGGAGGGCGCGCGGACGCCCATAGGCAGGTTCTTGGGGTCTTTCGCCGACACGCCCGCTGTCGACCTCGGCGTCATGGCGGCGAACGAAGCCATGGCGCGATCGAACGTCGAGCCCGACCAGATCGACCAGACCGTGTTCGGGCACGCGCGACAGGCGGGGAACGGGCCGAACACCGGACGGCAGGTCTCGATCCGTGCCGGCGTCCCCGAGGAGGTCTCCGCCTACAACGTGAACATCGCATGCGGTTCGGGCATGAAGTCCGTACAGATCGCCGCCCAGCAGATCGCGCTGGGCGATTCCGAGGTCGTGCTGGCCGGCGGGATGGAGAACATGACTCGCGTCCCCTTCCTCCTTCCACAGATGCGACTCGGCCAGCGGCTCGGCAACACCGAGGCCGTGGACGCGATGTACAAGGACGGCCTGCTCGATCCGCTATGTGGCTTGATCATGGGCGAGACGGCCGAGAACCTCGTCGACATGTACGACATCACTCGGCAGGAGCAGGATGAGTTCGCGCTTCAGTCCCAGCATAAGGCCGAGTCGGGTAAGGCCCGCAGAGCCCTCGAGATGTTCGAGGTGCAGACGACGCTGAACGGCAAGCCCGTGACGGTGACCGAGGACGAGCACCCCAGGCCCGACACCACGATCGAGGCCCTGGCCAAGCTCAAGCCCGTCTTCCGGGAGGGCGGAAGCGTCACCGCCGGCAACTCGAGCGGCATAACTGACGGCGCTGCTGCCATGGTGGTCATGAGCGAGTCACGAGCCAAGGCCGAGGGCAGGGAGCCGCTCGCGAAGATCGTGGCGTGGAGCTGGGCCGGGGTCCCCCCCGAGATCATGGGCATAGGTCCGGTGCCGGCGACCAAGAAGGTGCTTGAGAAGACCGGCCTGTCCATCTCCGACTTCGACGTGATCGAGATCAACGAGGCGTTCGCGGCCCAGGTGATCGCCTGCGAACGCGAACTCAAGTTCGACCGCGAGAAGCTCAACGTGAAGGGCGGCGGGATAAGCGTGGGACACCCGATCGGCTGCTCCGGCGCCCGCGTCGTCCTGACGCTGGCGTACGAGCTGCGCGAGACGGGTAAGTCCCTGGGACTCGCGACGCTTTGCATCAGCGGCGGGCAGGGGCTCGCCGTCGTCCTCGAGCGTGCCTAGGGCCAGCCGACGGCGACCGGCAGCGCCGTCTTCGCCCAGTCGGTGAGGTCTTCTCCGTAACCCGGTTGGTACTTCTCCAGCAGCAGGCGCCTGGCGAGCGCGTCCTCTCCGGTTCCCGGCTCGACGATGCGGGCCCGCACGGTCCTCTTGCGGTTCCCGACCTCGACGACGACGTCGGGCGAGATCATGAGGTTCCTCACCCAGTCGGAGCGATCCCGATCCCCGGCGAGGAGGTAGAGGGTGCCCTCGTGAAGGGCGAACCAGATCTCTATCCTGTGTGGCCTTCCCGTGACCCTGCCGGTCGTCGTGATGTAGCAGTAGATCTCGCCGGCTTCGCCCGCCGAGCTCAGGAGATCACCCACACGATCAAGACGGTGACGACGACCAGGGCCGCGCCCAGATACAGCAGATCCGCCCTCTTCACCTTGCCCGGCTTCGCGGCGTTGAAGCCCATGGCTCCCCCTTGCTCTCAGCCCTGCTTCACGAGGTTCCTTGAGAGTCTGTCGAGACTTCCCTGGATCTCGCCCAGGACCGATGAGGGATCGAGCGAGAACTCGGGCCGAAGATCGGCCACAGCCCCGAGGGCCGCCTGCAGCCTGTTGCCGGCCTCCTCCGCCTCTCGGAGCGAGGATACGAGCGTCGCAGCGTAGTCGGCGTTGAACGGCTCACCATCCCAAGGGCACGCTCCCCCGGACGCGATGGCCTGCTCCACCAGGAACTCCCGGTCACAGCGCTTGCACGTTCCCTTGATCTTCACACGGTCTCCTTCCGCATCGCCGCTTGCGCTCGTCCCTCGCGACGTTCCAGCAGGTCGAGCAGCCTATCCGCCAGCTCGAACGGGTCCGCCGGCTTCACGAACCACGCATCGGCACCCGACCACTTCGCGAGCCACGCGTCGTGCTTCCGGTCCAGCAGCACGATCACGACCCCGTCGAACGCGACGGCATCATCCCTCAGAGTCTTTACGAGGGCGAACGCTCCGGCCCTCGACGCAATCTCGTCGGCCACGACCACGTCGGGACGATCCCTCAGGGCCGCCCTGGCAGCCAGCTCGCCGTTGGCGGCCGGGGGGGACCGGGGAGGCGGGAGGCGGAG
>CAZHRY010000004.1:39647-59105 GCA_964535065.1 uncultured Actinomycetes bacterium
CGCTCCGGCCCCCCCCGAAATCGCGTCGCCCACGCCCAGGTGGGCACGACCCCACCGGGCCGCCCGGCCCGCCCCCCCGCCGTTGGCGGCGGCTCGCAACCGCTTCTCGTTCAGCTGCCGCCGCTCCACACCGCGCACCGTCAGTGACATCAGCTCCCTGACCCGGGCGTCGCGAGATACGAGCAGGACCTCCACGCACGGCAGGCTACCACCGGCCTTCGGGGTCTTTGCCCCTGAACGGGGGCTCGGCTAGGCTCCCTGCGGCGGCGCGGGCCGGAGCCCGGCCGGGGACAGGAGGGGGACGTGGAGAACACCGGTAGGGCGGCGGTAGCCGAGTTCGTCGGAACATTCGCACTGATCTTCTTCGGGGCAGGAGCCATCATCGCGGGCGGCGACCTCCTGTCGATCGCCCTCGCCCATGGCCTGGCCATCGCGATCATGGTCTCCCTGATGGCGCACATCTCCGGCGGGGTGTTCAACCCCGCCATCCAGATCGCCCTGTTCGTGACCGGCAAGATGCCGGCCGTCCGCTCCGCCGTGTACGTGGCAGCCCAGCTCCTTGGAGCCCTCGTTGCGGCGTATTCACTCAAGTACTTCTCTCCGGCGGGTTACTTCGAAGGTGCGAGCGGGGGGGTACCGGCCGTGGCTCCCGGGTACGCACTGGGCAAGGCCGTCGTGGCCGAGGCCGTGGCTACCTTCTTCCTGGTGTGGGCGGTGTTCGCCGCTGCCGTGGATGACCGGGGCACCATGGCGAAGGTGCCAGGGCTATGGATCGGACTGACGATCACGATCGACATCCTGGCCATCGGGGGCCTGACCGGCGGCGCGATGAATCCCGCCAGGTGGTTCGGCCCCGCCGTCGCCGCCGGTTCGATGTCCAACGCATGGGTCTGGATCCTGGGGCCTGTGGCAGGGGGCGTGATCGCCGGCGTCGCCTACTGGTTCCTCTTTCTCAAGGACAAGGAGCCTGCGACCCCGTAGTCATGGCCACCGGCGTGTACCTGGACAGCGCGTCGGCCTCGCCACTGCTCCCCGAGGCCCGGGAGGCCATCCTGGCAGCCCTAGACCTGTACGGAGACCCCCTGGCGATCCACGCGCCTGCGAGAGCAGCCCGAGAAGCGCTCGATGGCGCTCGAGCCGCGGTGTCGGCAGCTATCGGAGCCCAGCCAGACGAGATCGTCTTCACTTCCGGAGGCACCGAGTCGGTCGCTCTCGCGATCTGGGGGGTGGCTCGTGCCCGCCGCGAACCCGGGGGCCGCGTGGTCGTCGGGGCCGTCGAACACCCTGCGGTCGGCGGCATATGCGACGTGCTGGAGGCCGACGGCTTCGAGATCGCACCTGTCCCGTGCGACGCCTACGGAAGGCTGGATCTGGACCGGTACGCCTCCGAGGTCCGGCGCCCGGGAACCATCTTGGCTAGCGTGCAACACGCCAACCAAGAGCTGGGAACGATGCAGCCGGTAGCGGAAGCGGCCCGCCTGGCGCACGAGTCGGGCGTCATCTTCCACTCGGATGCCTGCCAGACCGCCGGCCGTCTTCCGGTGGATGCCGGTGCTCTGGGGGTAGACCTGCTTTCTATCTCCGGTCACAAGTTCGGAGGTCCTCCGGGCGTGGGCGCCCTCTACGTTCGGCGTGGCGTCAAGCTCGCCTCGTATCCATGCGGCGACGACCGCGAGCGCAAACGTCGCTCAGGGATGGAGGGTCTCCCGGGGATCGCAGGGATGGCCGCTGCGCTGTCGGCCTCGCTCACCACCATGGCCGACCGGGCCGCCAGGCATTGGGAGCTCACGGCTCGGCTGCGCGAGCGCATCGAAGCGACCGTGCCCGGAGCGCTCGTCCACGGCCATCCCACCCATCGGACACCTCACCTCGTGTGCTTCAGCGTCGAGGGTTTGGATCCGGTCACGCTCGCGATGACGCTGGATGATCGCGGCTTCGCCCTGGGCTCCGGCTCGCTCTGCTCTGGCCGCCCCGAAGATGCATCTTCGGTCCTAGCACAGATCGGACATCCGTCCACGTCCTCCTTCCGCATCGGACTTGGCCCAGACACATCCCCCGGCGACGTAGACGCCTTCCTGGATCGTCTCCCGCAGGTCGTCGAGAGCCTGCGACAGGTCGAAGGCTCGGCCTCCGAAGCCCTCTCGCGGTCCATGGCTCCCGAGGAGGCGGGCCGGATGCCAGGAGATGGGGACACGACGTGAGAGCGGGCCTTCCCCTTCCCGTCTGGCTGGTGGTCGGGGGCTCGATCGGCGGCGCCATCGGACAGGCCGTGTCCGAAACCGCCGCCGCACTAGCAGCAGGGATCAGCATCGGCACCGGACTCGGAGCGAGCATCTACCTGTTGTTGACGCGCCGGAAGGGCTAGGACACCGTCCAGGTGTCCCCTCGGGTGAGGAGCTGTTCTAGGTCTCCCCGCCCTGATCTCTCCACCGCCGCGGCGAGCTGTGCGTGGACCGCCTCGCCGTACGTCGAGCGTTCCACTTCGCGGAACACCCCGATGCAGGTCGGCTGCGTCGGCCCCATCGATAGGTGCGCCAGGGCGAAGGCGAGAGATGGCCGGCCGTGCACGTCGTGCACGATGATGCTGGAAGGATCCGTGTCGGCTACTGAAGCTATCCCGAGCCGGCCGTTCTCTTCGACGCGCACGCATCGTGTCCCCTCGTCGAAGATCACCGGCTGTCCGTGGACGAGCCGTATCTGGTTGTGAGGCCCCTGCGCCTTGTCGCGAAGCAGGTCGAACGCTCCGTCGTTGAAGACGTTGCAGTTCTGATAGATCTCGACGAACGCCGCACCCTCGTGCTCCGCCGCCTGGCGCAGCACATCGGTCAGGTGTTGACGGTCGTTGTCGATGGTTCGCGCGACGAACGTGGCGGCTGCGCCCAGAGCCAGCGCTACGGGATCGAACGGGCGATCCACCGAGCCGAAAGGCGTCGACTTGGTCACCTTCCCGACCTCGGAGGTCGGCGAATACTGACCCTTCGTCAGGCCATAGATCTGGTTGTTGAACATCAGGATCTTGATGTTCACGTTCCTGCGCAGGGCGTGGATGAGGTGGTTGCCGCCGATCGACAGCGCATCTCCGTCGCCGGTGACGACCCAAACGCTGAGCTCCGGGTTCGCCGTAGCGATGCCCGTGGCGATCGCCGGTGCGCGCCCGTGGATCCCATGGAAGCCGTACGTGTCCATGTAGTAGGTGAATCGCCCGCTGCATCCGATCCCCGAGACGAACACCGTCTTGTGCGGCTCGACGCCCAGTTCCGGCATGAAGCCCTGGATCGCCGCTAGGATCGCGTAGTCCCCGCACCCTGGGCACCAGCGCGGCTCCTGGCCCGAAGAGAAGTCCTTCTTCGTCAGGACGCCCTCAGTCACCGAGCATCGCCTCCATCGCCGACCGGAGCTCCTCGGATGCGAGCGGCAGTCCCCGAACCTTCGTGAAGGGAACCGCGTCTACCAGGTACTTGGCCCGGATCAGCAACGAGAGCTGGCCCATGTTGATCTCAGGGATCAGGACCTTTTCGTAGCGAGTCAGGACCTCACCGGTATTCGGCGGCAAGGGGTTGATCCATCGCAGCTGGGCCGTGGCGATCTTGCGGCCCTGGTCACGGAGCGATCGCGTCGCCTCGCGGATCGCCCCGGCCGTCGATCCCCAGCCCAGAACCAGCAGCCTGGCGTCCCCTTCCGGGTCCTCGACCTCCAGGGGCTCAAGCTCGGAAGCGATCTGCTCGACTTTCGCGTGACGCATGTGGGTCATGCGTTCGTGGTTGTCCGCGTCGTAGCTGATCTCCCCCGTGCCCTCTCGCCTCTCGAGGCCGCCGATCCTGTGCTGGAGCTCAGGCGTTCCAGGGATGGCCCATGGCCGCGCCATCTTCTCATCGCGCGAGTAGGGCATGAAGCGCTCGTCACCCGCTGCGACCGTGAACCCGGGGTCGATGGAAGGGATCGCATCCGGCGAGGGAAGCCGCCAGGGCTCCGAGGAGTTCTGCAGGAAGGAGTCAGACAGGACGATCACGGGGGTCCGGTATGCGATGGCGATCCGGGCCGCTTCGAATGCCACGCCGAAGCAATCCGCCGGGGACGTTGCGGCCACGACAGGCATCGGCGAGTCACCGTGCCGGCCGAACATCGCCAGCAGGAGATCGCTCTGCTCCGTCTTGGTGGGCATGCCCGTCGAGGGACCGGCGCGCATGACGTCAATGACGATCATCGGCAGCTCCGTGATGACGGCCAGGCCCAAGGTCTCGGCCTTCAGGTCGAGCCCGGGGCCGCTCGTCCCGGTAACGGCGAGGTGCCCGGCGAAGGCAGCGCCCAGGGCCACGTTGGCCGCCGCTATCTCGTCTTCCGCCTGCACCGTGATCACGCCGAAGTTCTTGTGCTTCGACAACTCGTGGAGGAGCTCCGAAGCGGGGGTTATCGGGTAGCTCGCGTAGAAGAGCTGAAGGCCGCTCCGCTCCGACGCCGCGATCAGTCCCCAGGCGAGAGCCTGTGCACCCGAGATGTTGCGGTAGGTGCCCTTCTCCGCCGGGGCGGCCTTGACGTGGACCTGATGAGAGATCAGTTCCGTCGTCTCACCGAAGTTGTAGCCAGCCGTGAACGCTGCCACGTTCGCTTCAAAGACGGGGGTCCCCTTGTGGAACTTCCGCTCCAGCCAGTCGAGGGTCGTGTCCGGCGGGCGTCCGTACATCCACGACAGCAGGCCCAGGGCGAACATGTTCTTCGACCGCTCGGCCTCCTTCTTGGACAGGCCGATCTCCTCGACCGCCCGGACCGTCATCGTGGTCATCTGCACCTTGAATACCTGGAAGCCGTCGAGCGTGTGATCGGCGGTCGGGTCTGCTGAGTACCCCGCCTTCTCAAGGTTCCTCTGGGTGAACGAATCCTCGTTCAGGATGATGGTGCCACCCTTGGCAACCTTGCCCAGGTCCGCTTTGAGCGCCGCCGGGTTCATCGCGACCAGGACGTCGGCCTGATCGCCTGGGGTGGAGATGTCGGTCGAGGCGAACTGGATCTGGAAGGCCGAAACCCCGTGGACTGTGCCCGCCGGAGCGCGTATCTCTGCCGGGAAATCGGGAAGCGTCGCCAGATCGTTGCCGAGCACCGCGGTCGCGCTGGTGAAGCGGTCGCCGGTGAGCTGCATACCATCGCCCGAGTCGCCGGCGAACCGGATCACAACGCGATCTCGTTCTTCGACAGCCTTGCTCATCGCAGGACGGCCCGATGGGCCTGGACTCCTTCCGCGGCTTGCCGACGCCCTCTCGTTCTAGCGTAGCGCGCCGCCGTCACTGCGACTCCGGGTTCAGCCCGTGCGGCGCTCGACCTCACGCACGCGGCGAACGATCCCATCGAGGATCTTCAGGGCCAGCTGGGGCTCATCCTTCAGAAGAGCGACGAGGGTCCGGCGATAAAGGCGCAGCACCCGCATCGGCGTCTTGGCGATGACCGATGCCGTCCTAGCCCCCCCATCGATAGCAGATAGCTCCCCGAAGAAATCCCCCGGGACAACCTCGCCAACCCTCCTCTTCCGGCGCACAACCTTGCCGTGGCCTGCCAGGACCACGAAGAGCGTCTCTCCGAGCACGCCCTCCGTCACCACGCTCTCTCCCGGCCCGAAGGCCAGCTCATCGGCCTCCCGGGCGAGCTGCTGGAGGTGCCGCTTGCCGAATCCCGTGAAGAGCGGGACGCCGGACAGCGCGGTCACGGTCTGGCGCTGCGTTCGGCGCGGGGCTTGTTCGGGGCGACGGCCTCCGAACCTGCTGCCGCTCCGCCCCGTGGGGAACATCTCGGGGATGACCTGGCTCATGATGGATGAAGCCTACCTGGACCTTCGACAACGGCGTCAACGACGGGACATGGCGACCTCGGAGGTACGCTCTTTCACCTATGGACATCAGAGCCCACCTCGAGTCCTTGCTGGCCGAGCGGATCCTGCTGCTAGACGGTTCATGGGGCGTGCTCCTCCAGGGCAGGGGGTTGTCCGAGGAGGGGTTCAGGGGAACCCGGTTCGCGAATCATGACCACGACGTGAAGGGGAACCCGGACCTGCTAAACCTCACGCAGCCCCAGATCGTCACCGAGATCCACGACGCCTACCTGCAAGCCGGGGCGGACATCACGACCACGAACACCTTCACCGCCACGTCGATCGGCCAGGCGGACTACGGGCTCGCCGAGTTCGCCTACGAGATGAACGTGGAGGGGGCCCGCCTGGCAAGGGCAGCGGTCGAACGTGCCGGATCCGACAGGTTCGTGGCCGGATCCGTCGGGCCGCTGAACGTGACGCTCTCGCTCTCCCCCGACGTGCAGGACCCCGCATATCGCAAGGTGACCTTCGATCAGGTGTACGAGGCCTACGCGGAGCAGATCCGCGGCCTACGCGATGGCGGCGTAGACCTGCTCCTTGTCGAGACGATCTTCGACACGCTGAACGCGAAGGCCGCCATCGCGGCCGCATTGGACGTGGCCCCCGAGATCCCTCGATGGCTGTCTGTGACCATCGTGGACAAGAGCGGCCGCACGCTGTCAGGTCAGACCATCGAGGCGTTCTGGATATCGGTCAAGCACGCAGATCCGGTCGTCGTCGGCGTGAACTGCTCCCTCGGAGCTCGCGAGATGCGCCCTTCGATCGAGGCTCTCGCTGCCGTCGCCCCACTCCCCGTCGCCTGCTACCCGAACGCCGGCCTTCCCAACGCGTTCGGGGGCTTCGACGAGACGCCGGAGACGACCAGCGCGCTGCTCGGGGCCTTCGCCGCGGAGGGACTCGTCAACCTGGTTGGCGGATGCTGCGGCACGACGCCGGAGCACATCCGGATGATCGCCCGCGCCGTGGAGGGAGCCGCTCCGCGAGCGATCCCTGCCGCCGACGGCGTGACCTCCTTCGCCGGACTGGAGCCCTTCCGCCTCACCCCCGAGACAGGCTTCGTGATGATCGGCGAAAGGACGAACATCACGGGGTCCCGGCGCTTCGCCCGGCTGATCGAGTCGGGCGACTTCGAGGCAGCCGTGGATGTCGCACGCGAGCAGGTCGAGAACGGCGCGAACCTGATCGACGTCAACATGGACGCCGACATGATCGACGGCGTGGCAGCGATGACACGGTTCCTGAACCTGATCGCCACCGAACCCGCCATAGCCACCGTTCCGGTGATGATCGACTCGTCCAAGTGGGAGATCCTCGAGGCCGGACTCGAGTGCGTCCAGGGGAAGGCAGTGGTCAACTCGATCAGCCTCAAGGAGGGCGAAGAGGAGTTCCTCCGCAAGGCCTCGGCCTGTCGCCGGCACGGAGCCGCCGTCGTGGTCATGTGTTTCGATGAACGAGGACAAGCCGACACGGTCGAGCGCAAGATACAGATCGCCGAACGCTCGTTCCGGCTGCTCGTCGAGCGCGCGGGCTTCGAGCCCGGCGACGTCATCGTCGATCCCAACATACTGGCGATCGCCACGGGCATCGAGGAGCACAACGAGTTCGGCAAGGCGTTCATAGAAGCCACGCGTGAGATCAAGCGTCGCTGCCCGGGGGTGAGAGTCAGCGGCGGCGTCTCCAACCTCTCGTTCTCGTTCAGGGGGAACGAGACCGTCAGGCGCGCGATGCACTCCGCGTTCCTGTATCACGCAATCGCGGCCGGCCTGGACATGGCGATCGTGAACGCCGGCCAACTCGATGTGTACGAAGACATCCCGGCGGACCTTCTTGAGCACGTCGAGGACGTCATCTTCAACCGCCGGCCCGACGCCACGGAGCGCCTGGTGACCTTCGCCGAGTCCGTCCACGGGCAAGCTCTGACGAAGGAAGAGGACCTGTCCTGGCGCGAGGCGCCGGTGGAAGACCGCCTGTCTCACGCGCTCGTGCACGGCATCGACCGCTGGATCGAAGAGGATACCGAAGACGCACGGCAGCGCTTCAGCCGGCCGCTCGACGTCATCGAGGGTCCCCTGATGAAGGGCATGCAGGTTGTGGGAGACCTGTTCGGAGCCGGGAAGATGTTCCTGCCACAGGTCGTCAAGAGCGCTCGTGCGATGAAGAAGGCGGTGGCCTACCTCGAGCCCTTCATGGAAGCAGAGAGGGCGGCGGGCGAGACGGGCCCTGCACAGGGCAAGGTCGTGCTGGCGACCGTGAAGGGCGACGTTCACGACATCGGCAAGAACATCGTGGGCGTGGTGCTCGGATGCAACAACTACGAGGTGATCGACCTCGGCGTCATGGCGCCGGCGGACCTGATCCTCGACACCGCGATCCAGGAGGGATGCAGCGTGGTGGGGCTCTCGGGCCTGATCACCCCCTCCCTCGACGAGATGGTTCACGTCGCGAAGGAGATGTCGCGCCGCGGGATGGACCTGCCGCTTCTGATCGGCGGGGCGACCACTTCACGCCAGCACACCGCCGTGCGGATCTCGCCTGTCTACGACCAACCCGTGATCCACGTCGCCGACGCCTCTAGGGCGGTGGGCATAGTCAGCGCGCTCCTGGACCCTGAACGCAGGGCAAAGCTGAAGGCAGACAACGACGAGCTGCAGAACCGCCTGCGCGCGCAGCACGCGGAACGCGAGCGGACCCCCCTGCTCCCTTACCGGGTCGCCCTCGAACGTCGAGCGCAGATCGACTGGGACGCTACCCACACGCCCACGCCCTCGTTCACAGGCGTTCAGGTTGTCGAACCCTCGATCGCGCAGCTGCGCCCCTACATCGACTGGACGTTCTTCTTCACGGTCTGGGAGCTGAAGGGGTCGTTCCCACAGATACTGCAGCACGAGGTGTTCGGCGCCCAGGCCCGGGACCTGATGCGCGATGCCGAAGCGATGCTCGATGAGCTATCGGCCTCGGGGGAGCTCAGAACGAAGGGAGCCTTCGGCTTCTGGCGAGCAGGCAGCGAAGGAGACGACATCGTGCTCGACAACGGGGTCGTCTTCCCGATGCTGCGCCAGCAGACCGACCAGGGCCCCGACGGACGCACGCTGTCGCTGGCGGATTACGTCGCTCCGAGCGGCAGGAGCATTGCCGACCACGTAGGGGGCTTCGCCGTCACCGCGGGCCTCGGGGCCGATGAGCTCGTCAAGCGGTTCGAGGCCGAGAACGACGACTACCGGGCGATCATGGTGAAGGCCCTGGCCGACCGGCTCGCTGAGGCTTTCGCCGAGTACCTCCACGAAGAGGCGCGGCTCGCATGGGGCTACGAGACCGCGCGCCGGCCCAACGAGGAACTGATCGCCGAGGCCTATAGGGGCATCCGCCCCGCCTTCGGGTACCCCGCCTGCCCCGATCACTCGCTCAAGCGCAGGCTCTTCGATCTGCTCGATGCCCGAGAGCTGGGCATGGACTTGACGGAGCATTGCGCCATGACCCCGGCGGCAAGCGTCAGCGGCCTGTACTTCCACCGCCCGGAAGCCCGGTACTTCAACGTCGGGCGCCTGGGCAAGGACCAGATCGAGGACTACGCACGACGACTGGGCGAGAGCGTGCAGGAGGCGGAGCGTTGGCTCAGGCCGAACCTCGCCTATGACCCGGACTGAGGGCCACCCGGCCCCGCCTCCGGGGGTCCTGGGGCCGTAACCACCTAGCCCGCGCCGCGAGAACGTGGGGGTGGAAGCCACGCGCGGTCAACCGCGCACGGACGGAAGGAGCGACCCATGGGCGCGCCGACAGCCGAGCGGGAGCGGACGCGCATCCCGTTCCGCGGTGTCGAACTCCTAGAGAACCCCCTCCTCAACAAGGACACGGCCTTCAGCGAGCGCGAGCGCGATGCCTTCGGGCTTCACGGGCTGCTGCCCAACCGCGTGACCACCCTGCAGGAGCAGGTCGAGCTCGAGATGGAACACGTTCGGCACAAGGAGGACGATCTGGAGAAGTTCATCGGCCTGGCTGCGCTCCAGGACCGTAACGAGACCCTCTACTACCGGGTCCTCGTCGAGAACCTCGAGGAGCTGATGCCGATCGTCTACACGCCCGTCGTGGGGCGCGCGTGCCAGGAGTACAGCCACATCCTGCGCAGGCCCCGCGGTCTTTGGATCAACCCCGACCAGATGGAGCGGATCCCCGACCTGCTCCGGAACGCGCGTCAGACGGATGTCCGGCTCATCGTCGTCACCGACGGCGAGAGGATCCTCGGACTGGGCGACCTGGGAGCCGGTGGGATGGGTATCCCCGTCGGCAAGCTCGCCCTCTACACGGCAGGTGCCGGGATCCACCCGTCGTTGACGCTCCCGATCACGCTGGACGTTGGGACGGACACCGAGCCGCTCCTGAAGGATCCGCTGTACCTGGGGTGGCGCCATCCGCGCCTGCGGGGCGACGACTACGACCGCTTCATAGAGGCATTCGTGGAGGGTGTCCTCGAGGTGTTCCCCCACGCGCTCCTGCAATGGGAAGACTTCAAGCAGCACAACGCCATCCGGCTGCTCGACAGGTATCGCCACCGGATCACGAGCTTCAACGACGACATCCAGGGAACCGCGGGCGTGATCGCCGCGGGGATCTTCGCCGCGCTCCGCCATCTGGGAACGTCACTGGCCTACCAGCGGATCGTGTTCCTCGGAGCCGGCGCGTCCGGCATAGGCATCGCTCGCCTGGTCAGGGCGGCGATGCTGCGGGACGGCGTGGATGAGGCGATCGTGGCCCGCTCCATCGCGATGCTCGACTCCAAGGGGCTGTGCTTCCTGGGACGCGACCCGCTGGACGAAGACAAGGATGAGTTCGCCCTGGGATCGGAGGAGATGGCGTATCACGGGTTCGAGGACGTGTCCCCAGGGAGCCGCTACGACCTGGCGGAGGTGATCAGGCACGTCTGGCCGACGATCCTGGTCGGTTCCAGCGGCACGCCTGGCGCCTTCACCCAGGCGGCGCTTAGGACGATGGCGGAGCGCGCCGAACGCCCGGTCATCTTCCCGATCTCCAACCCAACCTCGAAGACGGAGGCTCACCCGTCGGACATCCTCGAGTGGACCCAGGGACGCGCCCTGATCGCAACGGGCAGCCCGTTCGATCCCGTGGAGTACGAGGGAACCACGCACGTGATCGGGCAGGCGAACAACGCCTTCATCTTCCCGGGTGTGGGCCTCGGTGCGATAGTCGCGGAGGCTCGTGAGGTCTCCGACGAGATGTTCCTCGCGGCCGCTGACGCCCTTGCAGCCTTCGTGCCGGAAGAGCGGATGGCCGCGGGAGCGCTCTACCCCGCGCAGAGCGACCTGCGAGCCGCGTCGCGAGCTATCGCCTGCGAGGTCGTCAGGGTCGCGCGCGACACGGGGGTCGGCAGACACTTCGCGGATGACGAGATCGAACCCGCGGTGGATGCCGCGATGTGGTTCCCGGATTACCAGGAGTACGAGCCGGCCTGACGGGCGGAGTACGAGCTTTCATGGCGGGCGCCAGGCCCGGGTGGGGCGCAGCCCACGCGTGGCCGCGCGTCCCTAGTGGAAGGAGTTGCCGCAGGCGCACGTCGACTGCGCCGCTGGGTTATCGATCGTGAAGCCCGTCTGCTCCAGTGTGTCCACGAAGTCGACCGTAGCCTCGGTCAGGTAGGGGACCGACATCTTGTCGATCACGAGGCGCACGCCGAACTGCTCGTCGGTTGAATCCTTGTCCGAGACCTGATCGTCCAGATACATCGCATACCGGAGTCCGGAACAGCCTCCCGGCTGCACAGCGACACGCAGCGCGATGTCGTTGCGGCCCTCCTCTTCGAGGAGTTCCTTGACCTTGCCGGCGGCGGCTTCGGTCAACGTGAGCATCTCGTTCCTCCTGGATCTCGCTTGGCGGACCTGGCCGGGCGATCGCGCGGGGTGTTCCCGGGCGGTCGTCCTACCAGCGATTGTACCGGGGCGGCGTCCGAAGCCGGCCTCACCGAACGAAGTCCGCCTCGGAGGCGCCCGAAAGCGCCGCGAGCCGCCCCGGCTCGAGCGGGAAGACGCTGTCGGGCCTTCCGGCCGCGACCCACACGCTCGCGAACCCCATCAGGTGCGGATCGATGAAGGTCCGGATCGGCGAGGGGTGCCCGAACGGCGGGGTTCCGCCCACCGCGAACCCCGTCGCCTCCCTCGCCTCCTCCGGGCTGGCGCGCCGGACTTCCGAAGCGCCGCACAGCCGGGCGAGCTTGTCCGTGTCCACTCGGTGCCGCCCGGAAGTCAGGGCGACGACCGGCTTCCCGTCCGCGATGAACACCAGGGACTTCACGATCCGGTCTACCTCGCAGCCGACGGCGCGCGCGGCGTCGTCCGCCGTCCTGGTGCCCTCGGGGAACGTCTTCACGTCGGGGACGACGCCGCGCGCGCGGGCAGCCTCCAGGAAACGCTCGAGCGCGCCGCTCACGGCTGCCGCCCGGCCAGCGCCTGCGCTGCTTCCTCGAGCGACGCGCGGGGGTCGTTCACCGCTCGCTCCTCGCCGGCTTCCTCGACGAGCGAAACGACTTCTACGCCCTCGGGGCGCACGTCGGCGCGGCCACAAACGATGACGGCTCGAGTGCCGGCGAGTTGGGCGATACGCAGGACACCGCCGACCACCTTGCCCCTGAGCGAGGTCGCGTCCAGAGCGCCCTCTCCCGTGACGACCAGGTCGGCGGCTGCGGCCCGGCGCTCCAGGCTCACCGCCTCGGCAACTGCCTCGAAGCCGGGCCGCAGCCGTGCGCCGCAGAAGACCATCAGCCCGAACCCTAGCCCGCCGGCCGCACCCGCCCCAGGGTCATCGGATACGTACCTACCCGTGTCCTTCTGCACCACGGCATCCAGGTGCATCAGCGCGCGGTCCAACAGCGCCACGTCCGCTAAGGTCGCTCCCTTCTGAGGCGCGTACGTGTTGCTCGCGCCGCCCGGACCGCACAGGCGGTTGTCCACGTCTGTGAGTCCCACCACCTCCGTCTTGGCCAGCCTGGGATCCAGGTCTCGCATGTCCACATGAGCGAGGTCGATGAGCCCGGCGCCTCCCGGAGCGATCGGTTCACCCTCGGCGTTCGTGAATGAGACCCCGAGCGCCGCGGCCATCCCGGCGCCGCCGTCGTTGGTGGCCGAACCGCCGAGGCACACGAGCACGCGTTCAGCCCCTTCGTCCATCGCCGCCAGGATCAGCTCCCCCACGCCCCTCGTGGTCGTGCGCTTGGGATCTCGGCGTTCCAGAGACAGCAGCTGCAGCCCCGCAGCCCGGGCAGACTCCACGATCGCCGTCCCCTGCTCCAAGATCCCCAGCTCGGCATCCACCGGATCGCCCAGAGGGCCCGTCACGCGAACGGTGAGGCGCCTGCCCTCGGTCGCGAGCGCATCCAGGGTCCCCTCGCCTCCGTCGGCGAGCGGCAGGAGTTCCACCAGGTCCTCCGGCCGCGACCTGAGCCAGCCGGTCTCGAAAGCCTCCGCCGCCTGTCGCGCGGTGAGGGTTCCCTTGAACTTGTCGGGGCACAGGAGGACGCGCATCGAGGCAGACTGTACGATTCCCGCCGTCCGCCGCGGGAAACCGCGCGTTCCAAGCGACCGGAGAAAGGAACGCCAACTGTGACCCTGAGTCGCCGCAAGCTGCTCGGCATCGCCCACGCCGAACGCCAGAGGCTCGGCCGCATGTGCCAGTACGCAGATCCCGGAACCTGGGAAATGCCCAGCGCCGCCGACGGCTGGTGGAACCGCGACGTCATGGCCCATCTTGCAGCCCATGACACCGCCGCCGCTCAGCTCGTGGGTGGCGAGCCTGCGCAGGAACTGGACGAGTTCCGGTCCCAGTCGGGCGGCGACGCGTTCTCGGTGGACGCTTTCAACGCCTGGACCGTGAACCGCCGCTCCGGCCTCTCCGAACGCGAGGTCATAGAGACATGGGGGCGCGCGGCCGGGTCTTTCGTCGAACTGTGCTCGCGCCTGTCCGACGAGGAGTGGGAGCGGAACCGCTACCCTTGGCTCGCGGGCGACATCGCGGCCAAGTACCTCCTCCAGTCACGCATCGTCGAGTGGTTCCTCCACGGCGAAGACATGAGAGCCACGAACGGCGTGTCCGCGGAGCGGCAGCGCTTATGGCAGCACTGGCCCGCCTACCTGACCATCGACATGGGGATCCGCATGCTCCCGTGGGCGCTGGATCAGGCGGGGCTCGACCTCTCCGGTCACTCCGTCCAGGTGGACGTCTCGGGCCCGGGATCCGGGTCATGGCACTGGGGCCTGGGCGCCGGGCAGGAGCCAACCCCCGATAAGAAGCCCGACGCCTTGATCGTCGGCAGGGCGCCGCAGCTGGCCCTGATAGCCGGCCGCCGCTTGTCGGTCGATGACGCCCTGGACTCGGGGAACATCCTCCTGGGCGCCGACGCCGGGCTCGCCGAGCAGATACTCCGCGCGATCCGGGCGTACCCCTAGCCGCGCCCCACCACCAGGCGGCGGACCTTGCGCGGCACGGCGCCGTACCTGTACTTGTACGCGTAGTCCCCCTTGAGCAGGTCGAAGGCGCCGATCCCCTCGCCGATCGCCAGGCGGATGTTCTCGGCGACCAGGACCATCCCGGGGGCAAGCCCGCCCCACTTCCGGTCGAACGCGGAGTTGTACAGGTAGTAGGTGTCGTGACAGGTGAAGCCTATGGTCCCGGCCGCCAGCTCTCCTCCAACCTCGATGAAAGTCAGCTTGAAGATCCCCTGATCCAGGAACGCCTCGCCCAGGCGCCGGAAGAAGATCTCCATCCCGGGAACCATGAAGACGCCTTTGGGTCCTTCGCTCATCCGGTGCAGCTCGACGAACCGATCGAGCAGCGGCAGGAGCGTGCCGGGTCCCGCCACGTGCATCGTGTACGGCCCAGCCTCGGCTGTCAGCTTGTTCGCCTTCCGCTTGATCTCGTGACGCAGCTTCGCCGGGAGACCGCCGAGGTACTCCTCCCAGGACGGAGCGAGCGCCAGGAAGGGGGCCGTGCCGTTCTGGTCGTCGGTCTCCTCGACGGCTAGCCCCGAGTCCAGCGCCGCATCCCGCAGGAGCGCCGTCCAGGCGTTGTCCTCGGCGAGCCCTCTCAGGTCCGCCTTCGACCAGTCGTCACGCGCAGCGAGGGCGCCCCACAGCTCCTTGGAGGCCCTCTCGGCGACGTGCGGCAGCCCGACGGGGCCCATGTAGTCGGTCACCTCCGTCCCTCCCAGGAAACGAAGTACGTCACCCACGCGTTCGAACGCGGCTGCGGCCACCTGCCTTCCATCGTCCTCTTCGGCGAACGCGAGCAGCAGGTGCTCGGGTGACTCGCCGAACTCCTCCCAGTAGAGCTTCAGGTAGGCCGGCCGGTGGAAGAACGTCCCAGACGGATCCGCAAGCACCAGGTCGGTCCAGTCCCTGCGGGCGAAGTCCCGGCCATCCTCGCTGAGAACGATGCGCATGACCCCATGCTACGGGGCCTTCACCACGAACCGCCTCCTCCGCCCCCTCCGCCCCCGCCCGAGAAGCCGCCCGCGCCGAAGCCGCTGCTGCCCGAACCACCGGGTGTGGACGAGATCGTTCCGCCGGTGGTCACCGTGAAGGATTCCATGGAGTCGATGAAGTGCATGTACATGAACGGCCTGGAGGATGCGTACCAGCTGGTGTCTGGCTCGATCCCCAGGCTCTCGAAGGCCTTGGCCCACTTGTCGGTGCAGCCGAAGACGACGGCGTAGGGGAGATACCTGGTGAAGACGCCCTCCTCCTCGGCCCAGCGAGACATGTGCGTCTCGGCCTTCTCGATGACGGTCCGGAAGCCGCGAACCCGCCGGAGCATGGCCGTGCCCTTGGCCGTGCGTGCGGGCATCCTCGACGAGGCGACGAGCAGGAAGAGCCCGCCCATGAGCACGGGAAGCCCCACGAGACCCAGGCGCTGCGTAGCAAGTCCTCCCGTGAGGGCACCTCCGAGGAGGGTCAGCCCCAAGCCTCGCAGCGCCCATCTCTCGCGCACCTTCTTGGGCGACGCACTGAACCACTTCCTGCCCACCAGGTCCGAGTACATGGCGTTCTGCACGGCCCCGAGGCGAGCCGCGAAGGTCGTACGAAGACCGGACAGCGCGACTTCCTTGCCGTCCCGGAACAGCCCCTTCAGCAGCTTCCCTTCGTAGGGCAGGACCGGGTCCTCCGTGTCGAGCTGGATCAACTCCCAATCGGGCTTGCCGAACCAACCCTCCTTCGGGATCTCGCGGATCATCAAGTGACCGCGGACGGCCAGGTCGATGATCGTCGCGGTCACGTCCAGCGTGTTCGCCTTCTCATCGATCAGCGTGCCTACCAGGCCGGGGCGTATGCCTTCGGGAGGCGCGAATTCCACCGGCGCGCTCGTATCCGCGTCGAACAGCGGAACGGCCTCGTCGCCGTCGTCGCCTCCCATCACCTGGGCAACCTGCGAGCCTCGGAACCGCCTGTCTCGCCCGCGCGCCCACACCAGATACCCGAGCCATGAGAAGAGCGCAAGCGAGACCCCAGCAGCCGAGGCGACCGTGTTCGGTGTCACCTTGAAGGCCGACGCCAGGGTCGGCCGTTCTTCCAATATCAGTTGCGGCGCCGGAGTTACGAGTCCTTTGGGGAATCCGACGACGACCGTCACGCCCTCGTAGGGGAACAGGTCGCTGTGCCCGAAGGTCGCAACATCCGAGTCCGCGCGCTCCCTGCGGCACCGCCGCGTCGAGTATTGGGCACCGACGAAGCAGTCCACGGCCGTGATCTCGCCAGGGGCAGTCACCGTGATCGACACGCGATCCATCCCCACGGGCCACTCCAAGCCGGTGACGTTCCAGTAGAGCTCGTCGTGCTCGCTGAACCCGTTGAGCGCACCCTCCAGCCTGTAGCGGATCGTGTACGTATGAACACCGGTGATCGTGACGTCGGGATCGCCGATCTTGATCCTGGTAACGGCTCCCTCGGTCTGGATCTCGTAGGTCGATGGGCCGTCGGTAACATCGACCGACATGACCTCCAGCGGGTAGATGCGGTCCCAGGTCGTGTCGTAGGCGAGACGGGTGCGGAGGTCGCGGAAGATCCCGTGCCGCTGCGAGGAGCCGAAGTCGTAGACGATCGTCTCGGTGACGTCGAGCGTCCCGTCCGGGCCGATCAGGATCCGGGCGTCGAACGAGCGGATGCTTTCAGCGGCCAGCGCCTGAGGCGCGGAGACGACCAGCATGCCGGTTGCGAGCGCCGCCACGGCGGCCACCCGCACGATGCCGCTTCTCATGCCTCGGATACTAGGGCCATCACGCAGCACCAACGAAGTAGAACGACACGGCCATGATCACGTAGGCGCCGACGAGTTGGGCCCCCTCCAGCCAGTTGCTCTCGCCGTCGGTCGCGATGAACGCCACCAGCAGCGTCGAGATGCCCACCGCAGCCACTTCGAACGACGTGAACACGAAGTCCATCGGGTGGCCGGCGAGCAGGGAGATGAAGACCAGGGCCGGCGCGACGAACAGGGCCACTTGCGTGGAAGAGCCGATGGCTATCTCGAGGGTCACGTCCACCTTGTCCCTGAGTGCGAAGAGCACGGCGGACGAGTGCTCGGCCGCGTTGCCGATGACCGGGATCAGGACGAGTCCGACGAAGAACTCCGACAGCCCGAGCGACTCGATAGCCGGCTCGAGCGACCCGACCAGGAACTCCGCCATCAGCGCGACCAGCGTCGTGGCACCGAGCAGCATCCCCAGCGCCCTCCTCCTGGACCACGCGGGCTCCTCGCCGGCCTCCGGTGTGTGGAAGAGGTGGACGTGGGTCACCAGCATGAAGACCAGGGCGGCGACGTACAGCGCGATGAGAACCGCGGCTACGACGCCCGAGACGACCTCTCGCTGCACGAAGCTCTCTTCGCCCTTCCCGAGAACGAACATCGCCGGCATCAGCAGGCCAACCACCGCCAGCACCAGCGACGTGGCGTGCACCGAGGCGGCATGCGCGCTGTAGCGCTGCCTCTCGTGACGCAGCCCGCCGGCCAGGAACGACAGACCCAGGACGAGCAGCAGGTTTCCGAGGATCGAGCCGGTCAGAGACGCCTTCACGACGTCGGTCTGGTCGTCCAGGATCAGGAACACGGCGATGATCAGCTCGGTCACGTTCCCGAACGTGGCGTTCACGAGGCCGCCGATGCGTGGGCCGGTGTGCAGGGCGAGTTGCTCCGTGGAGCGGCCGATCATCCCGGCCAGCGGCAGGATCGCCGCAGCCGAGGTCGCGAAGATCACGAGGTCGCCGGCTCCGGTCAGCTCGAGACCGGCGGCCACGGGGACCAGCACGAGCAGCCACTCGAGCGACGGACGTAGCTTCACGTGCGCGAAGCCTAAAGGGGAGGCCGCGGGCGCGCGAGCACCCGCCGCGCGTCAGCCCGAGTGGTCGTGCGCGCCCGCGGCCTCCCCGGCGCCCTCGAGGGCCTGCTGCAGGACGTCCCAGGCCAGCACCGCGCACTTGATGCGGATCGGGTACTTCACGACTCCCTTCAGGGCGACGAGATCCCCGAACCGATCTTCGGATGGCTCCACCTCGCCGGCCATCATCCCTCTGAAGTCGGACGCCATCGACAGCGCCTCATCCACCGTCCTGCCCGTGACGGCCTCGGTCATCATCGAGGCGCTCGACTGGCTGATCGAGCAGCCCGCCCCCTGGAACGTGACCTCGGCGACCCGCCCATCCTGCAGATGCGCGAAGATCCCGATCTCGTCACCGCAGAGCGGGTTGTTCTGCGTGCAGCTCAGCTCTGCCCCCGGCAGCTCCCGCTTGTTCCTCGGACTCTTGTAGTGGTCGAGGATCGTTTCCTTGTAGATGTCGTCGAGCGCCACGCGTTTCCCTCCGCGGCCGGCGGCCGCAAGACTAGAACGTGAAGATATCGCCTGCCTTGGCGAGCGCCTGCACCAGAGCGTCCACTTCTTCCCGGGTGTTGTAGACGTAGAACGAGGCCCTTGCCGTGGCGGGAGTCCCGTACCTGCGCATCACGAGCTGGGCGCAATGGTGTCCGGCTCTGATCGCGATGCCCTCCTCGTTGAGGATGGTTGCGATGTCGTGCGGATGGACGTCCTTGTACCAGAAGCTCACGGCCCCGCCCCGGATGGACGTGTCCTTCGGCCCGAAGACGGTGGCGCCGGCCTCTTGGAGCGCGTCGAGCGCATAGCTCGTCAGCTCCTCCTCGTGCCCGCGGACGGCGTCCATGCCTAGCGACGCTAGATAGTCCACGGCCGCCGCCAGACCAACCTGCTGGGCGACCTGCATCGTTCCCGCTTCGAACCTGTAGGGAACGTCGTTCCAGGTGGCGTGATCGTGGAACACCTCCCGGATCATGTCGCCGCCTCCGAACATCGGATCCATCTCCTCCAGACGCTCGCGCTTCGCGATGAGTCCTCCGGAAGCGGTTGGACCGAGCATCTTGTGCCCGCTGAATGCGAAGAAGTCCGCATCCAGGGCCACCACGTCTGTTGCCAGGTGCGGAGCGCTCTGGGCTCCGTCCACCACCACGGCCGCTCCTACGGCGTGAGCCGCCGCGATCAGATCCTGCAGGGGTGTGATCGTGCCCAGCGCGTTCGACATCCCCGTGACCGCGAGCACCTTGGT